>JBCBPD010000003.1:0-104233 GCA_039820925.1 Bacteroidota bacterium | reverse complement strand
TTGGACAAGCAACTAAACCTCTAAATAAGGCCAATAATTATCTACAAAGGTTAGTTGCTCTTTTCTCTTCACTGAATACCGAACAGAAAACCCAAGCCCCGTACTATAAGGGTTTTAAGACCTTATTTTTTTGATGCATGCTTGTTGTTTTCGTTAAATGTCTCAATAAAGAGTAAAGTCATTAGGCGGTTATATTCGAATTCAAAATCATCAACAGACAATATTTCAATAGTGGTTTGGGCAATCATTTTTGGGGTGACCCGATGTTTTCGAAGCGATTGTATTTCTTCTTGCAATTGATGCTGTTTGGATTTCAAGTACAGCTCTGATTGGAAAATAAGATTATAGCAATCCAATTGCGCCTGGTTTGCTTCCAAACTTTCCCTTGCCAAAAAACGCATTTTTTCTGAAAAATTGAAGTCATTGGCAAACTCAAATGCGCCGGACTCGGCAATTTTTTTATAGAAGTTCCAGTAGCTTTTTGCATCCGTTGATTCCAACACCTTTTGCTCGATGAGGTAGTTTTCATATGCCTTTTTAATAGTAGTCAGTTTCTGCGCTTCTTGTTGTGACAAAGCGTTGGTAAAACATGTGTAGAGTTTGTCTTCCACCTTATCCGATGACGATTTGCAGGATAGGATTAGCAATAACCCTATGAAGAGCCATAATTTTTTCATTCTAGTTACGGTTGCTTAGTTCATTACTTCTAAAGCTATAGAACAATTTTTTGATATCAAACAAAACCATTTTTCTATTGTGCTTTGAAACGGTCATTTGGTGCTAATTGAATATTCCTAGCCGTTTCTTTTGAAAGCAGTGTTTGGATTCAAGCAAGTAAGCATCCATAACCCTCGGTTTTTTCAGTAACAATTTCTCGACAGAGTCGGTTGTAGGTTCGGGTTTTTTTACGGCGAGTTCATCCAATTCGACAATATGATTTGCCAGCCATTTGGGCAACTTTGCTCTCTGTTGAAGCATCGTACGCAACTCAGATGGCGGAATATCAACATATTCGATGTGGTGGTTGGTTACTTTTGATAGTCTTTTTGCCATTTCAGGATACGAAATCGCTTCAGGACCAGACAAAGTCAGATACTTTTCTGCTGCCCCCTCATTTTGGAGCAATTGTTTTACAGCGATTTCAGCCACATCCCTAGCGTCGATGTAGTTTCTTGGTGCATCTTTCATGGCACCAAAGATTTTTCCAAACCGTTGAATAGTGAAGGTGTTTCTTTCCCAATTTTGCATGAATGCGTAGGGACTCAAACAACAAAAGTCCAGTCCTGATGATTCCAAACATGCTTCGATTTCCCTATGCCACTTGGCAACTTCAACGCTTTCAATGGTTCCCGTGCTCGGCGCGGAAAGTTTGACCACCTTGTTAACGCCCATCTTTTTTGCAGCTTTGATGATGTTGATTTCTTGTTGAATTTGATTGGAATGGGTTGCTGTCAACAAAAAAACGGTGTCGGCTTGGAAACAGGCTGCTTCCACTTCTTTTGGATGTTCTAAATCGGCACTTACGTAGGAATGTTCGTTTGAAGCATTCAGCGGAACAGGTAGTGTGCGTTTGGGATGTCTTAAAACTCCCCTCACATAACAATCCTCCTTTAGGAGTCTCTCAAAAACCACTTTTCCTACTGTACCAGTGCAGCCAAAGACAACAATTGTTTTTCGATACCCTTTCATTTTAATGCTTTTTCAAGGGTTGAGTTAAAGTCACTATGGCACTTCCAATAACTACAGAAGGTAATATGTCCCAAATGTACTTTTCCATTTGAAATCCATAAATGATTCCTAGGGATAAGAAAACCATCAACAAAACCAAAATGAGCGTCATAATAAATCGGTTCACTAAAAACAGTTGTCTTTTTTGCAATTGCCATAATAGCGTAAAACAGGCTGCGGTGGCCAATAAGGAAGGCAATGCAATGGTTGAATAGCTGGCTTTGATTAACTCTGGTTTGTTCAGCAGCAAACCCGAAGTTCCGGAAAAAGCCAATGGAATCAGATAGGACGGGATAGCCAGTTTTAGAAAGCTACTTTTATTGAATGTGGACTTTTCCATAAAGCTTGTTTTAGGGTTTTCTAAGACTGTTTTGAAGCTTGCGTATCGGGTTGAACTTGATTCCCAAACTGAAAAAGGGTTGATTAAAATCCGCATCAAAATCAACGGTCATGTTTCCATCTCCATCCCTTAGTTCGTAATTGCCCCAAACAGGGTAAGTTCCTTTTACCATTAACCCAAAGGAATCCGTAAACCAGAAGTTGTATTCGATACCGCCTGAAATAGTGGTAAATACCAATTCTTCGGTTGCTCCATCATTCAAGAGACCCGAGTCGGTATTGAGCTTTGCGGTAAAGTCGTTTAAATCGCCTAAGAGTTTTAGGGAGTTTTTTTCGTGAAAATCCCATTTCAAGTAGGCATTGGGAAGCCCTAATACAAATGACCATTTTTCGTTAAGTCTTGCCTTTAGTTGGGTAATGGGCGTTACTTGGGTGGTGCCGTTTAGGGTCATGTAACCAATGCCGAATCCCAATAAATAGTAGCCTCCATTCTTTCTTATAAAAGTGCGTTCTACGAAAGCGTTTCCGTTAAAATTGAAATTATCTGACGAGATACCCCCTTCGAAATTCGAAATTAAAAAAGGGGAAAGCACGGCGTTTATAGACCATTTGTCGGAGAGTTTGTATTGAAGAACCGTACTGATATTGGCATTATAAAAACGCTCCAAATCATTGGTGCTGCCTAGGGTTTGCGTATCCTCAAAATTAAAATCATGAGAATCGAAGCCTAGGCTACTAAACACGGAGAACTTCTCCCTTCGAAGCATAGGAAAGCTGAAGCGGGCTGTTCCTTTTTGGTACTTTACTCCTTCCAAAAACTCATTTTGCTGTAGATACTGGATGTAGAAAAAATCATTGTCCATTACATTCACTTCGCCCGTGACCTGAGCATTTGCCCATTGAAGTGACATTATTGCTAAGCAAAGGGTGGTAATGAAACACCTTAATCTGACTATCATAATTGTTCCTTTTATTATTGATAGTGCAAAGGTGCTGGCTATTTCAACGCCCTAAATTACCATTTGGTAATTACGGAAATCAGCGAATGTTTTTACGAATGCGGCTTAAGGAATTCGGGGTGATTCCGAGATACGAGGCCAATTGTTTTAGGGGAACACGGTTGATAGCGTCCGATTTTTGCAGCAATTTCAAGTACCGCGCTTCGGCATCCATCACTTGAAACGAAATCAAACTGTCCACAACGTTTAAGAAAGCATCCTCCATAATGAGTCGACCGAATTCTTGCCATTCCGGAAAATCCTTATAAAATCTATGCATTTTGGAGGCTTCAATGCTATAGATTTCAGTGTTTTCCAAAGCGAGTATTTTAGCCTTGGAGACTTGGCCATTCCGTAGCGCTTCCAAATCGCTAAAAAAGTTGTTTTCAAAAATCAGCCAGGCAGTCACTTCCTTTTCTGGTGTGGCGATAACAATACGAATGCCGCCTTGAGCGATAAAATAATACTTGGTCACATATTGTCCTGCCCGGATGATGGCTTGGTCTTTTGCGTACTGTTTAGGCTCAAAAGAATCGAGAATATCTTTCAGTCTTTCGGGCTGTATTTCTATTTTGGAATGGATATATCTTTTTAAAACTTCCATTTAGGATGACGTCGTTTTCAATTTTTGCTTTTGGGTTGAATACATCATCTCAAGTTAGGCCTGAGCGTTTAACAACTCCTGAAACCGCTCCACAAATTGCCCAATATGAATGCCATCAACCAAAGCATGGTGTGCGTGAATGGAAACCGGAAATTCAAATCGACCATTCGTTTCTTTCATTTGACCAAACGAAATTTTTGGACAACTGTCACCAAAGCTAAAGTGACGCGCATGCGAAAGAGAGGTAAAGTCCAACCAAGGGAGGCTTGAATAATGAATTACGTTTTGGCCCGCGGTTCCTGGGACTAAACCTTTTGATTCGCGCACTTCTTGGATTACGGGAAGGGTTAAGTCCCGAAATGTCTTAAAATCGGCATCATACTTCAAATAGGAAAACCCAAAAGTACCGTCTGGTCGGTTTATGGTTGGAGAGGCGTCAATACGCTGGTATTCGAATACCTTCCCATCTTCAATGCGATATCTAAAGTTGGCGATGGAATTGACTGCTACAAGCGATTTATGCAGGTAGGACAGAAAAAAGGATTCTTTGTTTTGTTTGGCCAACTGGTACGTTTTTGTGCAATCAAGTCGGACCGTGATGCCATAAAAAGGCTCGTCAAAAGCGGAAAAGAATTTGAAATGTTCGTAGCGATTCCAGTTTTTTAAATCTAACTCGGTTTTCACGGCTTTGAATCGGTTTATTGGATTTCTTTTCGCCAAAATACGAGAACAACGGCTATCATCAGGAATCCAATCCCAGTAATATTGGGAGGATTGAAAATAGTTTCCCGTTGCATACCAAGGTACATAATCAAGATGGCCAAAACGAACAAAACAATACTAGCCAAGGTCAATATATTTTTCATAGTGGATTTCAATACGGTTCTACCTTAATAAAGCTATCGATTAATTCCCTTGGTTTTCAGTAACCTCAGTTAAAGAATGGACAAAACTTCAAGCGGCTTTGGTGTAAACACCTTTGACAACGATTGTCCATATTTTTTACAATTTAAATCGATTTTGAATCTAATATTTGATGTAAAGCATTGTTTTTAAGAAAGTTAAGATAATGGCATGAATATGGTGCTTCATAGAAGTGTATGAAGTCAATAACTGCCATTTCCTACCGGCCTAAAACCACACAGCACTAGTATGATACGGAATTATTTGAAAATCGGATGGAGGAGTATTGTCAAGAACAGAACCTACTCTATCATTAATATTGGTGGTCTGGCCATTGGTTTGACCATAGCCATGCTCATTGGCCTTTGGGTGCACAACGAGCTTACGTTCAATACAGAATTCAAGCATTATGACAAGATTGGACAGGTGCTGATAAACAAAACATTCGATGGCGAAACGCGCACGAGGTATACCTTACCCTATCCTTTGGCAGATGAACTTCGTACCGCCTACACAGATGATTTCGAACATGTGGTAATGTCTTCGTTTCCTGGGGATAATGTGCTGTCCTTGGAGGATAAGAACTTATCTCGGACGGGCGTCTTCATGGAAAAAGATGCCTTGCGCATGTTTTCACTTGACATGATTAAAGGAAATCAAAGAGCTCTTGACAACCCTAATGCTGTGGTGCTTTCTGAGTCCACTGCAAAGGAACTTTTTGGCGAGCAAGACCCTTTGGGAAAAACACTAAAAATCAACAATAATAAGAATGCTACCGTAACCGGAATCTACAAGAACCTTCCTGCGAATGCCAGTATTTTTGATGCAGTACCTTTGGAATTGGGTTTTGACGAACTGGGTTTTATTGCTCCTTGGGACCATTATGTTTCTACACATGATTGGGTGAAAATTGCTAGAGACAAGGGGTTGTGGGATAACAATTCCTATCAGATTTACGTGCAAATAGCGGAGGAGGCCACCATGACAACCGTCAATGAAAAGATAGAAAAGGCCGTATACCAGCACGTACCGGAAGGCACCAAGCAAAGCAATCCTGAAATCTTTGTTCACCCGATGAAGGATTGGCATCTAAAAAGCAGTTTTGAGAATGGTCAAATGGTTGGGGGTGCCATTCGTTATGTGAAGCTTTTCGGTATCATCGGCATTTTTGTGCTGATGCTCGCTTGCGTCAACTTCATGAACCTTGCCACGGCCCGCGCACAGAAAAGAGCCAAGGAGGTAGGGATTCGAAAAACGGTGGGTTCGGACAAATCCCAACTGGTGATGCAATTTATGTTTGAGTCTTTTTTAGTGACCCTTTTTGCTTTTGCCATCGCCTGCATGTTGGTCATCCTATTTTTACCATCTTTTAATGTGCTAGCCGGAAAACAAATCCTTTTTCCCTACACCAACGCGCTTTTTTGGTCCATGGCGCTCGGGCTGGTTCTGGTTACCAGTTTCTTGGCAGGCAGTTATCCTTCGCTTTTCCTTTCTTCCTTTCGACCGTTGAAGGCCCTCAAGGGAACCATGCAATCTGGAAAACGACAGGTGTTTTTACGCAGGACATTAGTTGTTTTTCAATTTACAGTAGCCATTGTGCTGATGGTAGGCACAGTAATCATCAATCAACAAATTCAGCATACCAAAGACCGGCCTACGGGATACAATAGTGAACAACTGTTGATGATTCCCAAGAACACAGAAGACTACGAAGGCAAGTACAATCTCATTAGAGAATCTTTGAAAAATACTGGGGTGGTTACCGAAATCTCCGAATCTTCCAGCCCGCTAACGGAGGTATGGAACAACAACGGTGGATTTGAATGGGAAGGCAAAGACCCTAGTTTGATTACCAATTTGGTCACCTTCTTTGTTTCCCACGATTATGGGAAGACCGTCGAGTGGAATATGGTTCAAGGAAGGGATTTTTCCAGAGCGTTTCCTTCTGATTCCACAGCGTATATTCTAAACCAAGCGGCTGTGGACTATATGGGGCTAGAGCATCCAATAGGCGAAACCATTCGATGGAGTAATGGAGACCATACCGTAATCGGGGTAGTGGACAACTTATTGACGGAATCTCCTTATGAGCCCGTGAAACCAGCGATTTATATGATGGATTATGGCAATACAAACTGGATACAAGTAAAACTAGCATCGAGTCAGCCGGTTAGTGAGTCTTTGGCGCAAATTGAAGACGTGTTCCTGAAAATCGCACCGAACGTTCCTTTTGATTACGAGTTTGTGGACCAAGCCTTTGGTAAAAAATTCATTACCGAAGAACGCTTGCGTAAGCTATCGGGTATTTTCTCCTTATTAACCATTCTCATTAGTTGTTTGGGGCTATTCGGCTTGGCATCTTTTATTGCCGAAAAACGAACCAAAGAAATCGGAATACGAAAAGTGCTGGGCGCCTCTATCGCAAACCTGTTTAAGATGCTTTCTGGGGATTTTACTACGCTAGTATTGTTATCTGGACTGGTAGCCATTCCGATTGCATATTCTTTAATGAGCCGTTGGTTGGAAGGCTATACCTATCGCATTGCTATCGACTGGTGGGTATTTGGAGTGGCCATCGTTGGCGTATTGCTTATTGCGTTATGCAGCGTGAGCTTTCAAATTATTCGGGTCTCCAGACGAAATCCAATCAATAGTTTGAAGGTTGAGTAGAATTCAATGAGAGTTATTTAAAAACTTGTGGAAAAGGCAAAATGCATACTTACTTTCCATATTCTTTCAAAAAGGGTTAAAGTTGAGAAAAGAAATATAGACGTAGTTGTGAAATGAGGAGGGTTGACATAAATACATTAGCAAGCGAATCTTAACTATACCTTAGTGCTGACTTAAAATTGACCATAGTTTCTTAATACAACCACTTTAGAGTGCTCAGAAATATTGGTTTTCATTCCAGTCCAGCAGTGTTATCGAGTTCCCTTCAATTACTATTAATGAGACTTCTCTATTCATCGCCGTAGAGTCAAAATCAAGATTAATTAGGATATACTTTCCGTAAGTTCTTGTAATAGGGTCATGGGTGTATTTGTTATTGTTGAAAAGGGGATTAATGATCTCAATTTTTCTTCCTTTAATTTCCGATAGAAAAGTTCTATCCTGTAAGTGTGTTATTAACATCGGTCTGTTATCAATACTAAATGAAGAAAAGAGTTGAATTCCCATTAGGTCAAAGGAGGTTACCGCGTTTCTGGATTTATCTTGATAACCCAAGTTGTAAAGGTTCGATTTAAGTTGACTTTTATCCGCTTTGCTCAGTTTTTTCGGGTTGTCAATGATTTTCATTTTAGAGCGCCCCATCATATGGCCTAGGTTGCTGTAAACATGGTACTTGCCGTTGAATTTAGCTACTGTAATGCTACAAGTGGAATCAGTATAATAGGTTTGAGTGCTTTTTCTGTCGTAGAAATAGATTGTACCGCCAAATTCCCCCGCACATTTTCTATAAATAATAAAATCTTTATCCGCAAATAGTATTGGTTCGTTATCAAATGGAAGTTTGATTTTCGTTTTCACCCACTTTTTGCCGTTCCATTTATAAAGTTGACTAAAAAGAAAAGGACGAGCTCTTGCATATAATTCTCCATCAATGCTCCAGTGATAGTTAAAATGCTTGGAACTAAGCTTTTCTTCTAGTTTTCGGTTTCTTGTATATCCATTCAAACTGTGACAAATAAACTTGCCATTATCAAACAATGAGATAAGGTTTTCTTCAAAAATTACAGTCGGGGATTTGGGATAATTGATATAGTTATCATCCCAGTCATCGATATCTTCGGTATAATTGGGATTCTTAATAATGAATGAATCTACATTAATCGTGATAGGATTTTTGCTGATTGATACTTCGAAATCACTTGTTTTATAAAGAGTGTCTTTTGTTACGCTGTCTTGCGGAATTCTAACCAAATCGAAAAGGTTCACTTTGAACTTATCAATTAGTGTGTCAAAGTTTTGTGCTTTGGAGTTTGTAAAGAGCAATAATCCAAACAAAAAAAGTAGATTTCTCTTCATAACGTAATCTTTTTTAATTCTTTGTGCGGTTGAGGGTTAATGGCCTTAATCTCAATATTCAGTTCTTCCTCGCTAAGAATTTCCCATGACTTATTTTTAATTAATCTATATACCAATTTTGGATACTTTGCCTTTGAAACTCTTACATACACCAGAGCTTGATTTCCTTCACGGTTGAAAATGACGTTTGAAAACTTGACTCCAATCGGTTCATTGGAAGTTTTATTAATATCAATAAAAGGATAGTTTTTAGACTTTTTGATTCTGGAGAGTTCCCATTTGCGATTTACTAATAGGTCTGCTCTTGAAAAACTATTGTCAAAATTCTTTAGGATATACCAATTGAGTTCAGCACGTTCAAGATGGTCTAATTCGGATTTGTTGTCAATAAACAAGTCTGTTTTATGGGGAAATTCCTTAGTAAAAATACCCACTTCGAATTTAGAGTACCCAGATAAGGTGTGATTCAAAACGCTTGAAATAATATTGTATTCTTCCACCGTTTTTTGATTCAGTTTTGCGGATAGGTTGATAAGAACTATCAACAACATTCCAAATACGGTAATCGACAATAGAAATAATCTTCGAATCGCACCAAATTTGCTGTTATACTTTGAGGTATTGACTTTATTTGATTTGAATTTTCTCATGTCCGCAAACTATTGAAAAACCAAAGGAGAAGAAATCAAGAATGAGGGAATAGGTTTTTTGGTTTAGTGAACAAGCATCTCCAAAAACTCTTTGAATTAATAATTAGGCTACCTGATGATTATTGATATCTAATAGATGCTAAACCAAATATATTCAATACTTCTTCTTTTTTGGTTTTTTGCAACGTCTGTATGGGCGCTTCCAAGACCAATCTTTTTATGATACTTTCGGGCGATTTAACCTGGTTGGTTTTGCTCTCACCATTGATTGCTATTCTAATTTCTTACTATGCAAACCCAATAAACAGTTTGAGACTGGAGTAGGCCTTTTTGGAAATCCTGAATAAGCCTCACCATTGAAATAATCCTTACCTCTGGTTTTGTTTCGTAGCCTAAGGTTAGATTGCTATTCGTTTGAGGTTGTTTTCCCAACTTCATCATTCAAGCTTTGCTCGTATGATGCCAAGGTATCCCATATCGCGAAGAATTGGTCAACGGTTTCAGCGTTTAGGTCGGTATTGATAAAAAGTAGCTTTCCAATCTTGGTTTCTGGATTAAAAAACATAAAGGTCGATACCCCTGGGTCACCTCCGGTATGGCCAATATAGCCGTTGGGCGCATGCCCCATAAAAAGTCCACTGTTGTATTCATCATCAAACGGTCTGTCCGTGTCCCGTTCTTCCTCAAAATTGCTTGCAGAAAGAAACTTTGCAAAGAAAAGAGCATAGCTTTCCTTTGATAAGAGTTTGCCCTTTCCTGCATAACCCTTGATAATCTCACTCAGGTATTTGGCCTTATCGTGGGCAGAAGTGATGAGTCCACCATCTGGATAGGTAATGAGGGAATAGTCAGGAATGTGTTCGCCTTCCACCGTGAAAAGCCGGGTCAGTTGTGTGGTGTCCAGTTTTTCAGTATCCCATCCTGAGGCGTTCATTCCCAAAGGGTTTAGGATGTATTCCTGGGTAAAATCCTTATAGGGTTTTCCGGTTGCCCGTTCAATGATATAAGCAGCTAAGGTTGCCCCAACATTGGTATACTCGTAAAATTGTCCGGGTTTGTGCTTCAAAAAGTTATCTTCTTGAAACCAATTACCTTCTTGGGACAAAAAGTTCTCCAAATAGGTGCCCATAACCATGTTTGCTGCGGGCGGGTTAAAGTAGGCTACCCTTGGCATGGATTGAACAATCGAAGTGTCAGCTGCATTCTTAAGAATGTAAGACTTCGCATCATACAAATCCCCATCTTGAATGGACGAAGTGTGCGTCGCCAACTGTTTGATGGTAATGGTATCCTCGGGATGAAACGGATTGTTTACTTTAAAAGGCAGATACGCATTTATGGGGTCATCCAACTTTAGCTTTCCCATTTCTTGGGCTTTCAATACAGAAATACCAATCAGGGTTTTGGAAACCGAAGCAATATTTTGAATGGAATGTTTGGTGTAGGCTTTAGTACTATCCAAACTTGCATAACCGAATCCGTTCACATATAGCGTGGTATCTGCATTTACGATAGCAATCCCAAACCCTTTGATGCCACCTTGTCCGTGTATTTCAGTTAATGCTTGGGACAAGGAGTCCTGTAACACCGTTGAGGTTGAAGGATTTGATGTAGTTTGTTCTTTCTTGCAAGCTAAAAAAACAATACTTAATAGGATAAGCAGGGGCAGAGGCTTCATAGCAATTGTATTTTTCAAGATGATTGGTTCAGTTCGGTTTTACAAATTGAAAGGATTTCGGCAATATAGGTTTGTAACTTTTCTTGATAATCAACCCTAAGCGTTTCGAGCCAGGTTTTTGAAATCAACAAGCCCAAGTAGGTGTCATTTTCTATGAGTTTTTGGATGGGTTCGTCCAAATCTTTGTTGCTGAGGGAAACATCCAGTGCTTCACGTTGCACCTCGTGAATAATGGCTGGAGCCACGTCTGCCGATATGTGGTTCATTTCCATTAAATAATTTATGGATTCATTGTGGTCTTCAAAACCGGAATCAATATCTGCCGCGAATTGGGACAACACCCGTTTTAGTTCGTCACTTTTCAAAATGTCGATTTTACCAGAGCTTACCATAGCATCATACGTTCCGGTTACGAATTGAGCCTGCCACCATGATTTGGCGCCAGAGGCTACCCAGAACCGAATAGAATCTTTATCAACGTTTTGATTGTCGGATTGCATGGCTGCAATCAAGGATTTGCTCATGGTAATCATGTCCTTTTCTTTGCTGATGGCCGCTTCAATTCGGATGCTATTCTCTTCAAAATCTTCGATAAGTGCGGAGAGCAATCGCTGTTCTTCCGCGCTTTGTTTGCGCGCCTCGCTCCAATTGTTGATTTGCAGCGCTATCAAAATACCAATCACGACCAACACCACTTCCCCCACAACGTACATCAGGTATTTGCTGAACCGGTTTTCTTTTAAGAGCTGCTGGCGAATTTTCCCAAATATTTTTGACATAGGATATGCATGGTTTCTAACGAAGCCTGATGAAAACCTTCGCTATTTTTTAAAGATAGGGTATTGTGGGTTTTTTTGTGGGAGGAAAATAGAAGGGACGTCAGGTGGCATTTTTACCTATAGTACTTGGGCTTTACTTGTTATTGGTCTTTATGTGTTTGATGCCCCTAACCATAAAATAGATGGCAATGGCTATCTGCAGTAGGGTATATACCACCTTATACCATGCCACTTCAGGTCTTATTTTCGTTTCATCAATGTATCCAATGAGACTTGGAATTAAATAGAAAAGGGTGAAAAGCAGTAACAGAATAGTAAGTACGCCAATTACGATTTTTTTCATTTTTTATGGTTGAACTTTAATAGCTCTAATGCTTCCTTTTGGAATTTGGGGGAGGTGGCGGTGGAATTGATAGTGATTTACTTTTCCTGGATTCTTTTGCTTTCGATGTATTTATCTCTTCCAATGTTTTAATATTATCAATAAGGAGATTCCCGTCATCACTGTAGCCTAGAAAAAGACCAAATTCAGTTTCTTCTTTTTTATCAACGAGTAGATAATACATCACCAAAGGTTTGTTTTGTGTCGGTACCGTTCCATTTGGGATAGTACTGATTTCAAGTGCTTCCGGGTTTTTGTGGGCAAATGCACTGAGACGATGTAGCTTTTCTGTCAAATCATCCTGTATTTTTCCTTCGTACCAAATGCTCAAGTCATCGAGATTACCTCCCTTTTTTAGGTATTGAATGAATGCGACCGACTTTATATGATAATCTTCATGGGACAATACCCTGGTTTCGGATTGGGAGAATCCGGCGCACAGAACAAGAAAAAAAATGCTTTGTGTAATCAGTTGTTTCATGTTCCATTGGGTTTTAGCGATGAATTCAATAGTAAGCCGGGTTATGTCTATTCAAAAAAGACCTCTTCCAATTTTCCCTTTTTGTGCGCCCTCACGAATTTCTTGGAACTCGGTTCCAAAAGGATATTGTTCTTTTTGTTGGCGGCGTAGTCCAAAAAAATCTTAGCGCCTTCAAGTTGTGATTCTCTCACGTCTTCTTGTTCGCTATACGTTTGCCCTTCCATTTTGATGTTTTTCAACAGCCTACCCTTATTTATTTTTTCGCTGAGAATGTAATTCATCATAGCAATCATGTAAAAATACTGGTGGTTGGTTTTTGGATTTAGGGTGTTATAGAAATTTCCAAAAACAGGAACGTTGATACCGGTGTCCTTGTTCTTCCAGAAATCAACAATCTTGCAAGCACTCAAAAACTCCTTTGATCTAAAGTCTTTGGGATTATCGAAGATGAATTCCGTGGCATCAAATAAAAGCTTTTCATATTGGTCAAATTCCGGATTGGTGTCAACCTTCATGAGCGCCAGCGCACCTGAAAATTGGGAATAGCTAATGATTGGTAAGGTGATGCATAGAAGCAATAGTAATTTCTTAATCATAATCTTGAATTAGGCATGCCAATGTAACCGAGGACAAAATGCTCATTCCTTGAATCCAAAGGTAAAAGGTTTTCGCTGTGGTCCTTTAAAAACCACATTTTGTTCGGCAGGTAACCAAAATACATAAAATGGTAACCTCAGTGCTACCTTGCCACGATGCGCGAAAATACATTTGAGGATAGGAAAAACGCAGTATAACCTAAAAATCAAATCTTATGAACAAGCACATACTCTTAGCAATACTTACCGTGTTTATCATCAGCTGCAGTAACAGTGATGATTCAGAATTCGAATTTGCTTTGGAAGGTACTATTTATTCTATGACGGATATCGCGGGCGCATGGAATGCACAACTGGCCGATTTTGAAGAGCTGGAAGTTCGAGATAGCGGATTTGAAGTAATAGACCTTGGCGGTACATTTACCATGACCGTGCAAGAAAACGGACGCTTTTTTGCCGTGATGACTTTTCCAGATGAACCCATTGAAGAATTTTCAGGCCAATTGGGGTTTGATGGTGTGAATTTGGTTATGCTTGAAGATGGTGATGGCCCCGGTGATGAAGCCTACTTTAACATGGAGATAACCACCGACGGCCTTTGGAATTTGGATGGCGACATACTATACGACCTAGACGATGACGGCGTTTTGGAGAATACTATGTTGCGATTGCGCTTGGAGCGGATATAAAAAACCCTCAAAATCAAAAGATTAAGAGGGTTTTCGTACTCGAGGCGGGACTTGAACCCGCACGGCCACAATGGCCATTGGATTTTAAGTCCAACGTGTCTACCAATTCCACCACTCGAGCCTAAGTACTCCGAAGCTTCACCGAAGGAGTGCAAAAAAAAACTCCACCCTTGGTGACTGAGCGGAGTCGAAGTCGAGCGAAAAACGGGATTCGAACCCGCGACCTCCACCTTGGCAAGGTGATGCTCTACCAACTGAGCTATTTTCGCATGAATAAAGAACATTCGCTTTTACAAGCGCGGATGCAAATTTAAAACAATTCTTCAATTTCAAAAGGATTTTCGGGCTGAAATTATCTAGGCGGATGGACGATTTCGAAAGGGGTGAAAACACAAACCAAGCGTTTTTCAGTCGGTGGGAATAGAGTGAGGGCTAGGTGGAGGTGTTAGCTTCAGTCTTGGTTATTTCAAATAGCCGAGTCTTTTTTGCATCATCAAACCTTTTATTTTGAATCGATACCATCTTCTTTCATCAAATCAAAACCATACTCCCTTAATATGGAAATGATAGGGATTGCCTTTTGTCCCTTCTCCGTTAAGGAGTATTCAACACGTACCGGAACTTCGGGAATAACTTCTTTTACTATGAAACCATCAGCTACCAATTCCTTTAAGTTCTTACTGAGCATCCGGTCTGATAGTCTTGCAATACTTTTTTTTAGTTCCGAAAAACGCCACATCTTATCTTTCAATCGCCATAGGATAGGCATTTTATAGGTTCCGCCAATCTTGGCAAGTACATACTCCACCGGCGTATAATACCTTCTATTGTCTTTTAAGAATTGCGGCATACTTACATAAGTGTTAGTTGCTAACAAAGGTAACCATTCCTCAGCCCGATTCGTATTCTATATATCTTTCCGAAGGGATGTTTTCGTAAACCATTGCATCTGATTTAGCGCAATGTATCTCCGAAAAAGAGCCGCGTTGGAAAAGTTTTTGAATCATAAAATCAAACATAAATGACAACACAAGTAATAGAAAACGAAAATTATGTACACTTTCATGGAGCGCCTAGCAAAGGCAAAATCTTGATGGTGGCAAGTAGTCCGGCTATCTCGGAACAAACCGGATGGCCTATTGGCTTTTGGGCCTCCGAGCTGACCCACCCGATGCACGTTTTTCAAGAAGCAGGATATGAAGTTGAACTTGCATCCACGAAAGGTGGGAAATTGCTAATGGATGCGTACTCTGACCCTACCGACGCAAGTGGTTATTCTGCCAATGATGTAATCACCTTAGGCTACATGCAGCAAGATACATTTACTAAACTTCTGGCCAATACCAAGGCCATAGGTGAAGTACTGACCAAGGATTACGACGCCATATTTTTGGTAGGCGGACAAGGTCCGATGTATACGTTTAAAGATAACACGGATTTGGAAAAACTCTTCGCGGATTTTTACGAATCCGGGAAACCCGCTGCGGCAGTCTGTCATTCGACGACCTTACTATTAGCCGCTAAAAAAGCCAACGGAGAACTATTGGTTTCGGGAAAGACCTGGACGGGTTTCGCTAACGCTGAGGAGGATTTTGCAGATGAAGCTGTTGGGATGCAAATACAACCCTATCGCATCGAAGACGAAGCCAAAAAGTTGAAGCATACCAATTTTAAAGTAGCTGCGCCTTTTTCTTCCTATGCCATTGCGGATGGAAATCTCATCACGGGTCAGCAACAAAACTCGGGTGCTGCTGCTGCACGAATGGTTATAACGCAATTGACTTCCTAATCAAGACCTATTCTGATGAAATTGGCATTTATAGGTATTGGAAATGTTGGCTTTGCCCTGGCTAACAACTTGGAGAAGAAGGGACATGAAATCGTTATTGGTCATCAACACCCTGAAAGTGAATCAGTAGTGCAGGCGGTTTCCAATAACCCTAACTTCAAAGTAGAAGCCATGCAGAAAGCTGTTAATGATAGCGCAGCAGTCTTTTTGGCAACACCTTTTTCAGTCAACAAGAACCTTTTGGAGGTATTGGAATTCAAGGGTCAAGTTTTAATCGATTGTACCAACCCTGTCGGTAAAGGCATTTCGCATGGTTTGGAAAGTAAGATTTCAGGTGCGGAAAAGGTACAAGAATGGGCTCCTGAGGCCAATGTGGTCAAGGCGTACACCATCTATGGTTTCGAAAATTTAATGAACCCCAATTTTCCGCAGTACAATTTAAAACCGGTCATGCTCATTGCTGGAGATGATAAAGAGGCCAAAAATTCAGTTGCGAAATTGAATGATGACTTGGGTTTTACAACCCTTGATGTTGGCGGATTGGAACAAGCCCTGCATTTGGAACATATGACCTTACTTTGGGTGAAAATGGTGAGAAGGGATGGACATCATCCCAATTTTGCTTGGGGACTATTGGAAAGATGAAATAGAAGCATCAGAACAAATTTTTACGAACTGGCTTCCTTCTTTTTAGTCAACAACCGTTTGATTTCATTCAATTTCATCAACGCTTCCACAGGAGTTAAGGTATCAATATCAAGATGTAGGATTTCATCTCGAATTTCCTCCAAAAGAGGGTCATCCAAATTGAAAAAGCTCAGTTGCATTTCTTGGGAGCCTACTTTTTCCAAGGTATCCGATATCTCTTCGCTGGAATGGGATTTTTCCAGTTTCTTTAGAATCTTCCCTGCCTTTTGAAGTACTTGTTGCGGCATGCCGGCCATTTTCGCTACATGGATACCAAAGCTGTGTTCGCTTCCACCAGGTACCAGTTTCCGCAAGAAAAGCACATTGTTTTTGACCTCTTTCACCGAAACATTGAAGTTTTTGATGCGCTCGAAGGTCTTGGTCATTTCATTCAGCTCGTGGTAGTGCGTCGCAAACAAGGTTTTGGCCCGTGCCGGGTGCTCGTGCAAAAATTCCGAAATCGCCCAAGCAATGGATATTCCGTCGTAGGTGCTGGTGCCCCGTCCAATTTCATCCAGAAGCACAAGGCTACGCTCGGATAAATTGTTCAAGATGCTTGCCGTTTCGTTCATTTCGACCATAAAAGTGGATTCACCAAGGGAGATGTTATCGCTTGCGCCTACGCGGGTGAAGATTTTATCGACCATCCCGATTTTGGCCGATTCAGCAGGTACAAAACTTCCAATTTGTGCAAGCAGAACAATCAAGGCGGTTTGACGTAGAATAGCCGATTTACCACTCATATTCGGTCCAGTGACCATAATGATTTGTTGGTCTTCACGATTTAAGGTAACGCTATTTGTGATGTACGCTTCACCTGGCGGAAGTTGCTTTTCGATAACGGGATGCCGCCCTTCTTCAATTTGAAGATGGGTAGAGTCATCCAGCTGTGGTCGAACATAGTTGTTTTCCACGGCCAAAACGGCAAAACCACAAAGGCAATCCAATTGCGCCAATTGCTTGGCACTGAGTTGTACCGTGGGAATATGTTCTTGCATCCACAACAACAATTGTTCAAAAAGTTGTTGTTCCAATTCGTGGATACGCTCTTCAGCCCCTAAAATCTTGGCCTCATAGGTTTTGAGTTCTTCCGTGATATAACGTTCTGCATTGACCAAGGTCTGTTTGCGAATCCAAGTTTCGGGAACTTTGTCTTTGTGGGTATTCCGCACCTCAATGTAGTAGCCAAACACATTGTTGGAACCAATTTTAAGCGAGGTGATGCCAGTTTGCTCCGTTTCCCGCTGCACCATTTGGTCCAGATAGTCTTTGCTAGAGAAAGCCAAATCCCGCAACTCATCTAAGTCTTGCGAAAACCCGGACGCAATCACTTGGCCTTTGGCCAACTGGATAGGTGCTTCTTCATCCAAAACCGCTTTTATTCGTTCACGAAGGGCTTCACAGGTGTCGATAGCTTGGCCCATTTCCTGCAAAACGTCATGTTCACTTTGCAATAGCAGTTGTTTTATGGGCACCAAAGCTTCCAAGCTGTTTTTGAGTTGTACGACTTCCTTAGGGTTAATCTTGGCCGTCGCCAATTTTGAAACCAAACGTTCTAAGTCACCCATGGGTTTGATGAGGCTTCGGAACCGTTGCAAAGCATTACTATCGGCTTGCAATTGTTCAACCGCACCATGTCGTTTTTGAATGGCGCTAATATCTTTTAACGGAAACGCCAGCCATCGTTTGAGTAGACGTCCGCCCATGGGTGAAAGCGTCTTATCAATGATATCGATAAGGGTTACCGCATTAGGGTGGGGCGAATGGAACAATTCAAGATTCCCCATGGTAAATCGGTCCATCCAAACGTGTTCATCGTGCCCGATGCGTTGAATCGCATTAATATGTGAGAGGCGATTGTGCTGCGTCTCAGAAAGGTAATGGAGCACGGCACCGGCCGCTACAATACCCAAGGATAAGTGTCCCACGCCAAATCCCTTCAAGGAAGTGGTTTTGAAATGTTGGGTTAGTTTTTCATTGGAAAAATCTTCGTGATATACCCAATCCTCCAGTAAAAAAGTATGATGTTGGGGTCCAAAATCTTCTTTGAAATCCGTGCGATGCTTCTTGGAAACCAAGATTTCATTCGGAGAGAAGTTCTGAATGAGTTTGTCAATTTGGTCGTGTTGTCCTTCTGTGATGAGAAACTCACCGGTAGAAATGTCCAAAAAGGCAATCCCCAATTTGGCCTTACCGTAATGCACGGCACAGAGGAAATTGTTCTGCTTGGCGTTCAGGATGTCATCGTTCAAAGCTACCCCTGGAGTGACCAACTCGGTAACACCCCGTTTGACGATGCTCTTGGTTTGCTTAGGGTCTTCCAATTGGTCGCAAATGGCAACCCGTTCCCCAGCTTTCACCAATTTAGGCAAATAGGTATTGAGCGAGTGATGGGGAAAACCAGCTAGTTCGGTATTGTCGCCACCATTATTTCGGTGCGTTAATACAATACCCAAAATTTGAGATGCCTTGACAGCATCTTGCCCAAAAGTTTCGTAAAAATCCCCCACACGAAACAGTAACAAAGCATCTGGATGCTTGGTTTTGATGCTGTTGTATTGTTGCATCAAGGGAGTTGTCTTTTTGGAAGCCTTGCTTTTCGCCAAAACGTGTTTTTGTTTGTTAATTTTGCGGATTGCGGTACAAACGAAAATACCGTTTTCGGGGAGCCCCGAAAATTTTTGTTGATATCTTGAATCCAAAGTTGAAAACTACCATGCGAAAACTGGAAAACCAAGAACTGGAACGTCTTACTATCGAAGGTTATAAAGCCGCAAAAAAAACGCCATTGATTTTGGTGTTGGACAACATTCGTAGTCTCAACAACATTGGTTCTGTATTTCGCACTGCGGATGCGTTTTTAGTGGAGAAGATTTATTTATGCGGAATTACGGCAACTCCGCCGCACAAAGACATCCGCAAAACTGCGTTAGGGGCAACCGAAAGTGTGGATTGGGTATATGGCGAAAACACTTTGGAAATTATTGAGGGATTGCAGGCGGAAGGCGTCACTGTGGTTTCCATAGAGCAGGCCGAAGGAGCCACTCTGTTGCAAGACTTTGACCCAAAAACACATGAACGTATCGCCTTGGTTTTTGGGAATGAGGTAAAAGGTGTGGACCAAGCTGTAGTGTCCCAAAGTAATGTGGTTTTGGAAATTCCACAAGGCGGAACCAAGCATTCGTTGAACATTTCGGTATCCGCTGGGGTAGTCGTTTGGGACCTTTGGTCGAAGTGGCAAACCAAATAAAAAGCCCCGAAATACGGGGCTTCATATATAGTTTGAGTTAGTTAGTTCCTCAGAACGAGACGGCTAATAAAGCAAAAGGATTTCTTATATGCAAACATTTTTCCTAAAATTCCCTTAAAATGCTTTTTGAAGCAAGTTGTCTTCCAGCTGTTCCAAAATAAAGGTGTAATCCTTGGTATGCTTGACGAAATCTAACTCGCTTAAATCCAAAACGATACTGTTTTGCTGCGGGTGTTCCTTCAGAAAATCAAGATAACCCTTGTTAATTTTCTCCAAATACTGGGCTTCAATATTTTGTTCATAGGCTCGTCCGCGTGTTTTGATATTTTCCAATAAACGGTCCGTGTTTTGGTATAGAAATAAGTAGATATCGGGTTTTTTTATCTCTTTATACATGAAGTTGAACAGCTTCCGATATAGCTTGAATTCATCTTTTTGAAGCGTGATTTGCGCAAAAATCAATGACTTGAAAATGTCATAGTCACTCACCATAAAGTTTTTGAACAGGTCAAATTGGGCGGTATCTTCCGTGAATTGCTGGTAGCGGTCTGCTAAAAAAGACATTTCCAAAGGAAAAGCAAATCGCGTAGGGTCTTCGTAGAATTTGGGTAAAAACGCATTGTCCGCAAATCGCTCCAAAACCAATTTGGCATTGAAATCTTCCGAAATCATCTTGGCCAAAGAAGTCTTACCCGCCCCAATGCTACCTTCAATAGCAATCAACTGTACTTGTGAAAAAAAATGCTCCCTACTTTTAAAGAGCTTGTGCTTGGTTTTTTGAACGGCGACCCGGTCTTTGCATTCCTGCAAAAGGTTGCGTACATCTTTCCCCAAAATAGGATGATAGTATTGCGGGGCGATATCTGCCAAGGGTTTGAGCACGAAGGCCCGTTCTGTCATTTTAGGATGGGGTAGGGTTAAGGTTTCCGATTCTAGTAAAACGTTGTCGTACAAAAGCACGTCAATATCCAAGGTGCGCGAAGCGTATCCCGTTGCGTTTGCATTTCGCGTGCGCCCGTAGGTTTGTTCGATATCCAATGCGGTCTCCAATACCGCCTTGGGGGACATTGAAGTTTCAACCAAAATGCAGGCATTCAAAAAAGAATCTCCCTCAAAACCTACGGCAGGGTTTTCATACACCTGTGAAGTCTTGTGCACCTCACCCATTTTTTCGGCAATCGCAATAACCCCTTTTTGCAAGTAGCGAAAACGATGCTCGAGATTGCTGCCCAACGACAAATAAACTTGGTGTGTAGCGCCCATATATGCTGGCAAAGTAAGTAAAACAATGGTTATCTTTGCGACTTGTTTATAATCTCGTGTAGATGAAGTTTTTACGAAACCTCCTTGCGGCCATTTTAGGGACGCTGATTGCC
The DNA here is from genome assembly GCA_039820925.1 of Bacteroidota bacterium. Lineage (GTDB taxonomy): Bacteria > Bacteroidota > Bacteroidia > Flavobacteriales > Flavobacteriaceae > Flagellimonas. The sequence goes on along the minus strand of JBCBPD010000003.1, from coordinate 83,278 downwards.
TTTGGAATTTTATTTTTTATGTTTTTTGTGTTCTTCGCGCTCGTTAGTAGTGCTGAGGACGGGGTAACCGTCGAATCCAACTCCGTTTTGGAACTCAGTTTTTCGGAGCCCATTTCAGATTATGAAGGGAAAGATGAAGCTGACCCCTTTGGAGGACTGTTCAGCGAAGGAAATGGTTTGGATGATATTCTTCACACCATAGCTATCGCAGCAGATGATGATAGAATTAAAGCCTTGAGTTTGACGACCAGTTTTATTCAAGCAGGTCTGGCGCAGACACAGGAGATTCGTGAAGCGTTGGAAGAATTTCAACTGAAGGGGAAAGGCATTTATGCCTACTCAGATTACTTCACACAAAAAGATTATTACCTCGCCAGTGTGGCCGATAGCATTTATTTGAATCCGGTAGGAGGCATGGACTTCAAAGGTTTGGCAACGGAGATTTTGTACCTGAAAGAGTTACAAGAAAAGACGGGGGTGAAAATTGAAGTAATTCGCCACGGAAAATATAAAAGTGCTGTCGAGCCCTATTTATATGATGCAATGAGTGCTGAAAATAGAGAGCAAATCACTGCTTTGATTTCCTCTATTTGGAATACGATGCTTGAAGATATTTCAGACGCGAGAGGCATCTCGGTGGAAGAACTCAATAAAACCGCAGATACACTCGGAGCCCGGAATCCAAAATTGGCGACAGCGGCCGGTTTGATTGACGGAGCGGCACATTTTGATGAATATGAGGCCATGCTAAAAAGCAAATTGAACCTTTCTGACGACGACGACATCAACTACGTAAGCTTTTCCGAGTACCTACGTGAAGCACTAGGCAAAAAAATATGGAGCGGAAAGGATAAAATTGCTGTCATTTATGCGCAAGGAGAGATTCTGTACGGCGAAGGTGGCAAAGATTACATAGGACAGGGTATCATTCAAAAAGCGCTTCAAAAGGCCAAGAATAATGATAAGATTAAAGCAGTTGTCCTTCGCGTAAACTCTCCTGGTGGAAGTGCTTTGGTTTCTGATATCATTTGGCGCGAGGTAGAATTGGTAAAGGCGGTAAAACCTGTTGTAGTTTCCTTTGGAAATGTCGCTGCTTCTGGGGGCTATTACATTGGCGCTGGAGGAGATAAGATTTTTGCTGAACCAACCACGGTGACAGGCTCCATCGGAGTATTTGGAACCATTCCCAATGTACATGAGCTTTCCAAGACTATTGGAGTGAATGCCGAACAAGTAGGCACCAACAAAAATTCAGTCGAATATTCCGTGTTCGAACCGATGACCGATACATTCAAAAAAGTGGTGGAAGAAAGTATTGAAGATACCTACGATGTCTTTTTGGAGCGTGTCGCGCAAGGCAGAAATATGACCGTAGCTGAAGTAGATTCCCTGGCCCAAGGTAGGGTGTGGAGTGGAATCGATGCAGTGCAAAATGGATTGGTCGATGAGTTGGGGAGCTTGGAAGATGCTATTTATGCCGCAGCTGAACTCGCCGAACTTGACGAATTCGGTATTCGAAAGTATCCCAAATACAAATCGGATTTTGAACGCTTTATGGAAGATTTCAGTGGGGCACGAAGCGAATGGCTTACCCAATATGTAGAAGAGGAGCTTGGCGCTGAAGCGTATCAAGTGCTGAAAGACCTCAAAAAAGCAAAACAATATGAAGGGGTGCAAGCCCGCCTTCCCTATTCCTTAAACATCAAGTAATCGAATGACGCAAAAAGACAAGCGCTTTGCGTTTTCAATTTATTTGTATTTAGGTGCTTTGTTCATCACTTCCTTGGTGGTGTCCAACCTGATTTTCCAGAAGTTCTTTTATTGGCAACCTTTCGGGGATATTGAAATATTAGGCGCTTCACTTTTCGAAATCTCTGTTGGAATTTTACCCTATCCCTTGACTTTTTTGATAACGGATTTAATCTCGGAAATCTTCGGTAAGCGCAAGGCCAATCAAGTGGTGATTGCGGGAATTTTTGCCTCTTTTTTCTCCTTGGCTATCGTTTACACCGCCTCCGCTGTTCCAGCAACGGAATGGTCTCCGGTATCCAATACCATGTTCAAGGATGTATTTGGGAATACCATCGTGGCCGTTTTCGCATCCATGATGGCGTATTTGCTAGCCCAGTTCGTGGATATCCAAATTTATCACTTCTGGAAACGCCTCACTAAAGGCAAATATTTGTGGTTGCGAAACAACTTTTCAACCTTCTCTTCCCAGTTTATTGACACCTTCACCGTGGTACTTTTGCTCTGCTCTTTTGGGGAGATTCCTTGGTATTTATTCTATGGTCTTGTAGTAAGTGGATTCCTTTTTAAGGTATTAATTGCGTTCCTCGACACCCCTTTGCTCTATTTCTTCGTATATCTATTACGTAAAAGATTTAACTTAAAAATAGGGGAAGAAATACAGTTGGATTAACACCTTCTTCCTTTCTTTACGTACCTAAATCTTGTGTCATGAAGAAAAAGACCCTGAAAATTCTCGCGGGTTTTGTTCTGTTGATGGTCGTCCTATTGGTCGCAGTCCCTTTTTTCCTTAAAGGAAAAATAGCGGATATCATCAAGAACAAAGTCAATAATAATATCACCGCAACCTTTGATTTTGAGGAGGCTAATCTCAGTTTGTTCAAAGATTTCCCGAATGCGCATGTCGCGCTGGACAAAGTTTCGTTGATTAACGCCGCTCCTTTTGAGGGGGATACCCTTTTTGCAGCGGGGCATATTGGGTTGTACATGTCGTTATCAGAACTGTTCAAAACCGAAGAAGACCCCATTGCCATCAAGCGTCTTGTTCTTGAAAATGCGAAGGTGGGTATACAAGTAGATACAGATGAGAACGCCAATTACGATATTTCAAAAGCTTCGGAGGAAACTACTTCCAGCGGTTCTGAGGAAACTTCGAACAATTTTCAGTTGAATTTGGAATCGTACAGCATCACCAATGCGAACATTAGTTATGATGACTTTTCCAGCGGAATGCACCTTGAACTCAATGAAATGAACCATTCGGGGACAGGAAATCTTTCCTTGGAACAGTCCGAACTGGTGACCAAAACGGACGCTTTAGTGTCCTTTGAACTGGATAGCACGCGGTATTTGAACCAAAACCCCGTCGCTTTGGATGCTAAAATTGGAGTGGATTTGGAAAATAGTAAATACACCTTCTTGGAGAATAAAGCCTTGGTGAATCAATTGCTTTTGGTATTCGATGGCTTCGTAAAAGTCAATGAGGATAACCAAGAAGTCGATGTTCACTTCGAAACGCCATCTTCTGATTTCAAGAATTTTTTGGCCGTTATTCCGGAAACATATTCCCAAAATATAGAAGATGTAAAAACCACGGGAGACTTTCAAGTTGAAGGAAACTTTACGGGTATCGTTGACGAAACGCATATCCCCAAGTTCACCATTAAAATGGCGTCGAACAACGCCTCCTTTAAGTATCCGGATTTGCCGCAAACTGTGGAGGACATTACCATTGATGCCAGCATTCAAAATGCAACGGGAATCACCGAAGATACTTTTGTGGATTTGCGAAGGCTTTCTTTTCGCATTTTGCAAGACCGCTTCAACTTGAGTTCAAAAATCAGTGAACTATTGGGGAACACAAAAGTTCAAGCGAGTGCTGACGGGAAAATCAACCTTGGGAATCTGGCTAAAGCCTATCCATTCCCAGCGGACCATAATTTACAAGGAATACTCACTGCCGATTTAAATACGGCTTTTGATATGGCTTCTTTGGAAAACAAACAATATCAAAACACCAAAACCTCTGGTGAGATGTCGCTCAGCGGATTTCAATATACTTCGGAAGAACTCAAAAATCCATTGGAGATTCAAAAGGCTGCGGTCTCATTCACCCCAGATAAGGTTTCACTTCAGTCCTTTGATGGCAAAACGGGGCGAACTGATTTCAAGGCTTCTGGTACTTTGGACAACCTGCTCGGGTTCATGTTCAATGATGAAAATATCGAGGGGCGCTTTAGCTTAAATTCAGATACGATTGCTTTGGATGATTTTATGGTAGAGGAAACTGCGGAGTCCGAAACAGAAACCGAAAGCGAAACACCATCCGTTGAAAAAATCAAAATCCCTTCTTTTTTGGATTGTACGCTGGACGCACAAGCGAACACCGTTTTGTACGATAACCTATCCCTAAAAGATGTATCGGGAACATTAATCATCAAAGATGAAACGGCGACTTTGCAAAATTTACGCTCCTCACTTTTTGGTGGAAATGTGGGCTTGAATGGTTCGGTTTCCACCAAGGAAGAAGTCTCCACGTTTGATGTAAGCCTCGGGATGGATAATTTGGGTATTGGGGAATCCTTCCAAGCGTTGGATTTATTTAAGGTTTTGGCCCCTTTGGCCAGTGCTTTTGAAGGGAAATTGAATTCCGATATCAAAATTACAGGGAATCTCAAAGATGATTTTACACCCAATCTGGCCACTGTTTCGGGGAATTTGTTGGCGGAATTACTCAACACTCAGGTAAACACCCAAAAAGCACCCTTATTCAATGCGTTGGAGGGGAAAATGTCCTTTTTGGATTCGGAAAAACTGAATTTGCAGGGCTTGAAAACAGCTTTGAGTTTTGATAACGGAAAAGTAGCGGTAAAACCCTTCACCGTGAATTACGAAGATATTGCGGTCAATGTTTCAGGGAGTCATGACTTTGAAAAACAGCTGGCGTACACCGCAACTTTGGATGTGCCCGCTAAATATTTGGGAAAAGAGGTTACAGACTTGATGGCAAAGTTAGACATGTCAGAAAGTGATGAGGTTTCCATTCCGGTTACTGCTAATATTGGGGGCTCCTACTCAAGTCCAAGTGTAAGCACTGATTTAACATCAGGGGTGAAAAAGTTGACAGGACAACTCGTTGATGTTCAAAAACAACGCTTATTGAATCAAGGGAAAGACAAAGCCACGGATTTGCTAGCTGGGGTGCTGGGTTCAGAAAAGGATTCTACCGACACTGAAAAATCAACCACACAAGCTGTGCTGGGAACGCTGCTCGGTAAGGATGAAAAAAAGGATTCAACCCAAGCGAAAGAAGACCCTGTCGAAAGCAAGGCAAAATCCCTTTTGGGTGGACTTTTAGGCAAAAAGAAGAAAAAGGATAGCACGCAAAGACGGTAACACGTGACCGCTAGGCTTACTGAATGTCAATTCCCACCACATAGCCTTCGTTGGCACGAACATTAAAAACCGTCTGGTCCTCGAAAATCAGATATTGTCCTTTAATGCCTTTCAAAATGCCCTTATAAGTAGGTGTTTTCTGCAGGTTCAAGCTTTTGACCTTTTCAGGGTACTGTAAAACCGGAAAATCCAACTGGTATTCTTGTTTTGAGTCATCGAAGAATTCTTTAGCCTCATCAGGAATTTCAGCTTTAAGTCGCTCGCGCCATTCAGTCAAATCCACATCTTCGATACGATTGGTCAACATTTTTTGCCAACTGGTTTTATCGCTCACATGTGCTTTTAAAGCTACTTCGGTAATTCCCGCGAGGTAGCGATTGGGCGTTTCGGCAATCGCAATTGCTTCATGTGCACCTTGGTCAATCCAACGGGTGGGCACCTGTGATTTTCGGGTCACTCCAACTTTCACATTGCTCGAATTAGCCAAATACACCACATGAGGTTGTAACTGTACTTGTTTTTCGTAGGCCAAATCCCGGTCTTCTTCATCCAAATGCGCTTTGCTCAACTCCGGTCTCATAATCCATTCCCCGGCCGATGGTGTTTCGTAAAAACACGATTTGCAAAAACCTTGTCGGTAAATAGGCAATTCCTTTCCACAATTCAAGCACTGATAGGTGATGAAGTTTATGGAAACCTGCTTGTCCAATGCCTGGTTCATGTTCAAAAAGTCATTTTCAAACACCAAATAATATTGGATGGGATTCCCCATTTCAGTTTGCATTTTACGAAGAACGCCTTGGTACAACATCGAAAATTATGTGTTTTTACAAGATTTGAAAAAGAGCATAAGATGCCCTATTTTAGCTAGTGGTCCTAGAATTATTAGCTGACCAAATATACCTAAAATGCCAATACCTTTATTCAACTCCATCGCCTCTTGGTTGCTGAAAAAACGCTATCACCAGATAGAACTTTTTTTGAAGTATCCTTCCGATGTCCAGAATGAGGTGTTGCACCAGCTTGTTGATTTTGCCTCCGGGACCGAAGTAGGCAATCAATATGGTTTTAAGGATTTCAGGGATTATGAAACCTTTCGTTCCCGAGTACCCGTATCCACCTATGAAGATCTTGCCCCTGACATCGAACGCGCCCGAAGGGGTGAGCAGAACGTGTTTTGGCCCACTAACATTAAATGGTTTGCCAAGAGTAGCGGTACTACCAACGCGAAGAGTAAGTTCATTCCCGTAAGCGCCGAGGCTCTGGAAGATTGCCATTACAAGTCAAGCAAGGATTTGTTGTGCCTGTATTTGAACAACAATGAAAACTCCCAACTGTTCACGGGTAAAAGTCTTCGTCTTGGAGGTAGCAAGGAGTTGTATAAGGACAATGGTACGTTTTTCGGGGATTTATCAGCTATACTTATTGATAATATGCCACTTTGGGCAGAATTCAGTAGCACGCCGAGCAGTAAAGTTTCTCTGATGAGCGAGTGGGAGACTAAACTAGAAGCCATTATTGAAGAAAGTGTTCACGAGAATGTCACTAGTTTGGCTGGAGTGCCTTCTTGGATGTTGGTATTGCTCAACGATATTTTGGAACGTTCGGGAAAAGACCATCTCTTTCAGGTTTGGGAGAACTTGGAAGTGTATTTTCATGGAGGTGTTAGCTTTTCTCCGTACCGGGAGCAGTTCGCGAAACTTTTGCCTAGGAAACGGTTCAATTACTACGAAACCTACAATGCCTCCGAAGGTTTTTTTGGAATCCAAGACCGAAACAACTCTCAAGAATTACTGTTAATGTTGGATTACGGTATTTTTTATGAATTTATTCCAACACAAGAAGATAACGCTAAAGCAATTCCGCTGTGGGAGGTACAAACGGGGGTGAACTACGCCATGGTCATTAGCACCAATGCAGGACTTTGGCGATATAAGATTGGCGATACCATACGCTTTACATCAATCAATCCTTATCGAATTCGTATTACAGGCAGGACCAAGCATTTTATCAATGCTTTTGGTGAAGAACTCATTATTGAAAATGCAGAGGAAGCCCTTCAACGTATTTGCCAAAAAACAGAGGCTGAAATCATGGACTACACGGCCGCTCCGGTTTTTATGAATGGCACAGAAAAGGGTGGGCACGAATGGTTGATAGAGTTTCGAAAGCCTCCCGAAGATATTGCGTACTTCACTGAATTTCTGGATAATGCATTGAAATCCTTAAACTCCGATTACGAAGCGAAACGCTATAATAATATGACCTTGAAAATGCCCACGGTACACGTAGCGCGCAAGAATCTTTTCCACGATTGGTTAAAATCAAAAGACAAGTTGGGCGGGCAACATAAGATTCCCAGACTATCCAATGAGCGCACGTACATCGAAGAATTGCTTCAAATGAACAATTAAATCCACTTTTTCCGTTTTTAATAGAGAACTTTCTAAAGCAAATTGGAAAGATAACTAACACATTACATCGCAAAATGGCGGAAAAACTTGTTGTACTCTCAGATATGTGGGGCGTTAAAAAAGGCCTCTGGATTACTTCTTACTTCGGATACTTGCAACAGTATTACGATATTGAATTTTACGATTGCCAACAATTAGGTAATATCGATGTCCCTGTTTCCACAGAAGAGAATATTCATACCGCCTTCAAGGATTCTGGCATTGACACTGCGGTAGCGCACCTTTTAAAAAGGGAAGATACGCCAAGCCATTATTTGGCTTTCAGCACAGGGGGCACCATTGCTTGGAAAGCAGCGCTCAAAGGACTGCCTATGAAATCCCTTACCGCGATTTCGCCCACGCGTATTCGGTATGAGAAAGAGAAGCCTAATGTTCCTATACATTTGATGTATGGGGAAAATGATGCATTTCAACCGAATGCGGATTGGTTCAAAAACATGGGGTTGGAGGCAGAAATTGTTCCTAATTTCGGGCACAACCTATACTCAGATGAAAAAATCATCTCGAAGGTATGTTTTGACCTACTTCAAAAGGTAACAAAAGCCGCGGTATAGTTTAGGAAACCGCTTTTAACTTTTTAATGGTTTCGTAAGATAGTCGCTCTTCGGCGTAAGCCTTTGTGACTTTGAATTCTTTTTCGTCGCTACTTGGTAGTGTGAACATAGCGTCGGTGAAAACCGCCTCGCATAGCGAACGAAGCCCTCTGGCACCTAACTTGTATTCCACAGCCTTTTCAACGATGTAGTTCAAGGCCTGTTCGGTAATGCTAAAGGTAATACCATCCATGGCAAACAGTTTTTCGTATTGCTTGATGATGGCATTTTTTGGTTCCGTGAGAATCGCACGCAAAGTCTTGGCATCCAATGGATTCATGTGTGTTAATACGGGCAAACGTCCAATAATTTCCGGAATCAATCCAAATTCTTTTAAATCTTTTGGAATGATGTATTGCAGTATATTTTCACTATCCAAATTATCTTCAGCTTTGGAAGCACTATAGCCCACAGCTTGCATGTTCAAACGCTTGGTAATGATGCGTTCGATGCCATCGAAAGCGCCACCGGCAACAAATAGGATATTTTCGGTATTGACTTCAATGAATTTTTGGTCGGGGTGTTTTCGTCCACCTTTTGGAGGAACGTTCACCGTAGTACCTTCCAACAATTTCAGTAAACCTTGCTGAACACCTTCTCCGGAAACGTCACGAGTAATGGAAGGGTTATCGCTCTTACGGGCAATTTTGTCCACCTCGTCAATAAAAACAATACCACGCTCTGCTTTCTCCAAGTTGTAATCCGCAGCTTGAAGCAAACGGGTAAGGATACTTTCAACATCCTCCCCAACATACCCCGCTTCGGTAAGTACGGTAGCATCTACAATAGCTAGCGGAACATTGAGCATTCGGGCTATGGTTTTGGCGATAAGGGTTTTTCCCGTACCGGTTTGCCCAACCATCACAATGTTACTCTTTTGGATTTCAACACTGTCATCCTTGCCCTTGGGCTGTAATAATCTTTTGTAGTGATTGTAAACCGCGACCGACATAACTTTTTTGGTGCGTTCTTGACCAATTACGAAAGTGTCTAGGAAATCTCGGATTTCCATGGGCTTCTTCAAAATAAGCTCTGAAGAAAGGTCCTTGTTTTTGGATTGTTTGGATTCCTCGGCAACAATGCTATAGGCCTGTTCGATGCAGCGGTCACAAATGTGCGCATCCAACCCAGCTATCAGCAAGTTGGTTTCGGATTTCTTTCTTCCGCAAAAGGAACACTCTAGATTTTCTTTCGCCATATTGTCAGTCGGTTCAATTCACAATAACGTAAAAAAACGGTTATTCTATATGTACGTTAACCGATTTTTGGGAATTTTAGTTGTCCCGTGCCAAAACTTCGTCAATCATACCATATTTCTTGGCTTCTTCGGCTTTCATCCAGAAATCCCGGTCACTGTCTTCGTATACTTTATCGAAGGTTTGCTCCGAGTGGTTTGCTATGATTTGGTATAACTCATCTTTGATTTTCAATACCTCTTTAGCAGCGATTTCGATATCGCTGGCTTGTCCTTGAGCCCCAGATAATGGCTGGTGAATCATCACACGTGAGTGGGTAAGGCCACTACGTTTTCCTTTCTGCCCGGCACATAATAAAATGGCGCCCATAGAGGCGGCAATACCCGTACAAATGGTGGCAACATCAGGTTTGATAAACTGCATGGTGTCGTATATCCCTAAACCGGCATATACGCTTCCTCCTGGTGAGTTGATATAAATTTGGATGTCTTTGGAAGCATCTGCGCTTTCCAAAAACAACAACTGTGCTTGTACGATGTTCGCTACCTGGTCATTTATACCTGTCCCTAAAAAGATGATGCGGTCCATCATCAAACGAGAAAAGACGTCCATCGCAATGGCATTCAATTGTCTTTCTTCGATAATATTGGGGGTCATGTTCACAGGGTACATACTACTGATGATTTTGTCGTAGTACGTACTGCTTATTCCGTGATGTTGGGTAGCGTATTTATGAAATTCTTTTCCGTAGTCCATTGGATTTTGTTGGATTAAGCTTAAAAAAAAGGTGCCGAAAGGAATACTTTTCGGCACCATAAAGATACTTAATTTTTATTACGCTGTCTTAACCGTAAACTTCCTTGATGAAGTTGTCGTAAGAGACTTCCTTAACTTTCAAATTGGCTTTTTCTTTATAAAGCGTCAAAAGTTTTTGGCTCATCAATTGTTCGGAAAGACGCTTTACCTCGTCTTGATTGCCCATGACACGCATGGCAATATTCTCCAACTCTTCTTCTTGTGGGTTCAAGTGACCATATTGGGCCATTTGGGATTTGATAAAGCCTTTGGCGAATTCTTTCAGCTCTTCAAGCTGTACCTGCAAATCATTTTCTTTGATGATTTTGCCTTCAATAAGTTGATAACGCAATCCTTTTTCGGATTTATCGTATTCTTCCTTGGCTTCATCATTGCTTAGCGGATTTTCACCACTTACCTGAATCCATTTGGTCAAAAACTCAGCGGGTAAATCAAACTTTGTAGTTTCAATCAATCGCTCGGTGATGTCATTCAGTAATTTTTGCTCTGCTTGTTGCTCAAATTGCTTTTCAGAATCTTCTTTGATGCGGTCTTTCAACTCTTTTTCAGACTTTACCTCATCTTTTCCGAAGAGTTTATCAAACAATTCTTGGTTTAATTCTGCCAATTCACGTTCGTTGATCTCCTCAATGGTAAATGCCACGTCGATATTCAACTTTTCTGCTTTTTCGCGATCAATACCCAAAGCAGCAGAAAGCAAATAGTCTTCGGTAAACAGACCTTTGGTGTTTAAGGTCACGGTTTCACCAACCTTTTTCCCTTTAAGGGCGTTCAAAGCTTTTTTGCTTTTGATTTTATCAAGTTCGACCGTAGTCTTTTTGTTGATTTCGTTTTCTTCGTTTACGAAAGTTCCGGAAACCTCGTGATTAGCAGCGACCTCAGTTTGCGCAACCATTTTGCCATATTGCTTTTGGATACGCTCTACTTGCTCATCAATCATTTTTTTATCGGCAACGATTTTATAATGCGTGATGGCTTTTTTGGTCTTGAGTTTTACCTCAAAATCAGGTGCAAGCCCTAATTCGAATTCAAAATCAAGAATATCATTGTCCCAATCAAAATCATCTTGTTGCTTCGGAAGTGGATTTCCCAAAACATCCAATTTTTCCTCGGTGAGGTATTTGTTGAGGTTATCTTGCAACAACTTATTGACTTCATCCACCAAAACGGCTTTGCCGTATTGTTTTTTGATAAGCCCTAGAGGCACTTGTCCTTTACGAAAACCAGGAATATTTGCCTGCTTTCGGTAATCTTTTAAAATCGTATCGACCTTGTCCTGGTAGTCTTCTTTGCTAATGGCAACTTTAACTACTGCATTGAGGTCGTCTATCTGCTGTTTTGTAATATTCATCTGCTCCTACGCTTTTGTGATAATGAAAATCGGGTGGCAAAAGTACGCTATTTTCTGCATCGCAACAACTTTTTTGGAGCGATGTATTTTGAGGCTATTTTTTCTTTTTATCCTCATTTAGAACGGATTGCAGAATAGATTGTAGCAGGGATAGGAGTAAGCTAAAGATGATGGCCCATAAGACACCATCTACTTGAAAACCAGAAATAAAATGGGCCGCAAGTAATATAATGAGGGCATTCACCACTAAAAGGAACAGTCCCAAAGTGAGAATCGTAATCGGTAAAGTCAATAAAACCAGAATTGGTTTCACCAAAAAGTTCAAAATTGACAGCACTATGGCTACGATTATAGCAGTAACATAGGAGTCTACGGATACCGCCGGCAGGGCATAGGCCAAAATAATAACTGCAAGGGCGTTGAGTAAAAGTCTTAAAATGAGTTTCATATCAGTTAGGTTAAAAAAAAAGCACCGCGAACGGTGCTTTGAATTTATGTTTTTTGTTGGAATCAATCAATATACAATCCCGTAAAATCGGTCGGATCAACATCTGGTAGATTCGAACCATATTTTTCATTGATGGCTGCTACAAAAGCATTCGCTAAAATAGCGTAGCCTCTTGGAGAAGGGTGAACTCCATCCAAAGAAAAACCTCCACCTGTGGCAAAAGTAGCTGTTACCACACTTCCGTCAGATTGCGGGAAACCAGTAGCACGCAATTCGTTCAATAAGGAATTGGCGTCTACAAAAGCCAAATCATATTGGGTGGCTAAAGCTTGAATTGTTTGATTGTAGGCGGTTAAAGCATTTTCAACTGCCATTCTTTCTGGTGGTGTTAGCACCCATTGATCTTCCAAAGGAAAAGTTACGCCATTAACAGCAAGCTGCCCCGCGGTTTCTGCAGGCAGACCAAAAGTATTGGTCAACAAATCTAACGCATCAGGATTTAACTCTCCAATAATGCTACTGCTGGGTAGAACCAATAAATCATCTGCGTTGGCGGGTCTTGCTTGACCGTAAAGAAATCCAGTTAGCTGTGCGGTTCCGGCGTCAACACCGTTCATCATTAAAGCTCCAGTGATTTGTGCCGAAAGGTCAGCCAAATCTTCGTCTTTTATAATTACGGCGCTGGCAGCGGTTTCCGAAAAAACAAATTGCCTTTCAGGAACACCTAATGCTTGAAAAACCAAATTCAAACCAGCAAATTGAGCATTCAGAGCGGGTATTTGAGGTCCAAAAGATTCACTTGTAGGGTCTAAAGGAGCGAAAGGTACAGTTGTGAAATAAGGAATATCCGTTACGTTGGGTAGATTGGCAATTATCCCACCTGCGCCATTTGCAGTTAACGTTTGTAAAATACCGTTTAATGACCCGGCCAGAACATTAGGGTCGGTAATATCGTTTCGGCCATAGCTGGCGGCGTCTAAGTTGCCCGTTTGGTCTACTCCAGTACCTCCATTCGTAGCGTAAAGCAAAATATCGTTTGCCCCTGCCCAGACAGAGAAGAAAGTACCCCCTCTGGCTGCAGCGTCTTCAAGAACCGTTGCTGTTTCCGAAGAAGAAAACCTTGCGAAATATGGATTGGCTGTTCCATTTGCTACTCCTACAACACTTCCGTACCCCGGAGCAAGCAATTCATAACTTTTGGCTCCAGGTATTCCAAAGTTATTGAAGGGTCCCGAAAGTTTGCTGGAAACTTCAGTAGTACCAACACCCTGAACAGGCACGGGGGTAGGTCCGCTTTCGGTAAATAGGAGAATTAAACGATTGCCGGCAACAGCGTTTCCTTGCAAAGTCATTCCGCCTAGGTTATCCTCCATAAATGGTATATTGAAATCACCACCTCCAGCAAGCGCGAAGTTTTGGGCTAACATATTAGGTAGGGAAGCTTCTTGTCCTGCAATAAACAGGGCATTATCTGAGAATCCAGCGGTAAGGGAATTTCCAATGGCGACATAATTGGAAAAGTCAGCTGTACCCGAGGTAATAACTACCGGGTCGGGGTCGGGAGTTGTAGTAGTTGTTCCGGCATCGTCATCATCGCTACACGCCACGAACAAGAGCCCAACTATGGGAAGAAGGGCAAAATACTTTTTCATCTGAATCATTGAATTATGATGTTAGTTAAGTTAAATTAGGGTTAAACCCGTATTAACCAAAACTAGGCAGAAATTGTCATTCAGGCAATTAATCGAGCAAAAAAATTATGCATGCATAATAAAAAAGGGGCTTTTTTAGGAATTTAGAAAAAGCCGGCTTTTTTCAAAGAACTGATTCGGGTTTTCAGCGTGTAGCCAGTGCCCTGCATTTTCAATGGTCTCTACTTGCGCCAATGGAAAATGTCTTTGTATTTCTGGGATGTCAGCCGGTTGAATGTATTCAGAGCGGTCGCCACGCAAAAACAAAGTTGGTCCTTCATATTGGGCTGTAGCATCGATATGGTCGCCAATTTCTTCCATGCGGTTTTTCAATACTTCAATATTACATCGCAACGCGAGCACTTTCGGTTCTTTCCAGTAGAGGTTTTTCAATAAGAACTGCCTAATCCCCATTTCGGGTAAATCTTCAGCTAGCGTTTCATCCACTTCTTTTCGAGAGGTTAAAATGGAAAAATCCAACTTGGCCAAGGCGTCCACAATGGTTTGATGATGCGGCGGATAATACTTGGGCGAAATATCAGCAACCAATAGTTTGCGCATGCGTTGAGGGTATTCCGTAGCGAATTGCATCGCTGTTTTTCCACCCATGGAATGGCCTAATAATATGATGTTGTCCAAACTATAATGGTCACAATATGCCAGCAAGTCTTCTGATAAATAGGTGTAATCAAAATCCTCGGAATGAAAACTTCTTCCATGATTGCGTTGATCAACCAAATGAACTTGATAACCTTGCTCGGCGTACCGGTTACCCAACGTTTTCCAGTTGTCAGACATGCCCAAAAAACCGTGCAAAATGACAAAGGGTATGCCTTCGCCAATAATTCTTGAATGGAGTAACGCCATTATTGCAATCGGTGTTTATAAAGGTTGATGACATTATCCAACCCCATATAAATGGATTCACAAATAAGGGCGTGACCAATGGATACTTCAAGTAGATTGGGAACGTTTTGCTTGAAAAAAGCAATGTTGTCCAAACTCAAATCGTGACCTGCGTTTAAACCCAGGTTCAATTCCTGAGCTGCAATGGCCGCTTCGGTAAAAGGCTTGACTGCTTCTTGTGGGTTTCCGCCAGCAAATAAGGTTGCATAACTTTCTGTATAGAGCTCGATGCGGTCCGTTCCGGTCTCGGCCGCACCTTGAACCATTTCGACAACAGGGTCTACAAATATTGAGGTTCTAATTCCAGCAGCTTTTAAAGTGCCAATGACGTCCTGCAACTGGGTTTTATGGGTAACCGTATCCCATCCGGCATTGGAAGTCAATGCATCTTCGGCATCCGGTACCAGTGTTACTTGAGTCGGTTTGACCTTCAAGACCAAATCCATGAATTTTTCAATGGGTTTACCTTCAATGTTGTATTCGGTAGTGACCACTTCTTTCAGGTCATGCGCATCTTGATAGCGAATATGACGCTCATCGGGCCGTGGATGTATTGTAATGCCTTCAGCACCAAATCCTTCGATGTCCTTTGCGGATTGAATGAGGTTGGGCATATTTCCTCCTCTGGCATTTCGCAATGTGGCCAATTTGTTAATGTTAACGCTTAATCGGGTCATTCATCTGGTTTAGACCCCAAAATTAAGCATTAGGCACAGCTTTTGAGATTTAATTTGTGTATTTTGCGTTACAGATATAAAGCATGCAAATCCAAGACCAAATCATAAGTACCGTTCCGGTTTTTGAGGTGTCCGACACGCTGAAAGAGGTAATCCCTTTCTTTGAGGAAACCACCTTTTCCCATGTGGCGATTACCGAAAATGGTGAGTTCCTTGGTGTATTGTCGGAAAATGATTTGCCCTGTTTTGAACCTGATAAACTCATTGAAATCTTCCGTTACGATTTGGAGCATTTTTTTGTGACCAAAGAGACGCTTTGGATGGATGTCATGGAGATGTTCTCTCGAAATGAAGCCAACGTGTTGCCTGTTTTGGATGAGAATCGCGTGGTTCTAGGTTACTACGACCTGGAAGATGTAGTAGGCAAGTTTATTGACACCCCGTTTTTTAAAGAGCCAGGTGGCGTATTGGTCATTTCAGTTGGAAGTAAGGATTATTCTTTTAGTGAAATCGCCCAAATCGTCGAAAGCAACAATTCTCGTTTGCTAGGTGCTTTTATTTCAGATTCGCTTAACGACATTATATATGTTACCTTAAAAGTAGGGAGCCCTAATTTGAATGAGGTGGCACAAACGTTTAGACGTTACAACTACAATATTGAGTTTGGTAATAGTGATGACCAATATGTGGAAGATTTGAAGCAGCGGTCGGACTATTTGGAAAAATACCTCAACGTGTAACACATGAAGGTAGCGCTATACGCACAGCATCTTCAACCCCAGGATAGCATTTTTGTAGAACATTTGCTGGATGAGCTTTCTAAAGTAGACGCTCAAGTGTTGGTTGAAGCACAATTCGCGACCCATTTAACGCAGCATATCGCTGATTTTTCTCCCGCTGTTTTTACCATTAAAGAAGGATTGGATTCCGAGGTGGACCTGTTTATCAGCTTCGGTGGTGATGGAACCATGCTTAGAGCGGTTACTTATGTCAAGGATTTGGGGATTCCCATTGTGGGTATCAATACAGGAAGGTTGGGTTTTTTGTCCACTTTTGCCAAAGAGGACGTCCGCAAGGTCATTACCGAGTTTATGGCCGGGGCCTACAGTATAGAAGAACGTACGCTAGTAGAGGTTTTGCCCAGTTCGGATTTAGGTGCTTTTGATGAGCTGAACTTTGCTTTGAACGAAATAACGGTTAGTCGAAAAGACACGACCTCGATGATTACGGTAGAAACCTACTTGGATGATGAGTATTTAACTTCTTATTGGGCAGATGGCCTTATCGTTTCCACGCCAACAGGTTCCACTGGCTATTCCTTGAGTTGTGGCGGCCCAGTAATCGCGCCATCCGCAAAATCTTTGGTGCTCACTCCAATAGCCCCCCACAACCTGAA
This sequence comes from Bacteroidota bacterium, assembly GCA_039820925.1. Lineage (GTDB taxonomy): Bacteria > Bacteroidota > Bacteroidia > Flavobacteriales > Flavobacteriaceae > Flagellimonas. The sequence continues at coordinate 66,585 of JBCBPD010000003.1, read as the reverse complement.
TGCAAGACCCTTGGTCATTTCAGATGAAACCGAAATTCGACTAAAAGTATCGGGTAGGGAAGAAAATCACCTGATATCCCTCGATTCGCGCATCGCTAGCATCCCAAATGAAAAGGAAATTCGGATTCGCAAATCGCCCTTCACGCTTAAAATGATTGAATACAAATCTGAAAGTTTTTGGAAAACACTTCGCAACAAATTGCTTTGGGGAGAGGACCGTCGTAATTAAGATTTTCCAAACAATAAAAGTCACCAAAAACTGTTAATCAAAAGAGAACCCAAGAAATCGATAGGTTATAGATTTTCCTTTACCCAATTTCATTTTTGATGACACAGTTTAAAGTGCTAGTAGCCATGGTTTTATTGGTTGCGTGGGGTGCAAAGGCGCAAACCTACGAGATTGGTTTGTTTGCTGGAGGGACCAACATGATTGGGGATGTCGGTAGAACCAACTACATTTTACCGTCTGGGCCAGCTATTGGCGGAATATTCAAATGGAACAAAAGCAAGCGCTACGCTTGGCGTGCGTCGGCCATTTATGGCCACTTCACTGCCGATGATACCAAATCTAGCAAAGCATCGCGTGTGCAACGGGGCTATGTGATGGACAATAACATTCTTGAAGCTTCCTTGGGACTTGAATTCAACTTTGTAGAATACAATCTTCATAAGCTCGGACCAGCGTTTACCCCTTATTTATATACAGGCCTCACCTACTTCCGTTACAACTATAACTATTTTGATGCCCTCGAAGTGCAGGATATTAACCAAAAAGAAGGTAGTTTTGCAATTCCAATGACGGTAGGGGCCAAGTATCGCTTAAATCAGTTTTTGATATTGGGAGCGGAGATTGGGGCACGGTACACCTTCACGGACAACCTGGACGCCAGTAATCCTGAAGGTTCCAATTTCGAGCAATTCCGATTCGGCAATATTTTTAGCGACGATTGGTATGTTTTTTCTGGATTTACGTTAACGTATACGTTCGGAAGAAAGCCTTGCCAAGATTGCTTTGAATAAATGCACACGATAAAAGACGTAAATCCTGACCGATTACCAAAACACGTGGCCATCATTATGGATGGTAATGGGCGATGGGCCAAACAACGCGGCAGATTGCGCATTTTTGGGCACGAAAATGGCGTAGAAGCCGTTCGCCAAACCGTAGAAAACTGTGCGCGCCTTTCCATTGACTTTCTTACCCTTTACGCCTTTTCCACAGAAAACTGGAATCGTCCTAAAAAAGAAGTGCAGACCCTTATGAAATTATTGGTCTCTTCTTTAAAGAAAGAATTGGATACCCTAAACAAAAACAACATCCGATTACGGGCCATTGGGAACATAGATTCCCTTCCGCAAAAAGCCCAAAACGAGTTGGAAGAAGTCATGCTGCAAACCGAAAAAAACTCGGGCATGACGTTGACTTTGGCCTTGAGTTATGGCTCTCGCGAAGAACTAAAAACCGCTGTTAAAGCCATCAGTATCAAAGTTAAAAATAATATAATTTCAACTGACAATATTGACGATACGGTTATTAATACACATCTTTACACGCATTTTTTACCAGATGTAGACCTGCTGATTCGTACCAGTGGCGAACACAGAATCAGCAATTTTTTACTTTGGCAAATTGCATACGCTGAATTATTTTTTATTGACGTATTTTGGCCTGATTTTAGAGAGCATCATTTGGTACAAGCAATTTTGAGTTACCAAAATAGAGAAAGACGATTTGGAAAAACTAGCGAACAACTTCATTAAAGAACAAGCCAATACTTTAAAACACTACCTAACCCTTCTCCTCTTAATAGTCGTTTGTTTTCAAGGAAATGCACAAGACCTATCCTTTGAAGATGGTAAGACGTATATATTAGGCGGATTAACGGTAACTGGCTTACAGAGTTACAACGAACAAACTGTTAAAACGTATACTGGCCTTCGCGAAGGACAACGTATTACCATTCCTGGAGACGAAATTAGCGCAGTCATCAAAAAGCTTTGGAGCCTTGAGCTCTTCAGCAATGTGACGATGTACTACACTAAGATTGAAGGAGATAAAATCTTTCTGGAATTGAATATTTTGGAAAGACCTACCCTATCAAAGGTGACCATTTTTGGGGTGAAGAAGCGAAAAGTTGAGGAAATCATTAATGATACAGACCTCAAAAAAGGAAAGAAAATCACTGAAAGCTTAATCGCGAACACCAAAAACTACCTTCAAAACAAGTACAAAAAGCAAGGTTTCCTTAATGCCAAGGTAAATATCGCAACGGCTGTGGATACGTCTGGGACAAACACCCAGAGCATGGTCATCAATGTAAAGAAGGGTGATAAAGTCAAGATTCGCCAAATTGTTTTCGAAGGAAATGAAAAGCTTTCTGATAAGCGCTTGAGAAAATCTCTGAAAAAGACCAAGAAGAAGAAGTTCTATCGGTTTTGGAAAAAATCAAAATACATTCAGGCCGATTACGATGCGGACTTATCCAATTTGGTAGACACCTACGCTGAAAAGGGGTATCGTGATGCTCGTATTTTATCGGATACCTTTATTAAAGTCAATGAAAACAACATTGATTTAAAGATTAAGGTAGAAGAAGGAAACAAATACTACTTCGGAGATGTAAATTTCGTAGGGAACACCGTATATAACGACCGTCAATTGGAACGTGTTTTGGGAATTCGGAAAGGGGATACCTATAATGGTGTATTGCTCAAGAAGCGAATCGCGGATGACTCCAAACCTGACGGGGAGGACCTAACAAACCTATATCAAAACAACGGATACCTTTTCTCAAGTATCAACCCAGTTGAGGTTTCTGCTGTTAACGATACCATTGACTTTGAGATTCGAATTATAGAAGGAAAAGAAACCTTCCTTAATCGTGTAACCGTCACGGGTAACGACAAAACAAATGACCACGTAATCTTTCGGGAACTTCGAACGCGTCCTGGGCAGCGTTATAGCAAGGACAACATTGTAAGGAGTATTCGCGAATTGGGTCAACTTGGTTTCTTCGATGCAGAGCAAATCGTGCCTGATATTCAAAATCCTGACCCGAATGCAGGTACGGTTGACATCAAATATAGCTTGGTAGAAGCTGGTTCCAGCCAAATTGAACTCCAAGGTGGTTTTGGAGGGGGAGGTTTCATTGGAACTTTGGGACTTTCCTTCAATAACTTTTCCCTGAAGAACATATTTAACGGTGAGGCTTACACACCCGTACCTATGGGGGATGGACAAACTTTTGCTTTACGTCTGCAAGCAAGTCGTTCTTTCCGGGTCTACAGTTTGAACTTCTCTGAACCTTGGTTGGGCGGTAAAAAACCAGTACGTTTTAATATGTCGCTTTCCCGAACGCAGCAATTTGCCACGAACTTTGACAATAGAGGACGAATTGATGTGGAACGTAGTAGGGGGTTTTCCATTACGGGGGTTTCTTTAGGATTGGCCAAGCGGGTGCAATGGCCGGATGATTTCTTCACGGTTTCACATGCAGTGAGCTATCAATTGTATGATTTTAACGACTTCAATAACGGACTGTTCAATTTCGGTAACGGTAGCTCCAATTCTTTAAGTTATACTTTAGGGATTTCGAGAAGTTCGCAAGGACCCAGTAGAATTTACCCATTAACCGGTTCCAATTTTGAATTTACGGCCAAGTTCACACCACCATATTCTTTGTTCAGTAATAAGGATTATGCTGCAATCAGCCAGGAAATAGACGATATTACGGTACGGCTATTGGAAATTGATGAAAACGCAACGGGATTGGAATTAATTGAAGCGGAAGAGTTGGAGGAAGATTTGGAAAGACTTGAGGAAGAACGGTTTAAACTTCTTGAATTCTACAAAATCAAATTCAAAGGAGATTGGTATACCCGTCTTGTGGATAAGCTGGTCTTGCGTACCAATGCCGAGTTCGGATTCTTGGGTGCATATAATAATGATATTGGAAATGTTCCTTTTGAACGGTTCTTTGTTGGTGGGGATGGACTTGGAAACTTTACATTGGACGGTCGTGAAATCATTCAATTGAGAGGGTATGAAAACAGCTCTCTGACCCCTTTCAGCACCAATCCTGTGACCGGCAGATTGGAGCAAGACGGAGGTACGATTTACAATAAATTCTCTCTGGAACTCCGGTATCCACTCACCTTAAAACCAGCCGGTTCCATCTATGCGCTTTCTTTTTTGGAAGCCGGTAATGCATTCAACAATTTTAGTGAGTATAATCCGTTTGATATTAAACGATCGGCCGGGGTGGGGCTGCGAATATTTATGCCGGCATTCGGTCTATTGGGTATCGACTTTGGATATGGTTTCGACGAAGATTTGAGACCACAATCTGCAGGACAGGGACCCAGTGGATGGCAAACGCACTTCATCATAGGTCAACAATTCTAACAACAGCGAATAGCGTTTTTCTAAAAGTGTAAAGCACTCATTTTAAAATGTTTGTATTTTTGGCACGGTATTTTCTGTTAAAAAACGGATAACATGAAAAATAGATTTCTTGTATTGGCTTTGTGCATAGGTGCAGTCACTCAAGCAATTTCACAACGGGGCGTACGGATTGGATACGTCGATATGGAATACATCCTTGAAAATGTAGAAGAATATCGAGATGCCACAGCCCAGTTAGACGCCAAAGCCCAAAAATGGAAGCAAGAAATTGAATTAAAGAGAAGTGTAATCGACCAGATGAAAAAAGACCTTATGGCTGAAAAGGTGCTTTTGACAGACGAACTTATCGCGGAAAGAGAAGAGGAGATTCAGGTGCTGGAGACCGAGATGATTGATTACCAACAAGACCGATTTGGTCCAAAAGGAGATTTGGTTTTACAAAAGAAGTTGTTGATTCAACCGATTCAAGACCAGGTTTTCAATGAAGTACAGAAAATCGGAGGCAATAAAAGATATGATTTTATTTTCGATAAATCAGCAGATGTCGTAATGTTGTACTCCGAAAAAAGACACGACATCAGTGATTTGGTTTTGAGGGAGATAGGCAGGACAAGAAAGGTCAGCAAATCGAACAAAAAACAGAAGGAAAAGAATCGCTTGGACGAGTTTAGGGATAAGGAAGCAGAAGCTGACAAGGAAATCAGTGATGCGTTGAGAGCGCGCCAAGCGCAAGCAGAGAAATCCCGAACGGATAAAGCCAAGGCCGCTGAAGATAAGAGAGCAGAGCAATTGAGATTGCGTGAAGAGCGAAAGAAGGCATACGAAGCGAGACGAAAGAAGTTGTTGGAAGAAAGAGAAGCGAAACGTCAAGCGAAAATAGACGAGCGTAAAAAAGCACAGGAGGTTTCGAAAGATTCCATCCAAAAATAAAAGGAAACACTAAAATTAACATTCAAAATAGTAAACTTAGATCATGAGAAATGTAAAGAAGATGTTGGTAGCCCTGGTTGTGTTTGTAGCGGCTACCAGTTTTGCTAATGCACAGGCTAAAGTAGCGCACATCAACGTACAACAATTGTTGTCCGAGATGCCTGAAATGAAAGCCGCGCAGTCCGAATTGAAAAAATTGGAAGAAACCTATACTGCAGATATCAAAGGTTCCATGACGGAATTTCAAAATAAAGCGACCCAATACCAGAACGAATCTACCTCAAAAACACGTGAGGAGAACGAAAAGAGAGCGTTGGAGTTGCAAGAATTCCAAAAGAACATCCAAACTGCGGAACAAGCAGCATTGAAGCAATTGCAACAAAAACAACAGGAATTATTCGCACCCATCTCTGAAAAAGCAAAAGCAGCTATCGAGAAAGTAGCCACTGCTGAAGGCATCGAATACGTTATCGACGCTAGTCCAGGATTGAGCTTAATCGTAGCCAGAGGAAAAGACTTGCTTCCGGCAGTAAAACAAGAATTGGGCTTCTAAATCCAGTTCCAAAGAACAATATTGAAACCGCTTTTTGCTTCGCAAAAGCGGTTTTCTTTTTTTTGTACCCAGCATGCGCAAACCCATAGGTATTTTTGACTCTGGAATTGGTGGTACTTCCATTTGGAGGGAGATACGACAGTTGCTTCCCCATGAGGATATGATATATCTGGCGGATAGCACAAACGCACCTTACGGGGCAAAACCCAAATCGGCAATAAAACAGATGTGTTTTGCCAATACCGATTTTCTGTTGCGCTTGGATTGCAAGATTATCGTAGTGGCCTGTAACACCGCTACAACAAACGCGATTGATGCCCTGCGGGAAACCTACAAGGTTCCCTTCGTAGGTATTGAGCCGGCTATAAAACCCGCTGCCCTGCAAACCCAAACCAAACGTGTTGGGGTTTTAGCCACCCAAGGAACCCTTTCCAGCCATCTGTTCAATACCACTTCACAGAAGTTTACACAAGGGGTACAGGTTGTAGAACAAGTGGGTAAAGGTTTGGTGGAACTTATCGAGGCTGGCAAACATGATTCTCCAGAAATACGTGCGTTACTCCAAAAATACCTTGAACCGATGTTGGCAGAAAACATTGACCACCTGGTTTTAGGCTGTACGCATTATCCTTATTTGATTCCTGTTTTGAAGGAACTGCTACCAAAGCATATCCAAATTATCGATTCAGGGGAAGCAGTGGCAAGGCAAACACAGGCCATTTTGGAAAAAACAAACAGCTTATCCACTCAGCAAAGTGATGGAACGGATGTTTTCTTTACCACAGGCTCGAAAGCCAGCTTGGAAAGATGGGTAGGGGTTGAAAGTGAAATAAAAACGATTACGCTTTAACCTTGATATAGGTTTCGTAGGTAAAAGCATGTTGATGCCGTTCATCCTTCTGATGGAATTCAGAGGCAACCAAATCCCAACCATCTTCCGGAATTTCTGGAAAAAAAGTATCGGCCTGCACCGTAGCGTGTACCCGGGTCAGTTCAATTTTGGTCGCAATTCCCAAAGACTGCTTGTAGATTTCGCCTCCTCCGATGATAAAGGCGGTTTCGCCCTCCTCAACATGGGCAATTGCTTCTTCAAGGGAATGCACCATCGTACAATCAAATTTGGGAACATAAGAGCGGTCTCGGGTGATTACAATGTGCTCCCTATTGGGTAGCGCCTTAGGGAAACTCTCAAGGGTCTTGCGTCCCATGATGATTTTGTGTCCTGTGGTTAACTGTTTGAATCGTTTAAAATCATCAGGGAGGTGCCATGGTAGGTCGTTGTTGATGCCCAAGGCATTGTTTTCCGCCGCTGCGGCAATAATAATCAACTCTTTCAAAGGTCTTTTTTTTTATTTACGGAAGACAGAGGAAATTCCGTTTCGATTTCCTTTTGGATTTCGCCTATGCGTTCTTTCTGTTTTTCCACCAACAATTCACGTTGTTTGCGCTCCCATTCTTGCCCCATGAATTTATGGGTGACGAAGACATTAAAAGCATGGATAAGGAATAAAAAGGACCAGAAGAGAATACCCCAAACAAACCAGTCGTATTGCTCACCATACTTCAATATTTTGTTGATAAGGATGAGGAATACACTTCCAATCAAAAAAATAACGAAATGGGAGAAAAGACGTTTCTTCTGTTTGATGCGACGTTGGGCATTTTCCAGAAGCTCGTGTTGCTCGATGTCCAAGCTGTCCCTTTTTTTCTTCCCAAAACTGAGCATAAGCTATCTTTGAAACAAAGATAACGGAATTCAAGGCAATACTTTTTATGATTGAAACCCGACAACACTTTCCCTTTTTGAAGACCGGTATTTACGCCAATACAGCGGCTTCAGGTTTAATGACCCAAGAACTTTTTGAGTGGCGTCGCCAAAATGATAGTGCATTGTTGTTGGAGACTGCCCAGACCATGGGGCAGCAGGCTGACATCTTGAATCAAGTGCGTCAAACCGTGGGTCGTTTTTTCAACTGTCCTACACCCCAAGTGGCTATGGTTCCTAACTATACTATTGCCCAGAACATGCTAATGGCAGGCTTGTCAAAGGGAAGTCGCGTGTTGCTTATTCAAGAAGAGTATCCTTCACTGAATTGGCCGTTTGAGTTTATGGATTTTGAGTTGCATTATGTGTCATGGAGTGAACAACTTGAAACACAATTATACGAAACCCTAAAATCCAGCAAGATAGACGTGTTAGCGTTAAGTTTAGTGAATTGGGTATCGGGTTATAAGGTGGACCTATCTTTTGTCCAACAGGTAAAAAAGGACTTTCCCAATGTGCTGATTATTGCAGATGGCACTCAATATTGCGGAACGGAAGACTTTGATTTTTCAACTTCGGGAATTGACGTTTTGGCTGCGAGTGCATACAAATGGCTTTTATCCGGTTACGGTAACGGTTTTGTGTTGTTCAGTGAAATGGCTCAAAATCAAATTTCACTTCCTTATGGCGGCAACGGTGCCGTAGAGGGAGGTGAAAGCCTGAAAAATGCCATTCCGTTGAATAAAAGACTCGAACCAGGCCATCTCGATGTCTTGAACTTCGGAAGTATGGGATTTTCACTAGAATGGCTCCAACAACTAGGTCTTGAAAATATTGGTATGCATAACAAAGCTTTGTCCCAAAAGGCTAAGGAGTTGTTTGCAGGTCTGGGATTATTGGATGACTTAACCCTATCACGTACCGAACACAGCACCATTTTTAACATTAAGGGCTATGATAGTCTTTACCATAAATTGAAACAAGAAAACATTGTCTGCTCCCAACGCGGTGGTGGTATTCGCTTGAGTTTCCACTTTTACAATACAGAAGAAGAGCTGGTTACCATTGGTGATATCCTACAAAGGGAGTGATACATATCATATTTTAGAAAAAAAGCTTCTGCTATTTTGCCAAAATAATGCAATTGTAAAGTCCATTTTATCAATTTGATAAATCGAACTTAACTTATTGTAAATAAGATGTTTTATCTATTTTTTTGTCCAAATTTTTAAAAGCAAGTACCATGGCAATAAAGAAGCAATACCTAAAAAGTAAGCCCATTTGCAAAGTAACTTTTACCGTTCCTGCTGAGGAAGCGAAAAAAGTTGTTGTTGTTGGAGATTTCAACAACTGGAACCCAAAAGGGAGCACCTTGAAAAAATTAAAAAACGGAACCTTTAAAGGAACTTTTGATTTACCTCAAGAGAACACTTACGAATTCCGTTACATCGTTGACGGTTCTTACGTAAACGATGAAGCTGCTGACCGTTACCAGTGGAATGATTTCGCTGGCACCGAGAATGCGGTAATCGAATTGTAAAAATTAAGATAAGGGCCGTTGGGGCTACGCCTCAACGGTTACTCCTTTCCAAAAGGCCACCCGGCCTTTGATGCTTTTGGCGAGTTCACTCGTTTCGGGATAGTACCAGGCAGCATCAACATTTTCTTTTCCCGCTACTTCCAAAGTATAGTACGAAGCAACTCCTTTCCAGGGGCATGTAGTATGTGTTCCGCTAGGCTTAAAGAATTCTTTTTTCAAGCTGTCAGCAGGAAAATAATAGTTGTTTTCGATTACGACCGTATCGTCACTTTCTGCGATGACCGTATCATTCCAAATGGCTTTCATATTAGATTTTTACTTTGGCCCTCTTTCAAAAGGGTTTCAATTTTACTTAAGATGTCATTCCGTACTTGATACGGAATCTATGTCTTTTGGTTTCCTGCTTCCGCAGGAATGACGATTTGAATTATTTTCAGCTTTTCCTTACCTGTTCGGGTAATCCCGCACTTCCTACCATACCGGTTAGGCAGGGATGTAGAATCTATCCTTTTTTGGATTCCTGCTTTGCGCCACCGCTAAAGCTGAGGCGACACGCGGTCGCAGGAATGACAATATGAATTTTTTTGAGCGCTTCTTTTATTGGTTGGGTCATTCCGCACTTCCTGCCCGACCGGTCAGGCGGGGATGCGGAATCTATTCTCATTTTAACAAAAAGCATCATTAGTAAAACAATTCTTATCCCCTCAAAGGGTTACTTCTTAAGAACGTAGTTTTTGTATAAGGCATCTTTGTCCGTAAACGAGGTTGAGATTTTCAAATCAGCTTGTTCCGCCAACCAGTTGACCACCTCGTCATCATATTTTTGGGAAATCTCCGTATGAATAGTTTCCCAAGGCCTTAGACGAATTTCAAGATCTAAACTTTCAATGCGAACGTCTTGGGAACTTTTTGAAACCAAATAGCTTTTCGCCGTACCAGATTCTGGGTCATAGACTTCCCAATGCAAAAACTGGTCGACATCAAAATTCCCTCCCAATTCCTTATTAATACGATGCAAAATGTTTTTGTTGAACGCTGCGGTGATGCCCTGTGCGTCGTTGTAGGCATCCAAGATGGTTTGCGGATTTTTTTTCTGGTCAAAGCCCATAAAAATCAAATCTTCGGGATGGATGGAGTCCCTCAGGTTTTTCAAGAAATCAATCGCTTGTGGATGCAAAAGATTTCCAATATTGGAACCCAAGAATAGAATAACCTTGCGTTTTTCCGTGGCAGCGTTGATGTCCTTCAAGGTATCGAAATAGGTTCCTTGAATGGGATTGACCTCCACATCGGGAATTTCTTTCTGAATGGAATCGCTTAAGCTGTCCAACGCGTTTTGACTAATATCGATGGGCCGATAATCAAAAGCAGCTTTTTTTTCGACCAATTCGTTCAGAAGGATTTTGGTTTTTTTTCCGTCGCCTGCCCCCAACTCAAAAAGACTAAAGGGGCTTTTATCCGATATGAACAGTTCTGCAATGTGATTTTTTTGTTCTGTGAAAATAGCAAACTCGGCATCGGTTAAATAGTATTCCGGCATCGCCATAATATCCTGAAACAACTTGTCGCCCGTTGCGTCGTAAAAGTATTTGGATGATAAATGTTTTGGGTAAGCCGTGAGCCCTTCTTTTACTTCTTTAGCGAAGACAGAAAGCAATTCATCAGTTTGTGGATTGTGCATGAAAAGAGTTTGTAAGCGTTTTCGATTTCACCAAGTGGAAATCAGTTTCAGATTATTGGTTTTACGGTTTTCATTTTTTTTGTCATTCCGTACTTCCTGCCCGACTGGTCAGGCGGGGATACGGAATCCATTTTACTTTTGGATTCCAGCTTTGCGCTACCGTTATAGCTTAAGCGACACGCGGTCGCAGGAATGACATTTGCAATTGGTTTTACGATTCTCATTTTTTGTCATTCCGTACTTGATACGGAATCTATTCCTCTTCAAAAGGTACAGTCGAATCACTGACATCATTTCACCAGTCTAAGTCCCGTAAACTGCCAACGCAGCTGCGGATGGAAAAAATTGCGATAGGTTTTTCGCGTATGTCGGTTGGAAGTGGCAACGGAGCCACCTCTTAATACTTTTTGGTTCACCATGAACTTCCCATTGTATTCTCCCAAGGCGCCATCGGCCTTTGTGTAGTTCGGGTAAGGGAGATAGGCACTTTCGGTCCATTCCCAACGTTTGCCCCAAGGAAAAAATTCACTAGCAACTTCCCATTCAAATTCGGTGGGCAAGCGATGCCCCGCCCATTGTGCAAAGGCAAAAGCTTCGTAATAAGAAATATGGGTCACCGGTGCTTTCAAATCAACTGCTTCAAGACCTTTCGCGGTATAGTGATGCCACTGCCCGTCAATTTGGTGCCAATACAATGGGGATTTGACTTGATTTTGGTTCACCCAATCCCAACCCTCGGCATGCCAAAGGTCAAAACGCTGGTAGCCTTTGTCTTCCATGAATTTCAAGTATTCTTCATTGGTTACGAGCTTATTTGAAATTTCAAAACTTTCCAAATGGACCTTATGTCTACCCAGTTCATTGTCGTAGTAAAAGCCCTCGTCGTCATGTCCAATTTCGTAGAGTCGGGTGTCAAGTGCAATCCAATCCTGTTGATGGGTTTCTACCGGATGGTCCTGAAATTTCTCGGAATACACAGGTAGCAATGGATTGTTCCCTAAAATGAATTTGATATCGGTCAGTAATAACTCTTGATGCTGTTTTTCGTGATGGATACCAATTTCAAGGACTTCAAGAACTGTTTCTTCGGTGATCTCTTGTAGAAAGGTTTTCATTGCCTCGGTCACATACTCCCGGTAGGCATACACCTTTTTTACCGAGGGTCTTGATAAGTTCCCACGATTGGCCCGAACGACACGTTTGCCCACGGTTTCATAATAACTATTGAAAACGAAAGAGAAATCAGGGTCGAATTGAACATAGTCCTTGGCATGAGGTTTCAGAATAAATTCCTCAAAAAACCATGTAGTGTGCCCCAAGTGCCACTTGGGAGGACTCACATCGACCACTGGTTGCACCACATAGTCTTCAATCTCCAAAGGTTCACAAATGGTTTCGGTATGTTTTCGGGTCTCTAGGAAAAAATCCAAGAGGGAATCGGTAAGAATCATGCAAATGGTTTACCCTTAAAGATACGAATATTCAATCACGCCATGGCATAAACCGGCAGACTAAAACTAAAGGCCGTACCCTCATTAGGTTTGCTGAATACCTTGATTTTGGAATCGTGGATTTCAATAATTTTCTTCACAATGGCCAAGCCGAGCCCGGCGCCTTCTTTCTGTTGCCCTGTTTTGGTTTGACGGTAGCGTTCGAATATCAAGGCTTGGTTTTCCATTTTAATACCAGGTCCTGAATCTTGAATGGTCACTTCCACATGTTCATTCATGGCTTCGATTTTTACATCGACTCGCCCTCCTTTCGGAGTGAACTTTAAAGCGTTATCCATCAAGTTTTGAATAGCGCGTTCCACCAGCGAAATATCAGCGAACACCAATGGAATCTTTTCCGTCATATTCAAATTCAATTGAATTTGCTGTTTTTCCGCCAAAAGCGAATAGTTTCTATGGATATCATTCGCCAATTCACTGATAAGGAAGGGCTCTTTTTCGGGTTGGATTTGGTTGGATTCCAATTTGGAATATTCGAACAACTGCGCTACCAATTTTGACAATCTTTCGCTACTGCGGGTAATAGTGTTTAAATATTCTTTTCGTTCTTCCGGTGAAAGCTCGCCATCTTTCATATGCAAGGTTTCAATATACCCTTGAATGATGGAAAGCGGCGTGCGTAGGTCATGCGAAATGTTCGCAATCAATTCCTGACGCAATTGCTCAACGGACTTTAATTTCTCTATATCCGATAAAATGGTATCCGCCATATGGTTGTAAGTGGTTGCCACATTCGACAAATCCGTTTTTTCGGCGTTTTCGATACGATATTGTAAATCCCCCTCTTGGAAGCGTTTGGCGGCGTAAATAATCTTGCGCAAACTTCGGGTGAGGTACATGATGGCCAACACCCCAAGTAAGGTGGCAAATACCAAGGTCAGTAACGATCCGCCCAAGCCCAATCGCATAAAGTAACTATTGAACAAATCACTTCGGGTGGCAATGAAATCCTCACCAGCCAGAATGATGTATACATACCCTTGGTGGCCATTGGCATTGAAATGTGCTGCAGAAAAAATCGTTTTTTTATCCAGGTTTTTGGGATCACTGCCCAACGTATAATTGGCACCCTGTTCGGCAATGAATTTTTTGACGGGGGCTAAATCGACTTGCTTTTTCTTTGTTTCCGGAGCGTCATGGTCCAACACCACAGAGTATTGAACAAAACCCGCTTCATCCAACAAATACACTTCAATCGCTCGGTTTACGGCCATCATATCGTGCATAATGTCCCCGAAAAGAGCTTTGTTCACGGCTCCCGTGGAGTCGAATGGTTGAGTGTTTGCGAATTTTTCATCAATCAAATCTTGGGCAAGATTAGCATGTAACCGTTGCGTAGTCTCGTAAAAATAGGTATTAGATACATAAATGGAGTTGATGGTATAGGCAATGCCCGCCAACAACAATATGGCCAAAAACGAAAGCACCAGTTTGCGGATAAAGCGCGCGGAAAGGATATGGTTTTTCATGGGTTTGGTTTAGGTTTTGACCAGCTCTTCGTTGAATTTATACCCAACGCCCCAAGTCGTCAAGATAAATTTGGGATGACTCATATCAGGTTCAATTTTGGAACGCAAGCGGTTAATATGGGAGTTCACGGTGTGCTCGTAACCCTTAAAATCATACCCCCAAATCATGTTCAATAATTGGGTACGGTCGTAACTTTTTCCGGGATTGGAGGAAAGTAGTGTCAACAATTCAAACTCTTTGGGCGAAAGCTCTATTTTTTGCCCATCCAAGATTACTTTTCGCATTTCCACGTCAATGGAGAGCGCATCAAATTGCATCAAACGATGTTGGTTGTCATCCACAGGTTGGGCGTCATCCATTTTTTGTCTCCTGAAAATGGCCTTCACTCGTGCAATGAATTCCCGAACACTGAACGGTTTGGTCAGGTAATCATCCGCACCAACTTCCAAGCCCAAAACCTTGTCGATTTCTTCAGATTTGGCGGTCAGCATCATGATGGGGGAAAGAATATTGTTCGCGCGAATCTTTTGACATACTTCAACACCATCCATTTCGGGGAGCATCACATCCAATATAATAAGGTCAGGTTTTTCGGCAATAGCCAAACGAAGCCCTTGCGTGCCTGTTGCGGCTTTGATGACATTGCAATGCAAATCCTTCAAATGGATTTCAAGCAGATGAATGATTTCAGGGTCATCTTCAACAATCAATACATTCTTCATATGAAAGCGAAATAAAAGGTAAAGTATCACGAAAAGTTCACCAATAGGGTGCGAAAACCTCACCAATACTATCTTAAAGGTCTCCATTTTGATACATTCTTTACAACTCATCGGAAATTTTAATATAAACACTTGAAATTCAGTGCATAAGGTTTCTTTACTTTTGTGTGATACTTCTGCGACATCTCGGATATTTCTTTGCTTCAAAATTTTAAAACAAACAAAATGAGCAACTTAAAATCCTTGATGGCTGTCTTAAGCTTGGCCATCCTACTTGGTTCTTGTAAGGGGGACTCTGATGATGACCCCATTGTATTGAATGCTGGCACCCTATCGGGAGGGCCATTTAGTTTTGTGGTAGACGGTATGCCCGACATGGTTTCAGGTATTACCCTTGATGCCAATGGAATCGTTGGAAGCAATCGCACCTATTTGATTACAGATGATGCCCAGAATGTTTTGGGGATTCCACCTTCCTTGGAGGCGGTTGAAGGCGTAAACTTTGATGATGCGGGTACCGGAAATTGCTACATCTATCATCTGGTGTATGAAGATGGACTTTCTGGATTGGAAGCTGGTTCCAACGTGGCCAATTTTGAAGGAGATTTTGACCTCTCCAACTTTGTAGTGGTGGAACGCCTTGGCTTGAACGCTGGTGTCTTGGAAGGCGGGCCTTACACGTTTACTGTGGATGGTAATCCAGATATGGTTAGTGGTATTTCTTTGGATGCAACCAATTTGAACGGAAGCTTGCAGACCTATGTAATCACGGATGACCAAAACAATATTTTGGGAGTGCCTCCGACTATTGAGGCCGTAGAAGGTGTGAATTTTGATGATGCCGGAGTTGGGGTGTGCTTGATTTGGCACTTGACCTACGAAGAAGGATTAACAGGTTTGGCTGCAGGTAATAACGTTTCTGATTTTGTGGGCCAATGGGCTTTGTCCAATTCCATTACCGTAAACAGAGAGGCGCTTGACGCGGGAAGTATTTCGGGTGGTCCGTATACCTTTACGGTAGATGGAAATGCCGATATGGTCAGCGGCGTAATGTTGGATGACACCAACTTAACCGGAACTACACAACGTTGGGTAATCACCGATGACCAGAACAATATTTTAGGACTTCCTCCAACCATCGAGGCCGTTGAAGGTGTGAATTTTGACGATGCCGGAGTAGGGGTTTGCTTGATTTGGCATATCACTTACGAACCAGGCTTAACAGGATTGGAAGCGGGTAACAACGTTTCTGAGTTACAAGGATTTTACGCATTATCCAATTCATTGACGGTAAACCGTGAAGCCTTAAATGCGGGTAGCATTTCAGGTGGTCCATTCACATTTGATGTCGACGGAACCCCTGATATGGTTAGCGGAATTACTTTGGATGACACAAATTTGACTGGTTCCACGCAAGGTTGGGTCATTACTGACGACCAAAACAACATATTGGGCCTACCCCCAACCATTGACGCCGTTGAAGGCGTGAACTTTGATGATGCTGGTATTGGGGTTTGTTTGATTTGGCACATTACCTACGAACCAGGTCTAACAGGATTAATGGCCGGTAATAACGTATCGGATTTAGATGGCTTTTATGCCCTTTCGAATTCCATTACGGTGACCCGGAATTAATGAAAAAGAAAATGGGTTGAGGTTTTTCAACTGGTCATCGTTCAAGACCCTCCGGCTTTGCCGGGGGGTTATTTTTTTGGCGGAAGCTACTTCCGAAGGGCTTCAAATCCCTCGGTGCTTACCCAATAAATATCTTGGTTGCTGGTGTAAAACAAGTATTTGCCATCCTTGGTGATAAAAGGACAATACTCATAATTTTTGGTATTGATGGCTCCACCCAAATTCACCGCTTCGGTCCAATCGCCTGCTTCGTTTTTAAAACTGATGTACAAATCGCCTTGGCCAAAACTGCCTTCACGGCGGGAGCAAAACACCATATACGATTCATCTGGAGCTACGCACACATCCGCTTCATAGTTTTCCGTGTTGACAGCTGGCCCTAGTTTTACCGCTTTTTGAAATTCCCCATTCACAAACTCTGAGGTGTAGATGTCGTAGTCTGAATATTTTCGGTCTTCCGGGGCATTCCCATTCGATGAGAAATACATTTTCCCTTTGTTCGTGAATGAAATGTAGTATTCGTTTCGGTCGGTATTGATGTTGGGTCCGGCATTGATGGGTTCAGACCAACCGTCCCTTTCCTTTTGCACATACCAAATATCAATGTCTTTTTCTTCCCCTTCGCCGCTCAGCGGCTGTCCTGAGATGCAATACAAGCGTTGCTCGTCCGGTGATAAAAAGGGGTCGTTGTAGCCATATTTTTCGTGGGCTAGAACAACTACGGGAGGGGTCCAAGTTCCGTCAACGAGCTTGGAATAACGAATTTCATTGCGACCATTGACGTCTACGCCCAAAAAGAATTCGGTTCCATCGGCGTTGAATACTGAACCAAATTCAGATTCCTCAGTAGAAATTACGTTGGGCGCAAATAGGGCAGGGGTTCTTCCCGGCGGGGTTTGCCCCATATATTCACCTTTTAAGGCGAAGGTGCGAATCTGCGTGGTGTCCGCACCCAATGCGACAAGCTGGGTATAGACCTCCTCGGCATTTATGCGTTTGGCGATTTCGATGGGCGTGCTGCCCCGTTGGTTCTTTTTATTGACGTCGATTCCAAGTGTTGCCAATTGTTGTACCCAGTCTACTTTTTTCGTCAAAACCGCCATTTGCAAAAGGGATGTGCCGTGAGAACTTATCCAAGTGGAATCTGGTTGGTGTTGCACTAGTTTTTTAAAGGCATCAAAGTTATCATTCCGGATGGCGCCATGCATGGCAGTTTCGTTTCGCATGTCTGTGATGGTGGGGTCGATACCCTTTTCCATCAGATAGTCGAATATTTTCGGTTGGTTGCACCCTATAGCCCATCGAAGCAGGCCACGGCCCCGACTATCCAAACTATTGATAGATTTTGTTTGCAGGAGGCTGTCTACCCGTTCAATTTTACCTTGGCACACACTGTTAAAGAGACCTTGGGCATTTAGAGTGAGAGATAAAAGGGAAATAACCGTAAAAAGATAAAGGTGAAGTTTCATTAAGGTTGTTTTTTGATGTGATGATGCTTTACGAATATACTGAGATTGTATCTGGAACTTTGGAAGTATGCGAAAAAAGTAGAAGGGTCCGATAGATAGGGCTACAGAATCGGATGGAAACCTGCATCTTTGAAATATGTCTTCCTTTGAAAAGAAACTAAACAAACTCATAGAAGAAAGCTATGGCACTCCCGAAGCCTTGGCCCAACAATTGGACTTAGCGGTGGAAATGTTGTTTTATTTGGAAGAAGATGTTTTTACCAAACGGGAGGTGCAAAATGTAGTGGCTTCCTTGCGGGGTGTGGTTGGGGTGCTAAGAAATAAGAACTGATAGTCCTTTTATTCTTTAATCAGTTGTCAATTGTAAACAACCTCACCTTTTCCCCCTTGCCCCGTAATTCGGTTTCCCCGAGGGCTTTGATTGTCAGGTCTTCATGGGTTTCAATAATTTGGGCAAACTGTTCTGAAAACAACAAGTTTACCTCATAGGTGTTGCAAAGGCCTTGTATACGGGCTGCCGTGTTCAGGACATCCCCAGTAAAGACGATTTCGCGTTTAATTTTTCCAATTTCACCCGTAGTGACCACACCCACGTGAATGCCTGCTTTAAAGGTGGGCGCCACACCATAACGTTTGATGTACTTTTCTTTTTTGTCCGCTAGGGATTTCTCCATAGCCCAAAAACAACTAAGCGGGCGGGCATCGCGAATGGTTTTTAGTTTCCACATGACCACTACTTCGTCACCCACATATTGGTAAATGCTACCGCCATGGTCAATAATGGCATCCGAAATATCAGCATAGTACGATTGAAGCAATTTGAAATACGCCACATGCCCCAACTGCTCGGCGATGGTGGTGGAAGATTTCATATCCAAAAACATAAAAATCCGTTTTTCCTCAAAGGGCGTGTGGTATTTGCCCGTGAATAAATTCAGCAGTACGTTTTGCCCAATTATCGTGCTTACTTCCGTGTAAAACAGACTAACGACAATTCCCAGGGTAACATAGAGCACCACCGTCCAAAAAGCAAAGCTGGTCACAAAGTTGTAGTTGTATTGCCAGACTTCTGAACTAAAGGGTTCAGCATCGATTTCATAGGCAGTACTTACGCTGGAAACAATTATGGTAAGTAAAATGATTAAGAGAATATAAATGGTCGATTTGAAAAGCAACTTGAGGGCGAAACTTCCTTTTTTGAACCATTTACTGATGAAGAAAAACTCCATCACGCCCACGAATAGGCCAAAAATGCCCGCAACGACTGATGGTACCAGCCAATTATAGGTGTAGGGGTTTCCGGTTGAGGGATAAATAGGGTGGTCTCCCAAAATACCCTTCTCTACCAGCGAATACGATATGCTCAACACAAATGAAATCACTCCAAAGGGGAGAATTTGGTAGAGCGCTCTTTTGAATCTTGGGGAGAGGGTCATGAAAGGGAGGATGGACTTAGAATCTTTTATGGGTAAGTTACAGTATAATTTGAAATCCACCAGTGGGGTGTTGGGGTAGCAAAAAGTGTTTGGTGTTGTTGATTTTCATAGCTTAGATACCATTAAAATACATTCGAAATGAGACAAGGGAAATGGATTGCAATAGGGTGCTTGCTTTTGGGACAGGTTTTGTTTGCTCAAGAAAGCCAACCTACATCAATAACGAAAAAGTACGTAGACCCAGGTCCTGGGTATTCCCAAGCGGTAGTGGTTGAGGTAAACGGCGTTAAAACAATACATATTTCAGGTCAAGTAGGGACTGGTGAAAATTTTGAAACCCAATTTCGTGATGCGTTGAGCAAGCTTTTTACCACCTTGGAACATTCCGGAGCTACATTTAAGGATGTGGTGAAATACAACACTTACATTGTGGATTACAAACCGGAATATTTAGACATCTTTAGAACGGTTCGGAAAGAATTATTGGGGGATGTTGATATGCCAGCAAGCACTTTGGTAGGCGTAGCTGCTTTGGGATTACCCGAATGGAAAGTAGAAATTGAGGCGGTTGCGGTGGTGCCTTCCAAACCCTAATGGATTTCTTAGGGAACGATTTTTATGCCTACTTCAAAAGTATATCAAGATGCCTATTTGGGATTGCCCGAACAACTAGCAAGGAATTACCTGGAGTTGAATTTTGAAAACCACTGCTATTTACGCATAGCTCTGGACCAAGTCTTTCAAGCGAAATGGGATACTAAAATTCATAAGCCTGCACACAAACACTTGAAAGCAAAACAGTTAGAGGCCGCACGAAACCTTTTGACGCGCTACTTAACGGATAAAGCTTTGCTTTTGCAGCACAACATGCTCTCGTTGCAATATCGAAAAGAGGCAAAGGGCAGGCAACAGGAATTGCCCTTTTAAATAAGAAATATTTTCTTGGAGCTATTTTGGCGTCCCTTTATCCCCAAATTTCATTGAACTTGTTTTCGGAAATGTAGCCTAAAGCAATTAACTCTTTCTTCTCTTCAATTCTTTTAAGCACTCCATTTCTTAAAAAATGAATGGTATCTGCTATTGGAAGAATGTTTTCGAAATCATGGTCAGAGATAACAATTCCTTTTTTGGATTTCATTTGGATAATAAGGTCTTTTATTTGGTCTCTAACCATGGGACCAACACCATTGAAGGGTTCGTCGAGCAAAATGAAACCGGCATCAGAATGAAGAATCAACATTACTTCTACAATCCTTCGTTCGCCACCGGACAACTGTCTGTTTTTCTTTTTTAGTAGTGGTTGAATGTGTTTGTTTTGAATAACTTCTGGTGCGACTCGCCTTGGCAGAAAAAGTTTGATAAGCTTTTCAACATTGATATTGTTGGGTAAAAAGTTCTCTTGCGGTAAATAGTTAACTAACCCTCTGCCATCACCGACCGATTTGACGATTTTATTATTCACTTTGACAAACTTTGCGGTAGAGCTTTCTATGCCAAAAATGATTTTGAGAAGGGTTGTCTTTCCAGAACCATTTCGGCCTAATATGATGTCGATTTCACCTTTTTTGCTTCTTAAAAAAATGTCACTCAACAAAAGTCTTTTGCCTACATATTTAGTAACACTATCTACATGTAAGAAACTCATAGTAGAAGCAGTATTAAAAGAAATAGTAGCCCAATCAGTATGGTGGAAAGCCAAAGCTGAATCTTTCCTAATCCCAGATTAAAGAAGTAATAATATTGATTTTTGTATTTGTGCTCATAAAAGAAGTAGTGCATCAAAGGGGCCAAAAAGAAGTAGCAATAGCCTATGGATTCAAAGCTTCGGTCAAGCAATAGGCCTAAAATGATAGCAAAAACAAGTGTTGCGGGAACAATGTTGCGTTGAAACAAAAGTAAAATTCCTTAAAATTCTCAGAGGATGGCCAATTTATAGGGAACTTAAGGATTTGCCCCGAAAACATCAACGCTATTGTGATATCGTTAAGAGGTAACACCCTTATTACACTGCCACAACTCCCTTAATATGCGGATGCGGGTCGTAGTTGAGCAATTCAAAATCCTCAAATTTGAATTCAAAAATGTCCTTCACTTCAGGATTCAATCGCATGGTAGGCAAAGGTCGAGGCTCACGACTCAGTTGTAATTGCACTTGCTCAAAGTGATTGTTGTAAATGTGGGCATCACCAAAGGTGTGGATAAAATCTCCGGGTTGGTAACCACATACTTGCGCCATCATCATGTTAAAGAGTGCATACGAAGCAATGTTGAACGGAACCCCCAAAAAGATATCCGCGCTACGTTGATATAGCTGACAAGAAAGTTTTCCATCTGCCACATAAAACTGGAAAAAGGCGTGACAAGGTGGTAAAGCGGCTTTACCATTGGCCACATTTTCAGAAAAGGAAACCGAAGTGTCGGGCAAAACGCTAGGGTTCCAGGCAGAAACCAGCATTCGACGACTGTTCGGATTGTGTTTCAGGGTTTGGATGACCTCTTTAATTTGGTCAATTTCTTCACTATTCCAATTCCGCCATTGGTGTCCGTAGACCGGGCCTAAATCCCCATTTTCATCCGCCCACTCGTTCCAAATACGTACCCCGTTCTCTTGCAAATAGGAAACGTTGGTGTCTCCTTTCAAAAACCACAATAACTCATGCACAATGGATTTCAAGTGCAACTTTTTGGTCGTAACCATGGGAAACCCTTCAGAAAGGTCAAATCGCATTTGATATCCAAAAACACTTAACGTTCCCGTTCCCGTTCGGTCGCCTTTTGCATTTCCGTGTTCGAGTACATGTTGTAATAGGTCGTGGTATTCTTTCATAGGGGTTAAAGGTAAAAAGTCAAAGGCGAAAGGTGAAGGGTTGGAAGTTAGGAGTTGTTATATTTTATTAACGAAACGATGCGTTTTTGAAGTAGTTGAACATTTCTCAGCAAGGGTTGAGTTGTGATTTCACGACAAAACCCAAATCTGAGCAAAGTATCAAATGTGTTTCCAGTTCATAAATAGAGCCTAGGCTAATCTGAAGGAAACGTGCAAAATCTTTATTTGAATTCTTTCCGCAGCCTTCGGGGATATTTACCGGTATAGAAATAGCACATCTTTGCATTTGGGAAATCAAACCAAATTTTTCAGTTTGGGGTAAAGCTTTGGTCAAAAGGTAGATTTCCTTGACCAGTTTTATGGCATCTTGCCAAACGTTCAACGCTCTAAAATTCCTCATCCTATGAAGTTTTAAAAGAGGTTGAAAAATTAATCAAGGCACATTGGCCCTTCTACTTTTTACTTTTGACCCGGTTAGCCTAGAATCATTCCCGCAATAGTAGCCGATAAAAGCGATGCAAGCGAACCACCCAGAACCGCTTTCATCCCGAATTCCGATAGGGTTTTACGTTGGCCAGGGGCAAGAGAGCCAATTCCACCAATTTGAATACCGATGGAAGCAAAGTTGGCAAAGCCACAAAGCATATAAGTGGCCATAATCACAGATTTGTTATAGGTGAAATGAAGATTGTTGGTCATATTTTTCAATTCCGCGAGCTGAATGTAGCCTATGAATTCGCTCGCTGCCAATTTTATGCCGAGCAACTGACCCATCAACATGACGTCTTCATTGGCCACTCCAATCAACCACATGAGTGGTGCGAAAACAGTCCCCAAAACCGCTTCAAGCGAAAAACTATCGTATGGGGAGTTGTTTGCAATCCATTGGTTGAGCATGGTAAAGTCACCGACCCAACCCAGAATGCCGTTTATCATGGCAATGAATGCCACAAACACCAAAAGCATGGCGCCCACATTTAGCGCAAGTTTGAGTCCTTCTGTAGTTCCGTTGGCGATGGCATCCAATAAATTGGCCCCAATTTTTTCGGAGGAAACCTTTACATCTGTATTTACTTCTTCCGTTTGAGGATATAAAACTTTTGAGATGGTTATCGCTCCGGGCGCCGCCATAACGGAAGCTGCTAGCAAGTGTTTCGCAAATACCAGACGAAGGGCAGGGTCATCTCCTCCCAAGAATCCGATGTAGGCCGCCAAAACAGCTCCGGCTACTGTGGCCATTCCCCCAATCATAACCAAGAGGATTTCGGATTTGTTCATCTTCTCCAGATAGGCCTTGATAAGCAAAGGCGCTTCGGTTTGTCCCAAGAAAATATTCCCTGCTACCGATAGACTCTCCGCACCAGAAATGCCAAGGCTTTTGGAAAGAAGCCAGGCCAAAGCTCTTACCACTTTTTGGATAATGCCCAAATAGAACAATACCGAGGTCAGGGCCGAAAAGAAAATGATGGTAGGTAGCACTTGAAAGGCAAAAATGAACCCAAACGTATCCATGTCAACCACCAAGCCTTCAAAAAGAAATTTGCTTCCCGCTCGCGTAAAATCCAGGATGCTAACGAATACCTTTCCAATACGTTCAAAAATAAGTTGCACGATAGGAACTTTCAAGACCCCGATGGCAATAATGAGTTGCAAGGCCAAACCAATCCCAACGGTTTTCCATTTGATGGCTTTGCGATTGGAACTGAATAAAAAGGCAATAAAAATCAATACCAGCATGCCCAAGGCTCCTCGAGCGATGCCCATTACCGTGATTCCCTGATTCGGGACTAGTTCTCGTGTATTTTGTGTTATGACAGGGCTTGCAACCTCAAGAGTTTCTTTTACAATTTCAGCAGTCGCCGTGCTATCCTGTGCTTGCATGAAAACGCTACATAACAGGAGAAACATTAAAATCCCTTGATGGAGATACCGCATGTGGGTGGTTATTTTCGCTTGGAAATTTCGTCTCGGATTTTGGCGGCCTTTTCGTAGTCTTCATTGGCTACCGCTTTGTCCAATTCCTTATGTAGCTCTTCTAGGGTGAGCTCACGATACCCTTGGCTTGAAGGACCCGATTCGATTTCAACCGTTTCCCCTTCCTGTAAAATCTCGTCTACAACAATGCTGTCGTCATCCTCGTTTTCGTCTTCATCCTTATTGGAGAATTTGAGAAAAATCCCGGCCTTGTCCAATATGTTTTTATAGGTGAAAATGGGTGCATCGAACCGCAGGGCCAAGGCAATGGCATCGCTAGTGCGAGCGTCGATGATTTCTTCAACCTTATCTCTTTCACATATAATACTGGAGTAAAACACGCCATCCACCAATTTATGAATGATAACCTGCTTTATCACGATTTGAAATCTATCTGAAAAATTCTTGAAAAGGTCGTGGGTGAGTGGACGAGGCGGCTTAATCTCTTTTTCCAAAGCGATGGCAATGGATTGTGCCTCAAAAGCACCAATGACGATGGGTAATTTACGGTCTCCTTCTACTTCATTTAAAATAAGAGCGTAGGCACCATTTTGGGTTTGACTGTAAGATATCCCCTTTATTTTTAATCGTACTAAGCTCATATTCTCCTCCTAAAACAAAAAAAGCCGTTCAAATATTGGCAGAACCAGCTATCTGAACGGCCCTTTGTGAGGGGCAAATTAACAAAATTTAAGCGTTTTGTGCTTTAAATTCCTTTAATTTTTCGATGAGTTTGGGCACGACTTCAAAGGCGTCGCCAACAATTCCGTAATCCGCTGCTTTGAAGAACGGTGCTTCCGGGTCATTGTTGATAACCACCTTGGTTTTTGATGCGCTTACACCCGCCAAATGTTGAATAGCTCCTGAGATGCCAATGGCAATGTAAAGGTTGCTCGCTACTGGTTTTCCAGTTTGTCCTACGTGCTCCCCGTGAGAACGCCATCCCAAATCCGAAACGGGTTTGGAACAGGCTGTGGCAGCACCCAAAATATCAGCCAATTCTTCAATCATACCCCAGTTTTCTGGACCTTTTAGTCCGCGACCCCCGGATACGACTACGTCAGCGTCAGCGATGGTAGCCTTTCCGGCTACTTTATCTACTTCAACGGACTTGGTACTGAAATCGCTATCAGCCAATGAAACGTCAAAACCTTGTACATCACAAGAAGTTGGATTTTCTATCATGCCGAACGCATTGTTTGAAACACCGATGATGCTGTTTTCAGATTGAATCGCGGTGATGGCAAAACCTTTATTACTAAAAGCTGTTCTTTTTACGGTCAAGGGACTCGTACTTTCTGGAATAGCTACCACATTTGGGACATATCCGGCTTGCATCATTCCTGCGAGGATAGGCGCCAAAAACTTGGTGTCTGCACTGGAACTTACGATTATGGTTTTCGCTCCAACGGATTCCGCAGCTTGATGAATCGCTTTCGCGTAGCCTTTGGCGTTGAAAACGTCCAATGAACCATCTTGAATCTGCAAAGCTTTGGATACACCGTAGGTGCCAAGTTCTGCAGTGTTTTCGCTATTGATGGCTATTGCGGTAACGTCACTTCCCGTAAGTTGCCCCAACGCATAGCCATAGGAGGCTACCTCAAAGGCATTCTTCTTGAGTTTTCCTTTTTCTGATTCTGTATAAACAAGTATAGACATGTGTATATTTTTTGGAGTACGAATACATCGTACGTCTACTTCTTTTTAAGATTAAATGACTTTGGCTTCGTTGTGCAACAAATTGATAAGCTCATCTACATTTTCTGCATCGACCAATTTTACCGGACCCTTAGGTGCGGGCTTTTCAAATTTTTGGTCTTGGGTAAGACTTGCACCTCCAGAAGGCTCTTGTACCGTCAAGGTTTTTTTACGCGCCATCATGATACCTCTCATGTTGGGGATACGCAAGTCACTTTCTTCCACCAATCCTTTTTGACCACCAATAACCAAGGGTAAAGTGGTTTCAATCTTCTCTTTTCCACCATCGATTTCGCGATAGGCTACAGCACTTGTGCCGTCAATTTCCAATCCGATGCACGTATTCACAAAATTCATGTCGAGCATTGTGGCTAGAATTCCAGGAACCATGCCTCCATTATAGTCAATGGATTCCCTACCAGCAATAATCAAATCATATCCCCCGCTTTTGGCAACTTCGGCCAATTGTTGGGCTACGAAAAATCCGTCAGTAGGTTCAGCATTGATGCGGATGGCCTCATCGGCACCAATAGCTAGGGCTTTTCGAATGGTAGGTTCCGTTTGGGGACGTCCAACGGTAGCTACATGAATGGATGCGCCTTGCTTTTCTTTGAACCACATGGCACGGGTCAAACCAAATTCATCATTGGGATTGATTACGAATTGCACGCCATTGGTATCAAACTTGGTGTCATTATCCGTAAAATTGATTTTTGATGTAGTGTCCGGGACATTACTGATACAAACCAAAATCTTCATAAAATCTGTACTATTTTAACCTTCCAAAGATAAATATAAAATATGAAATTTATTATGCATGCATAATAAATTTTGTGCTTTTTTTTCTATTCCAATGCTTTTTTTGCGGCTTTATTTCCTATTTTTGGCCCTGCTCAAAACCATAACCTTTTAGTGCAATTTCATGAAGACTTTACAGTTTAGGGAAGCCATCGCAGAAGCCATGTCAGAAGAGATGCGACGGGATGACACCATTTATTTAATGGGTGAAGAAGTGGCTGAATACAATGGTGCTTATAAAGCATCAAAAGGGATGTTGGATGAGTTCGGTGCTGACCGCGTTTTGGATACCCCAATTTCAGAATTGGGCTTCGCAGGAATAGGAGTAGGTTCTGCTATGAACGGGAATCGTCCTATTATTGAGTTTATGACCTTCAATTTCTCTTTGGTGGGAATTGACCAAATCATAAATAACGCCGCGAAAATCAGACAAATGTCTGGTGGTCAGTTTGCATGTCCTATCGTTTTTAGAGGGCCAACGGCTTCAGCGGGTCAGTTAGCCGCAACGCACTCCCAAGCTTTTGAAAGCTGGTACGCCAATTGTCCTGGTTTAAAAGTTGTGGTTCCTTCGAATCCAGCAGATGCCAAAGGACTTTTGAAATCTGCCATTCGGGACGATGATCCGGTTATTTTCATGGAGTCTGAGCAAATGTATGGGGACAAAGGGGAAGTACCTGAGGGCGAATACACCATTCCTTTGGGAGTTGCCGAAATCAAGCGTGAGGGAACTGACGTGACCGTTGTTTCTTTTGGAAAAATTATCAAGGAAGCGTACAAAGCAGCAGATGAATTGGAAAAGGAAGGCATCAGCTGTGAAATCATCGATTTAAGAACCGTGCGTCCTATGGACCACGACAGAATACTTTCATCTGTTAAGAAAACCAACAGGATGGTCATCCTTGAGGAGGCTTGGCCTTTTGGCAACGTAGCTACGGAGATTATTTACCAAGTTCAACATCAAGCATTCGACTATTTGGATGCGCCTATCGTGAAGTTGAATACTGCGGACACACCTGCTCCGTATTCTCCAGTTTTGCTTGCCGAATGGTTGCCCAACGCTCAAGATGTCATCAAGGCGGTCAAAAAAGTACTATATAATTAACCTCATTATATTTGTACTGTATGTATGTTTGCCCCATCTTCGTATGTTGATGGGGCTTTTTTTAAGGAACAGTTTTTGATAAGAAATTACCCTGTAACCAAAATTACCTAACCTTACCTTGGCCTGAGGGTCGAAGAGGTACTATGACTTATCAAAAAATGAGAAACATTTTCTTCATTTTCTTTGCTTTTTTTACAAGCCTGCTCTGTTCTCAAACTAAAATTGATGGTGTTGTTACCGACGAATCCGGAAATCCGGTGGCATTCGCCAATGTGCTGTTTCAAGATTCTTCCGAAGGAACCATTACCAACGAAAATGGTCGTTTCTACCTAGAATCGGATGACACCTACGATACGGTAATCTTTTCTTTTATCGGATATGAATCCAAAACCATTACCCTGACCAAAAAGGTCACCTACGGGATGACTGTGGTCTTGATGGAATCCACTGAGCAGCTCAAAGAAGTTGTGGTTTACACCGGGAAGCAATCCAAAAAGAACAACCCCGCTGTTGAAATTCTAAAAAAGATTTGGGCCAAAAAACGGCAAAACGGTGTTCGGAAGTTCAAACAATACCAATATGATAAGTACGAAAAACTTGAGTTTGACCTAAATACCATTGATAGTTCCCTCATCAAAAGCAAGTTGTTTCGTGGTTTGGAATTCGTGTTTGCGGATTTGGACACTTCCCGAATCACAGGAAAAACCTATCTCCCCATTTTCCTGAACGAGAATTTTTCACGGATTTATGGTGACAATGTCCTTAAAAAAGAAAAGGAAGATGTTCTGGGGAATAAAAGTTCTGGCTTTGAAGGGAATCAAGCCATTACTGCTTTTGTCGAGGATTTATATTCCGATTATGATGTTTATGATAATTACTTGAAGTTCTTCGGGAAAAGCTTCACGAGTCCTTTGTCCAAAACCGGGGTGGATACTTATAACTACGCTTTGGCCGACAGTACTTTTATTGACAACAAATGGTGCTACAACATCATCTACTATCCACGTCGAAAAAGCGAGTTGACCTTTAAAGGTGATTTTTGGGTTAACGATACCACCTTCGCGATTAAAAAAATAAATCTCCAAGTCACCAAAAGTGCCAACATCAACTGGGTAAAGGAAATTTACATTGAACAGGATTTTGATGTGGTCAATGATTCCATCTTTTTGCTAAAACGCGATTACATGCTCAGTGACTTTAGTTTCTCCAAAAAGGAGAAGTCAAGAGGGGTTTATGGAAAGCGTACTACGGTATATGACAACTACGCTTTTGACATTGAGCGTCCTGAAGTCTTTTACAAAGCGGCCGCTGACCCCTATGACCCAAGAGTTTTCAAACGGGATTCCGTCTTTTGGAAAAATGCACGCTTGGAACAATTGAACGAAGATGAATCCGGGATATTTAAGTTGCTCGATACCCTAAAAACCGTCCCAAAGTTTAAAACCTATTATAATCTGGTGAGTATTCTCGGTTCAGGTTATGTCGAAATTGACAAATGGAACATTGACATCGGGGATATTTACAGCACCTTTGGGTTTAATGATGCAGAAGGGATACGGCTTCGGGGTGGAGCAAGAACCTATTTCGGACAAAATGATACCTGGCGCCTTGAAGGGTATATGGCCTATGGTTTTTCGGATAGAAAGTTCAAGCATGGTCTTTCAGGCAAGTTTTTATTAGATCGGAAAACCCGTCTCATCCTATCTGGTGGGAATCGAAGGGACATTGAACAGTTAGGGATAAGTCTTACCAGTACCAACGACGTGCTAGGTAGGAGTATTGCTTCCTCATCGCTGGTTACGGTAGGTGCGAACGACCGGTTAACCAATATTAATTTGTCTACACTGAATTTTGAGATAGAACCTGTTACCAACCTTCGTTTCCGATTGGGTGGATCATTTCGAACCTTAAGTTCGGCCTTGCCCGAGGCTTTTAGTTTGGACTATTTGGACCCCACTGCTCCAGGGGGTATCGCTTCCGAGGTCAAACAATTCGATATCAACACAACCTTAATATATACCCCTGGTAAACGAACCATTGGATACGGGGTGGAACGCTCCAATATCAACGATGACCATAGTATCCTGTTATTGAATTACACCAAAGGGTTGGAAGGCTATCTGGAAAGTGATTTTGACTACGAACGGTTACAATTTTCGTATACCCAACCTTGGCAGATTGGTGGTTTTGGACGTTTGACTAGCACTATTGAAATGGGAAAAACCTTCGGAGCCGTTCCTTTGGGTCTTTTAAGTGTAGTTCCCGGAAACCAGACGTTGTTTTCGTTGTACAATACTTTTCCCAATTTGGATTTCTACGAATTCGTGACGGATACCTATACCACACTGCATTTGGAACATAATTTTAATGGGCGACTCTTTTCAAGAATTCCTTTTTTACGAAAGTTGAATCTTCGGGAAATTGTTGGGCTTCGAGGGGCGTGGGGACAGATTTCGGATGAAAATATCGCTTTGAATGCACCCAGCAACATTCCGCTAATAGCACCTGATGACCAAATTTATTGGGAGTATTCCTTCGGCGTGGGTAACATTTTTAAAATCCTTCGAATTGATTTTAACTTTAGAGGTAATTATCTAGATAATCCAGACGCACGTGCTTTTGGAGTAACAGGTTCTTTTGGATTTAAATTTTAGTTAACCTTCTGGACAGCACTTCTTAGCTTAGGTTTGCACTATCTGGTTATTTTTGTAAAAACTCTACCCTATGGCCACAGCCTCCACACCCGTAACATTTGATGTATTAATTGAAATTCCTAAAGGAAGTCGAAATAAATATGAATACGATTTTGTACTGAATAAGATTCGTTTCGACAGAACCTTGTTTTCATCTATGATGTATCCCGGGGATTATGGTTTTATTCCGGAGACGTTAGCCTTGGATAAAGACCCGTTGGACGTACTGGTCATGGGAACCGAACCTACCTATCCCATGGTGGTTATGGAAGTGAAGCCGATAGGAGTATTCCATATGACGGACGAGAAAGGCCCGGATGAAAAACTGATTTGCGTTCCTATTTCTGACCCTATTTGGAATCAGAAGAATGATATTTCCGACTTGAATCCTCATCGATTAAAAGAAATCGAACACTTTTTTCAAGTGTATAAAGACCTCGAAGAAAAGAAGGTTGACACCGGAGGATGGTCTGATGCCAAGGAAGCTGTCAAAATTTATCACCAGTGTGTGAAACGCTACGAAGAAAGTGAGCACAAAAAGAAGCGAACCTTCACCATATAGGGGTTTTAGCTCTTTTGTCTTTCCCTAATTTCCACTGTGTTAAGATTTTTTTAGTAGTGGGTATTTTACTACTTTTGCCAGCATTAAAAAAATCATATAATAGCTAAATAACTATGGATTTAATCATTCAATTTCTACCACTTTTCGGGGTGCTAGCATTGCTTTTTGTTTTCATCAAAAATGCATGGGTATCCAAACAAGAAGTGGGAGACGAAACCATGGCAGGTATTGCCAAGAACATTGCCGATGGTGCCATGTCTTTCCTTAAGGCGGAGTACAAAATACTAAGCATTTTTGTGGTCGCGGTAGCCGTATTGCTCTTTTTCAAAGGTTCCAATGAAGAAGGTTCTAACGGAATGGTGGCCGTTTCCTTTATTGTAGGGGCCATTTGTTCTGCTCTTGCAGGATTTATTGGTATGAAAGTCGCTACCAAGGCGAACGTTCGTACCACGAATGCCGCCAGAACTTCATTAGGGAAAGCCCTTGAAGTTGCTTTCGCCGGAGGTGCCGTAATGGGACTTGGTGTTGTAGGTCTTGGTGTTTTGGGACTTAGTGGATTGTTCATGTTATATAGTGGTCAAGGTTGGGCTTTGGGTGAAGTATTGAACGTACTTTCTGGATTCTCCTTGGGTGCTTCTTCTATAGCACTCTTCGCAAGAGTTGGTGGTGGTATTTATACCAAGGCAGCTGACGTAGGTGCGGATTTGGTAGGTAAGGTAGAGGCAGGTATTCCTGAAGACCACCCGTTGAACCCCGCAACTATTGCAGATAATGTTGGAGATAACGTAGGGGATGTTGCCGGTATGGGTGCTGACCTTTTTGAATCGTATGTAGGTTCTATCATCGGAACCATGGTTTTGGGAGCTGTTTTTGCGGGTCTTCCAGAATTCCAAGCGGCTTTTGATGGTCTAGGGGCAGTGTATTTGCCTTTGGCTTTGGCTGCGGTAGGTATTATCATGTCTATTATCGGAACGTTCTTCGTTCGTGTTAAGGATGGAGGTAATCCACAAACTGCCTTGAACATTGGAGAATTTGGTTCTGCTGGATTGATGTTGGTTGCTTCATACTTCTTGATTACAGGGATGTTGCCTGAGTCATGGGTTGAAGGTGGAAAAGAATTTACTTCAATGGGTGTTTTCTGGGCAACCATTGCCGGTCTTGTTGCAGGTCTGGCAGTAGGTAAAGTAACGGAATACTATACCGGTACGGGTACCAAACCTGTGAACTCTATCGTACGACAGTCAGACACGGGAGCGGCTACGAATATCATTGCTGGTCTAGGTGTGGGAATGATGTCTACCGCAATTCCAATTATTTTGATTGCTGCTGCGATTTTGGTATCGCATTACTTCGCGGGTCTTTACGGAATTGCTATTGCTGCCGTAGGGATGTTGGCCAACACGGGTATCCAGTTGGCAGTAGATGCCTACGGACCGATTTCAGATAACGCTGGTGGAATTGCCGAGATGGCGGAATTGCCAAGCGAAGTACGCGAGCGTACTGATAAATTGGATGCTGTAGGAAACACTACGGCAGCCATTGGAAAAGGATTTGCAATTGCTTCTGCGGCCTTAACTGCCTTAGCATTGTTTGCTGCCTTTATGAAAACGGCTGGTGTTAAATCCATCGACGTGTCACAACCGGATATCATGGCTGGACTTTTGATTGGGGGAATGCTTCCTTTCGTGTTCTCTGCCCTTTCGATGAATGCTGTGGGTCGTGCGGCTATGGCGATGATCGAAGAAGTACGTCGTCAGTTCCGTGATATTCCTGCACTAAAAGCTGCGCTTGAGGTAATGGTAAAGTACGACGCTGACATTTCAAAAGCTTCTGAAGAAGATAGAAAGATTTTCGATGCTGCAAATGGTGTAGCTGAATATGATAAGTGTGTGGCGATTTCTACGCAAGCTTCTATTAAAGAGATGGTATTGCCAGGTTTGTTGGCCATTGCCGTTCCTGTTGCTGTTGGTTTTATTGGTGGCGCTGAGATGTTAGGAGGACTTCTGGCTGGTGTAACTACCGCTGGGGTTTTGATGGCTATCTTTCAATCCAATGCCGGTGGTGCTTGGGATAACGCCAAGAAAACCATTGAAAGTGAAGGCCGTAAAGGTTCTGACGCACATAAAGCAGCAGTAGTTGGTGATACCGTTGGAGACCCATTTAAAGATACTTCTGGTCCATCATTGAACATCCTTTTGAAGTTGATGTCTGTGGTAGCCTTGGTTATCGCGCCAAGTTTGGTAAGCATGTCTTCTTCTGATGAGGTGAGTATGACCAAAGCTGATGGAACGGTGATTTCCATCACTGAAGATGGTATGACCGAAACTAAGCAGGTTGAAAAACAAGTGAAAGTTGAGGTGAGCAATACTGCGGATGGTGCCTTTAAAGCCATCATCACCACTTCAACTGGAGTGGCTGGCGAAATGGAAACTGAGGTAAAGGAATTTACCGCGGCAACCAAAGCCGAGTTGGAACAGCTTATTGAAGATTACAAACAAGAGGTAAGCGAAATGTAAGTTTACTTTTTAAGCATAAAAAAACCACGCCCTTTGGCGTGGTTTTTTGTTTTGTATCATGGGGTTAGCGAACAAAAACGGTTACTAAACCATCCACATCAGCACCGCTATCTATAGTGAGTGTATTGGTTGAAAGAATGATTCCTCCCATGACATCGTCGTTCAAATAAAGAATCTGGGTTTCTCCTAATTGTTGTATTTCATAAGGATAAGAACCCGTCTCAGGACCAGCATAAATATCTTCTGGACCAGTAGTTAAAATTCTGTTTTCAACACGTACGGTTTGTGAATCGGTATCGAAAGTCCAATCCACATCACCTTCCCTGTAGTCAATATCAACACCTTGAAGCCCTCCACTTACGTTTTGCATTTTCCAGGTACCCGAAATGGTTCCTACTGGAGTTGCATCATCGTCATTGTTGCACGAAAGAAATAATGTGCTTACGGCTATAGCAGCCAAAATTGAAATTGTTTTCATTTTTATATAGATTAAGTATTAACGACTTGGTGTAGATAAGATGTGGGTTTGGGAAGGAGGTTGCGTTAACTTATTGCAACTTAAACACAATCGGAATGGCGAAAGGTACCTTTACCGGATTACCTCTTTGCTTACCCGGCGTCATTCTTGGGAGCATCGAGATAATGCGGGATGCTTCCTTTTCCAAACTTTTGTGGGGACCAC
Source organism: Bacteroidota bacterium (assembly GCA_039820925.1). GTDB lineage: Bacteria > Bacteroidota > Bacteroidia > Flavobacteriales > Flavobacteriaceae > Flagellimonas. The sequence goes on along the minus strand of JBCBPD010000003.1, from coordinate 32,616 downwards.
GCATACGAACATTACCTATGGTACCATCTTTTTGAATCACGAATAACACACTTACACGACCCTGTAACCCAATTTCTTGAGCTAACTCTGGGTATTTGAAATTTTTACGGACATGTTTTTGCATCATTTCCTGAAAACATTGCCGTTGGTCCTTAGCGTTTTCACATCCGGGAAATACAGGTACATCCTCAATTACTGAAAACGGAATTATCTCTGGTTCATCATCCGTGGCCACTTCTATATCCCCAACATCGGCGATTTCAGTGTCTTGGTTTACCTCATCAGATTCAATCACGCTTTCTTCCAAGTCTTCCTCGTCATCAATTACCTCAATGATTTCAGGGGTTTTTATTTTAGGTTTTGGTGGGTCAGGAAGCTTGTGTTTGGTAATTGGAATGCTATCATTTAGCTCTTCAATTACGCTTAGCATTGCAATTTCTTGGTTCTTTGAATAATAGGTTTTCCATTCGATGGTGAAATAGACCAAAGCCAAAACGGCGGATAGACCAATTAAAAAATAAAGGCCAGAGTTTTTTTCAACTTGCTGTTTGGAATTCTTTTTTACTTCCATGGTACTGATTTTTAAGTTATCGTACCAACAAAGTAGATTCCTTTAGGTTTGGAAGAAAGCTAGAATGAGCGAACGCGCTTTTTCATTGCGTGAACGGGACAGCTAAAAAAGGCCATGCAATTGGGCATCAATGCGATTAATGACTTCACCTAGGTCTTCCGGTTCGTCAACAAAGTTGATTTCGTCAACATTGAAAACCAAAAGTTTACCCTTGTCATAGGTGTCAATCCAAGCTTCGTAGCGCTCGTTGAGACGACTTAAATAATCAATGGAAATGGAATTCTCGTATTCCCGTCCACGTTTGTGAATTTGGTTTACCAAATTCGGAATGGAACTTCTAAGGTAAATAAGTAGGTCGGGCGGTTGCACCAAAGACTCCATTAATTCAAAAAGACTTCGGTAGTTGTCAAAGTCGCGATTGGTCATCAACCCCATGGCATGCAAGTTGGGCGCGAAAATATGAGCGTCTTCATAAATGGTCCGGTCTTGAATCACATCTTTGCCACTTTCCCTTATTTTAAGGATTTGACGGTATCGGCTATTCAAAAAATAGATTTGAAGATTGAAACTCCACCGTTCCATCTGGGTATAAAAATCATCCAAATAGGGATTGTCAACCACATCTTCAAAGTGGGCATCCCATTTGTAATGTTTTGACAGTAAATTGGTTAAGGTTGTTTTACCTGCGCCTATGTTTCCTGCGACGGCGATGTGCATAGCTAATGGTTTTCCGTTCCAGTCGGTTCGCGCAATATACAAAGTATATCGACCCCAAGAAAAAAAACCAAGCCAAACCAGTGGGGAAATCGTTCGAAAAAAGGGGTTTTAAAATTATCCTCCGAATGCCTACATTTGCCAACCGAATGAGGAAGGATTTGACCGATTGCAACCTCGGAAAAAAATGCTAAAAAGTAAAGTCATTTTTCTTTCGGGCATTCGTCAAATCCACCGTAAAAGACTAAAGAATGCCATATTTGTTTACTTCTGAATCTGTTAGTGAAGGCCATCCGGATAAAATCGCCGACCAAATCAGTGATGCACTGCTTGATAATTTTCTAGCCTTTGACCCGCAAAGCAAGGTGGCTTGCGAAACCTTGGTGACTACGGGGCAGGTAGTTCTGGCGGGAGAAGTGAAAAGCAATACCTATTTAGATGTACAACACATTGCAAGAGATGTCATCAACACCATTGGCTACACCAAAGGAGAATATCAGTTCAGTGGGGATTCTTGTGGGGTAATTTCGTTGATTCACGAACAATCCCAAGATATCAATCAGGGGGTGGACCGAGCGACCAAGGAAGAGCAAGGTGCGGGAGACCAAGGAATGATGTTCGGTTATGCCACCAAGGAAACCGAAAACTACATGCCGCTGGCATTGGATATATCGCATAAGATTCTTCAAGTTTTGGCCCAATTGCGTCGCGAAGGCACCAGAATTGATTACTTAAGACCTGACGCCAAGGCGCAAGTAACCATTGAGTATTCTGACGAAAATGTTCCTCAGCGGATTGATACCATTGTGGTGAGTACGCAACATGACGCATTTGATGAAGATGAAAAGATGTTGGCCAAAATCAAAGAAGACATTGTTTCGATTTTGATTCCTGAGGTCAAAAAGTTGTTACCGGAGAGCATCCAAAGTTTGTTTACAGATGATATCAAATATCACATCAACCCTACCGGGAAATTTGTTATAGGTGGGCCACACGGCGATACTGGTTTAACTGGAAGAAAAATTATCGTGGATACCTATGGTGGCAAAGGTGCCCACGGAGGAGGGGCTTTTAGCGGTAAGGACCCGAGTAAGGTAGACCGTAGTGCAGCTTACGCGGCACGTCACATTGCCAAGAATTTAGTGGCTGCTGGTGTAGCGGATGAGTTGTTGGTCCAGGTGAGTTATGCCATTGGGGTGGTAGAACCGACTTCTATTTTTGTGGAATCCTACGGTACTGCCAATGTTAACATGACCGATGGAGAAATCGCCCTAAAGGCGGCGGCACTTTTTGATATGCGCCCTTTTGCCATAGAAGAACGCCTAAAACTGCGTAATCCTATGTATTTGGAAACCGCTGCTTACGGACATATGGGAAAAGAACCAAAGGTAATTTCAAAGGTTTTCGAATCACCCTACAACGGAAAAGTAGAAAAAGAAGTTGAGTTGTTTACTTGGGAGAAGTTGGATATGGTCTCAGAAGTGAAGACGGCTTTCAATCTCTAATTGTTTAATGGCGCATTTTCCATTTCGTCGATGCGACCCACATCGATAACAATGCCATTGTTTTCACGCTTCACGACGTAAACAAATTTTTTGCCCCATTCTATTTCTGCCGCTTTGTATGAAGAACGGGAATACACCGTTTGTGAAGAAGATTCATCATAGGCACGCATGGCAATCACGAATTCAGCGTCTTTTTCTACCAAATCTGCAGCGGTCAACCCGTAAAGGGGACTGTTTTCAGAGATAGGATGAACAATGGTCCACATATAAGGCATAAAAGCCACCTTTTCACGTTCCAATTCCAACGCATAAAAATCGCGTAGTTCCGAATTCTTGCGTTGCATGGCCAAATTCACCTGCACTTCCAGTTCGAGCAATTGATTGCTTTGCGGATTCACCACACGAAACATGAAACCATTGATATCATGATACGGTGCGACTACCGCATTTTCGCTATAGCGGATTTTTGCAGAGGGTCTGGAAAACCTCCCATAGAGCAAACCGGTAGCCAAAGCAAATCCTAAAAGGCCCAGCATCGATTCAACCGCGGCAACGATGTTTGCAGGATATCCCATCGGTGCAACCCGTCCATAGCCCAGGGTAGTAATGGTTTGGGCACTAAAGAAAAAACCTTCCATAAATTGGTCAAAAGCACTGTCCGCTACAATTCCCGTAAGGTTTTCGACGCCAATGACCTTATAAATAGAGGCAAAGAGAATATTAACACCAAAATAGGCTAGCAAGATGAATACAAAAAACCGCGGCCAGGACATGGTAATCAGGGAGTGAAAGAAATTCAGTCGCTCAAAGAAGGGGATGTTTATCTTCTTCACATTAAAGGAACCGTCTTTGTTCAATGCACGATATCCTCCAGTATCGTTTTTGGTTCCTAATCCGAAATCATTAAATTTTTTACTTCTCCGTGTGGCCATACGTTGGGTGGTTTTGGAAATACATCCGAATCAAACGAAATTAAATGAATTTTTGGGGTCACCAAATACTTGTTCAATCTGATGGTTTAGGCGCGGCAAATGAGTGTCTTTTTCTGGATTTAGGTGAAATGGTTTTCGTAGTTTTAATCCAAATACCATATGCAATGAAAAACACCTTCCAAGCCTTATTTTCCTTGATTTTGATATCATTTTTGCTAGTGACCAGTTGCAAAAAGACAACCGCAAAGGTTGAAATAGACGAAAACTACGTAGCAGAAAATTATACCAAAAAAGAAGTGGATATCGTCATGCGCGATGGGGTGAAATTGCATACCACCATTTACTCACCGAAAGATACTTCCCAGAAGTATCCCATCTTAATGCAACGAACCCCATATAGTTCAAGACCCTACGGAGAAGGTTTGGTGAAAACACAAATTGGACCAAACAAGCATTTGATGACGGAGGGGAACATTATTGTATATCAAGATGTGCGCGGGCGCTGGATGAGTGAAGGGCATTACGACAATATGAGAGCATACATTCCTCATAAGCAATCCAATCAAGATGTGGACGAGAGCTCCGACACCTACGATACGATTGAGTGGTTGGTAAACAATGTGGAAAACAACAATGGAAAGGTGGGCATTTGGGGCATATCATACCCGGGTTATTACACCACCTACGCTACTGTAGATGCGCATCCTGCCTTAAAGGCTGCCTCACCACAGGCATGTATTGGGGATTTCTTTTTTGATGATTTTCATCACAACGGGGCCTATCTTTTGAGCTACTTTAGGGTGACTTCACTTTTTGGTACCCCGCGTCCGAACAATGATAGCCCTATCGACACCGCTTGGTACAGTTTCCCGGATATCGGTACAGAAGACCAGTACCAGTTCTTTTTGGATGCTGGCCCATTAGAGAACCTGAATTCCTATTTTAAATACGAAACAGCGGATACTCCGAAAATGAGGCCAGAAGACATGACCGATGATTTCTTTTGGAATGAAATCAAAGAACATCCAAATTATGATGCGTTGTGGCAAAGCAAAGGTCTTATTCAACATTTGAAGGATGTGAAAAGTCATGTGGCGACCATGGTCGTAGGCGGTTGGTTTGATGCCGAAGACCTTTATGGTCCGTTAGAGACGTACAAAAACATTGAAAAATACAACCCAAACAACTACAACACTATGGTTTTTGGTCCTTGGGACCATGGCGCTTGGGCTCGTAGTAAGGGGAGAAACGCTGTCGGAAACTATTATTTCGGTGATTCTATCTCCGAATTTTACCAGGAAAAAATCGAGACTCGATTTTTCAATCATTTTCTAAAAGAAGAAGGTGATGGCAACACCGGTTTACCGGAAGCCTATGTTTTTGATACTGGCAAAAAAAACTGGGATACTTTTGATACTTGGCCTCCGCAGAAAATCAAACCCATGACACTTTTCTTATCTGAAAATCAGGAATTGACGGCCGACCAAACCAGCGAATCTGGAATTAAGTTCGTTAGCGATGTGAAAAAACCTGTACCGTATTCTGAGGATATCAAAACCGTTTTTACACCCCGAAAATATATGACCGATGACCAACGTTTCGCAGCACGTAGGTCTGATGTGTTGGTTTTTGAAACTGAGGTGATGGAGGAAGATTTGACCTTGGCTGGTGACATTTTAGCAAAACTTAACGTGGCCACCACAGGGACCGCTGCCGATTGGATTGTCAAAATTATTGATGTGCACCCTAATAATGTGGAAACCAATGAGGAGATGCAAGACCACTTAAAAATGTCCAACTATCATCTAATGGTGCGCAGTGAAGTAATGCGTGGGCGTTTTCGCAATAGCTTTTCGGAACCTGAACCCTTTGAGCCGAATCAAAAAACAGCAGTAAACATTAAGCTTCAAGATGTTTTCCATACCATAAAAAAAGGACACAAACTACAAGTGCAAATACAGAGCTCATGGTTCCCTTTGATTGATTTGAATCCGCAAACTTATGTGGATAATATCTTCAAAGCCAAAGAAGAAGACTTTACAGCGCAGACGCACACAGTATTTGCAGATTCCAGTATTGAGTTTTCGGTCTTAGAACCGTAACTGCTTTCTTTTATGTGATTTTTTTCTTAAAGATTAGGATTTTAGAACATTCTGACTTTATATTTGTTCACATAAGTTCAAACACGTATTGAATAGTTATCAAGAAAGGTGGAGGGAATAGACCCTATGAAGCCTTAGCAACCCTTGCCTGTCAAGAAGGTGCTAAATTCTATTCGTTTCGACGAAATAGATAACGATTATCGAATTTTCGATTTTACTTTCTTATAACTTTTTGATTTTACTTTTCTGCCCAAGGGGTAGAGATGGTTTGGCTTTTTTAATCGGTTTAAGTAATTAAAAAACAAAATCATGAGTGAACACAAATTAGCAACCAACGCGTTACACGCAGGCCACGACACTACGGCAACCCAAGGTACTCGTGCGGTTCCCATTTACCAATCGACGTCTTATGTTTTCAATGACACAGACCACGCAGCAAATCTTTTTTCTTTGGCGGAGTTGGGCTTTATTTACACCCGTCTCAACAATCCAACCAATCAAATCTTGCAAGAGCGATTGGCGGCTATTGAAGGTGGAATAGGTGCAGTGGTATTTGCCTCCGGTACGGCAGCCATTTCAACCGGATTGATGACCCTATTGAAAGCAGGCGACCATATCGTAGCTTCTAGTAGCTTATATGGAGGAACCTATAATTTGTTGAATGTAACCCTGCCACGTTTGGGCATAACGACAACTTTTGTAGATGCTGCAGACCCCGCAAACTTCGGAAAGGCAGTACAAGAAAATACAAGGGCATTCTTTGTGGAATCTTTGGGGAATCCAAAATTGGACGTTTTGGACCTAAAAGGTATTTCAGAAGAAGCCAAGGCAGCAAAAGTGCCGTTTATTGTAGATAATACCGTAGCGACTCCAGGCCTATTGAACCCTATTGAACATGGGGCAAACTTGGTTATTCATTCATTGACCAAATACATCAATGGAAATGGAACCGCGTTGGGTGGTGCCATCATCGATGCGGGAACGTTTGATTGGACCAATGGAAAATTCCCTGAATTCACCGAGCCTTCTGCGGGGTATCATGGGTTGGTCTATAGCGAAGCCTTAGGTGCTGCGGCCTTCACTTTTAAATTGATTTTGGAAGGACTACGCGATTTTGGAGGAGCCCTAAGCCCGACCAACGCTTTTCAAATCATACAAGGTTTGGAAACTCTCCCCGTTCGTATCAAGCAGCACAGCGAAAATGCTTTGGCCTTGGCAGAATGGTTGCAAGACAAAGATGAGGTAGCTTGGGTCAACTATCCCGGATTAAAAGGCAACAAATATTATGACTTGGCACAACAATATCTTCCAAACGGCCAGAGTGGATTGGTCACTTTTGGTGTAAAGGGTGGGTTTGAAGCGGCCAAGCAACTTACGGATGCTACTAAGGTATTTAGTCTTCTAGCGAATATTGGCGATACCAAATCCTTGATTATTCATCCAGCAAGTACAACGCATCAACAGCTTTCCGAAGAAGAGCAGGCTAGTGCTGGGGTCACCCAAGACCTGATTCGTTTATCTGTTGGCTTGGAAAACTTGGATGACCTGAAAGCAGATTTAGAACAAGCTTTTGCCGCCGTTGACAAATCGGTCTTGGCATAACATCTTAAAAATCATAGAGTCAAAGAAGGAGCTTTTCCTTCTTTGGCTTTAACCCTTGCGCACGTAACGTATGCTCCATTTTTTAGAGATTGAAGGCTTTACCACCCAAAGTGGTAGCACACAGGATATAAAACTATCATACGAGGTTTTTGGGCAACCTTTGCACACTGCTCCAATCGTTTTAGTCAATCATGCCTTAACTGGCAACTCCGGAGTTGCCGGAGATAAAGGTTGGTGGTCAGATTTGATTGGGGACAACAAGTGCATAGATACCCAAAAGTACACGGTTCTAGCTTTTAACATTCCCGGGAACGGCTATGATGGTTTTGTCATTGAAAACTACAAGGATTTTGTAGCCGGAGACATTGCACGAATCTTTTTGAAGGGATTGCAACAGCTAGAAATTCCCCTTTTGCATGCCATTATTGGTGGTTCTTTGGGTGGAGGATTGGCTTGGGAAATGGCCGTGTTGAATCCGAAAATTACGAAACATTTGATTCCGGTTGCCTCTGACTGGAAATCTACAGATTGGTTGATTGCCAACTGTCAGATTCAAGAACAGATTTTGGTCAATTCGAAGGAACCTGTTCACGATGCCCGCATGCATGCCATGCTTTGTTACCGCACACCTGAATCCTTCAAGGCCCGTTTTCAGCGCAGCACAAATGAAGAACTTCAGGTTTTCAATGTAGAAAGTTGGTTAATGCATCACGGGAAAAAACTCCAAGAGCGCTTTCAACTCTCTGCATACAAGTTGATGAATCAGCTTTTGAAAACCATTGATGTCACCCGAAATGGGGAGGCGGGGTTTGAACAATTGGCAGCAAGTGATACGCAAATTCACATTGTGGGGGTGAATTCCGACCTGTTTTTCACTGCGGAGGAGAATAAAGAAACATACAGGCGGTTTGCCCAAGGTAATTCGAATGTGACCTATGGTGAAATCCAATCCGTTCATGGACATGATGCCTTTCTTATTGAGTTCAAGCAGCTGGAAAAGTTGCTTAGACCAGTGTTCTCGCAAAATGGAGTAGCAACCCATCGGAAGGTGTTGAAGTTTGGTGGAAAGTCTTTGGCCAACGGAGAAGGATTGAATCGGGTGCTTAAAATCATTGCCGAAGGAGTTGCCAATGAAGAACGTTTTGTGGTGGTCCTTTCCGCACGTGGAAAAGCAACCGATGAATTGGAATCGCTTCTGGAGATGGCAACTGAAGGAAAGCCTTTCGAGGAAGCCTTGCAACAGTTTGTTGCTTACCAAGAAAACGGTTTTGGGATTGAGATAAAAGAAGAGATTAAACGAATTCAAGAACTGCTCCAAGGGGTTTCTCTAACTGGAGATTACAGCGGAAAGATTAAAGATGAGCTACTCTCTTTTGGAGAACTGATTTCAGCGAAAGTGGTGACCACTTTACTTCAAAAATCTGGAGTCATAGCCCAATCGGTAGATGCTAGACGTTTGATAAAGACCGATGACAGTTTCACGAATGCCGAGGTGAATGAGGCAGTTTCAAAAGAATACATCATTCGTTTTTTTCATGATTTGGATGATTCCATAGTACCTATTGTGACGGGTTTTATCGCTTCGAACGCGCAAGGAGAAACAACCACGCTAGGAAGAAATGGAACCAACTATTCTGCTGCCCTTTTAGCGAATTTTCTCGATGCAAAAGAGTTGGTGAATTACACTCATGTAGATGGAATTTTCACTGCAAACCCCGATTTCGTTGCAGATGCAAAACTCATTGACACTATTTCCTACGAAGAGGCGAATGAACTGGCCAATTTTGGGGCTACAATTTTGCACGCCAAAACGATTATTCCGCTCATAGAAAAGAACATTCCGCTACGCATCAAAAACACTTTCAATGCAAAGGGCGAAGGTACTTTGATTGGTCCTAAAACGGAAAAAGGCGGGATTCGGTCCTTATCGGTTTTAGAAGATGTGGCTCTTATTAACCTAGAGGGGCGCGGACTCCTTGGAAAAGTGGGTATTGATGCCCGGATTTTCGGAGTGCTAGGGAGTAATAATATCAATGTTGGAATTATTTCACAAGGTTCTTCTGAAAGAGGAATTGGATTGGTAGTAGATGCCAACAAAGCAAAACGTGCCAAAAGGTTACTGGATGAAGAGTTTGAAACAGATTACAGCGCAAAAGACGTCAATCGAATAACGGTAACAAATGATGTCGCGGTGATTTCGATAGTGGGCTTGGATTTGGGAACCTTTCATAAACCTTTCAATGCCCTAGCCAAAAACCAAGTAACGCCCTTGTTGTTTAACAACACTATCTCAGGGAAAAATGTGAGTTTGGTAGTGCGCAACGTAGATTTGCACAAAGCCTTAAACGTAATTCATGGGCAGATTTTTGGCATCGCCAAGCGTGTTAATTTGGCCATCTTTGGGCATGGAACCGTTGGAGGCACTTTAATTGACCAAATATTGGAGTCCCAATCCAACATAGTGGAACGCAAAGGAATTGACCTCCGGATTTTTGCCGTGGCGAATTCAAAAAGGATCTTGTTGAATAAAGAGGGTGTTTCTTCTGACTGGAAAGAAAAATTGGCCAAAACCGGAGCATCTTATTCGATTGCGGATGTGGTGGATTTTGCAAAGGAAAATCATTTGGAAAATGTCATAGCAATTGACAACACCGCCAGTGAGGACTTTGTCGCAAATTATGAGCTTTTGATTAAAGAAGGATTTGATTTGGTTTCATCCAACAAAATCGCCAATACTTTGGGCTTTGACTTTTATAAAGCGACGCGGAGAAATTTGGAACAAAACCAAAAGAAATACCTATACGAAACCAATGTGGGCGCAGGACTTCCCTTGATTGACACCATTCAATTGTTGCATTTGTCTGGGGAGAACATAACGCGGATTAAAGGCGTGTTTTCAGGTTCGTTGAGTTACATTTTCAATACTTTTTCTGAAAACGAGGTGCCCTTTTCCAAGGTGGTTGCTGAAGCCATGGAAAAAGGATTTACGGAGCCTGACCCAAGAGAAGACCTTTCCGGCAATGATGTGGGTCGAAAGCTTTTGATTTTAGCCCGCGAATTGGATTTGCAAAACGAGTTTTCCGAGATTCAAATCCAGAATTTGATTCCTGAAACATTGCAATCCGTTTCCAAGGATGCGTTTCTTTCGCAATTGGATGCTTTGGATGCCCCTTTTAGTGACATCAAATCCAAACAGGAAGAAAACCATGTGCTGCGTTATGTAGGCGAGTTACATGGAGACCTTCAAAAAGATAAAGGCATCTTAGAAGTCAAACTGATTTCGGTACCGAAAGAAAGTGCACTTGGCCAAGTCACCGGTTCCGACTCAATCATCGAGATTTTCACTGAATCTTATGGTGAGAAACCCCTTGTGATTCAGGGAGCAGGTGCAGGCGCAGCGGTCACGGCTCGTGGTGTTTTTGGAGATGTGCTTAGAATCGCCGAGAAATTATAGCTTCGACTACGCTCAGCTACCAATTATTCGTCGGTGACTGAGCGTAGTCGAAGTCACAAATAGCCAAGTAGATTAGGAGAGCACTCAGTTTTTGGTTCTCTTGAAATGTTTAACAGCGAGGGTGACTGAGCGGAGTCGAAGTCACCCGGGTAATGAGGCGTAGAGTTGAGGCATTTGGAATAGGAATCATCGAATTAAATAAGAATCAAGTTGACCGAGCGGAGTCGAAGTCATAATTAAGAATGAAAGGTTACATGTATATTCTAAAATGTTCTGACGATAGTTACTACACTGGTAGTACTATTGACATTGAAAAAAGAATAGTTGAGCACAATGAAGGCAAAGGAGCCAATCACACCAGAAAGAGATTGCCCGTAGTATTGGTTTATTTAGAAGAATATCTAGAGATAGGCGCTGCTTTTGAAAGAGAAAAACAAATTCAAGGCTGGTCAAGAAAGAAAAAAGAAGCTTTGATAAGAGGACAATTGGATAGCCTGCCGAGGTTTTCTGAATGTACAAATAAAACACACTACAAACATTATAAAGAAAGTGAATAGTAGCTTCGACTCCGCTCAGCTACCATAGGAATTATGGTGGTAAAACAGTGTGGAAGTAACAAAACCCAATCTTTAATATAAAATGACAAACAAAAACTTCGAAACGGAAGTCATACGAACCCAGATAGAACGTTCCCAATTTTTGGAACATTCTTCACCCCTGTATTTGACTTCAAGTTTTGTCTTTGAGGATGCAGAAGACATGCGGGCGTCCTTCGCCGAGGAAAAAGAACGGAATATTTATTCGAGGTATTCCAACCCAAATTGTTTGGAGCTGGTGGAAAAAGTTTGCCGCATGGAAGGTGCAGCGGATGGGTTTGCCTTCGCTTCGGGAATGTCGGCCGTTTTTTCAACCTTTGCGACTCTTTTGAATTCCGGTGACCATATTATTTCGGCTAGAAGTATTTTCGGTTCGACACATACTTTGTTCACCCAATTTTTCCCCAAATGGGAAATAACTTCCAGCTTTTTCGATATTCACAATTTGGATAGTATCGATGAAATGGTCACTCCCCAAACCAAAATGATTTATGCCGAATCACCCACGAATCCAGGTGTGGATATTTTGGATTTGGAAGCCTTAGGCAAGATTGCTAAAAAGCATGGGCTTTTGTTGGTCATTGATAACTGTTTTGCGACACCCTATCTGCAACAACCCATAAAGTTTGGTGCAGATTTGGTGATTCATTCCGGCACAAAGCTAATGGACGGTCAAGGTAGAGTTCTGGCAGGGATTACCGTTGGAACCAAAGCACTTATCGATAAAATTTATCGTTTTTCAAGGATTACGGGTCCCGCGTTGTCACCTTTTAATGCCTGGGTGCTCTCTAAAAGTTTAGAAACTTTAGGGGTCAGGGTGGACAGACATTGCGCGAATGCTTTGGCGTTGGCCAACTATTTGGAATCACATCCCATGGTAAATTGGGTGAAATATCCTTTTTTAAAATCACATCCCCAGTATGAATTGGCCCAAAAGCAAATGAAAGCAGGGGGCTGTGTAGTCGCTTTTGAGGTCAAAGGCGGACTAGCGGCTGGGCAAGACTTTTTTAATGGTATCAAACTGCTATCCCTTTCTGCAAATTTGGGAGATTCCAGAAGTATTGTGACCCATCCTGCCTCAACAACCCATAGCAAATTGACCAAAGACGAACGTGAAGCCGTAGGGATAACAGATGGCATGGTCCGTATCTCCGTAGGTCTAGAACATATGGATGACATTATTGCTGATATTGCCCAAGCATTAGGATAGCGACCACAATTGTTAAATTTCGCTATCTTCGTAAGATGCTGTCCAAGAAGACAAAATACGGGCTAAAAGCACTTACGTATTTGGCGTCTATTGATACCAAAGAACCGGTTCAAATCTCAGAAATCGCCAAGCATGAGAATATCTCCCAAAAGTTTTTGGAAAGCATTTTGTTGACCCTTCGAAGAAATGGGTTTTTAGGCTCTAAAAAGGGAAAAGGTGGGGGATATTATCTTATCAAAAAACCAGAAGAAATTCAAATGACCGCGGTGATGCGTGTCCTAGAGGGGCCAATAGCTATGGTGCCTTGTGTAAGTTTGAATTTTTATGAAAAATGCGATGATTGCCCAGATGAAAATACCTGCGCCGTCAATCGCTTGATGCTTCAGGTGCGAGATGGTGCGTTGGAAGTATATCGCAACAATACCTTGGCCGATTTAATTTCCTAACGGGATACTAAATCCTGAATCTTCTGATTAGTTCATCAACAATTCGGCAAAAAATCAACGCAATTCTGTTAAAATCTATAAAAACGATAGGGTAAACTGATTTTTTGTGCCTGCTTTAACGAATCGTATCGGAAATAAATGTAGTTTTGATAATCCTATCAAACTAGTAGGGTAATAAAGAGTCGTATGATTGCAGACCAACTTTTAGTCAATAACAAACAGGAAACAACCTCTTTTACCAAGGATAAAGTTTCTGAAAAACCCCAACGGAGTATTGCCAAATCCATCAGCTGGCGGATTATCGGTACGTTGGATACCATCATTATTTCTTGGATTGTTACAGGGACATTGACTCTTGCATTTTCTATTGGTTTGGTAGAGTTGGTCACTAAAATGGTACTGTATTTTTTCCACGAACGCATTTGGAACGCAATCTCTTGGGGTAAATAGAACGATATGGCATTTTCTCAAACTCAAATAGAAGATTGGAACCAACAACTGAAGGACGCAACTCCAGCTGAGATTGTTGCCTTTGCTTTTCAGCGGGCAGAAAGTCCGGTAATAACCACCAATTTCCGCCCGTATGAAGTGAACATTCTTCACGCAGTTACCCAAGTAAATTCTACTATCAGAGTGATTTGGTGCGATACAGGGTATAATACTCCGCAAACCTATAAGCATGCGGAAGACCTTATTGAGCGTTTGAAGTTGAATATCAAATTGTACGTGCCGAAACAGACCGCTGCGCATCGTGATGCCGTGATGGGAATCCCACAAATAGAGGACCCTTTGCACAAAACCTTTACCGAGCAAGTCAAATTGGAACCTTTTAAAAGAGCGATGGCCGAACATCAACCTGATGTTTGGTTTACCAACTTGAGAAAAGGGCAAACGGCCTTACGGGATAGCTTGGATATTTTCAGTTTGGGTGGTGACGGAGTGTTGAAAGTAAGTCCATTTTACCGCTGGAGCGATGCCCAATTGGATGCCTATTTGAAAGAATACGAATTGCCTAACGAACATAAATATTTTGACCCAACAAAGGTTTTAGCCAACCGGGAGTGTGGGTTGCATACCTAATCATATTTGCACAAAAAAAAAGACACGGTGAGTACATTGATTTCAGAAATACCATCAGTAGAATCCTTGGATACAGCATCCATTTTGCAAGGAAATGCCTTAGAAAGTGAAGCGATTTATATCCTTCGCGAGGTGGCAGCCCAATTCGAACGTCCCGTCCTGCTTTTTTCAGGTGGAAAGGACTCCATTACTTTGGTGCGTTTGGCGCAGAAAGCCTTTTATCCTGCCAAGATTCCTTTTCCTTTAATGCACATTGATACCGGACACAACTTCCCTGAAACCATTGCTTTTAGAGATAAGTTGGTAGCAAAGCTCGGAGTAGAATTAATCGTTCGGAATGTTCAAGATTCCATTGACCAAGGTAAAGTAGTGGAGGAAACGGGAAAATACGCAAGCCGAAATACGTTGCAGACCACAACTCTTCTGGATGCTATTGAGGAGTTTAAATTCGATGCTTGTATCGGTGGGGCTCGTCGCGATGAGGAAAAAGCGAGAGCCAAGGAACGTATTTTTTCCGTCAGAGATGACTTTGGACAGTGGGATGAAAAAAACCAGCGTCCTGAGCTTTTCGATATGCTGAACGGTAAAATTGAATTGGGACAAAACGTTCGCGTTTTTCCTATCAGTAACTGGACCGAATTGGATGTTTGGAGTTATATCCAACAAGAGCAAATTGAAATTCCTTCTATTTATTTCGCGCACAAACGTAATATCTTTTTGAGGGATGGTTTGATTTGGTCCGCAGAAGACGATGTGGTATTTCGCGCAGAAGATGAAGTTGTCGAAGAAAGAACCGTTCGTTTTAGAACAGTTGGGGATATGTCTTGTACCGCTGCGGTGGAATCTGAAGCAGATACGATTGACAAAGTGGTTGCTGAAATTAGGGCTTCCAAAATATCTGAGCGTGGCGCAAGAATCGATGACAACCGTTCCGAAGCAGCCATGGAAAAAAGAAAACAACAAGGGTATTTCTAAAAACAACCAACAAGAAAGAAGATGAAAGTACTGAAGATAGCAACGGCAGGAAGTGTTGACGATGGAAAAAGCACCTTGATTGGAAGGTTGTTGTACGATACCCAATCCTTGACCGAGGATAAATTGGAAGCCATTAAGAAAAGTAGCGAGCAACGAGGGTATGATTACCTCGATTTTTCGCTGGCTACGGATGGTTTGGTAGCCGAACGGGAACAGGGGATTACCATTGACGTGGCCCATATCTATTTCTCTACGCCTACCACGAGTTATATCATTGCCGACACTCCGGGACATGTAGAATATACTCGAAATATGGTTACCGGTGCTTCTACGTCTCAAGCGGCTATCATTTTGATTGATGCACGAAAGGGAGTTGTTGAGCAGACCTATCGCCACTTTTTCATCAACAACTTGCTTCGTGTGAAGAACATCATCGTTGCGGTGAATAAGATGGATTTGGTAAGCTATTCCGAAGAAGTTTTCGAAGACATCAAAAGAAATTTTGAGGTGTTGAACGCGAATAGCACCTATCAAGAACAGAATGTGGAATACATTCCAATCAGTGCCTTGCAAGGGGATAATGTGGTTCAAAAATCTGAGGCTATGCCTTGGTATGAAGGCGATACAATTTTAGGGCATTTGGAACAATTGGAAAATAGTGATGTACGAGACCAAAGTGCATTTCGCTTTCCAGTCCAGTCTGTAATCCGCCCAAAGCAAGACGAGTTTCATGATTTTAGAGGGTACGCCGGAAAAGTTTATGGTGGAGCACCGTCCGTTGGAGACGAGGTAACCGTTTTACCTTCCATGACGAAATCCAAAATCAAGGCTATTCACTTTTTTGATAAAACCTTTGAACAGGCCAAACCGGGAACTTCGGTGACGCTAACTTTGGAGAGTGATATCAATATTTCAAGAGGGGATATGCTTGTCAAAAGTGAGGAGCTTCCCAAAATCGAGAAAGATATCACTGCGACCGTCTGTTGGATGGATGCGAAGCACTTAGTTCCAGGGACAAAGTACATTGTGCAACACAATTCCAATCAGATTTTGTCCAAAGTGGGGCAAATCAAAGGATTGATTGCGACGGATTTCTCAGGAACATCTGATGCTGGAAACAAATTAGCGTTAAACGAGATAGGAGAAGTAGAAATCAAGTTAAGTAAGCCCATGTTTTACGACTCATTTGCGGACAATAAGTCCAATGGTGCTTTTATTTTGATTGACGCACAATCCAACACTACCGCTGGCGTAGGTTTCATCAACTAAAACCAAGGAACATTAAAATTTTACAACGGGAAACCGTTTTGTTATAAATCTAGAAAATTGATAGGAATTATAGGGTAATGAAAAGCTTTAGAACAGAAATCGAGAATCCCGTTGTAGAAAAAGATATCATTGAATTGGAGAAAAAAATTCGCCAATTCAGAGAGGGAGTGGTAGATGAGGAAAAATTCCGAAGCCTTCGTTTGGCTAGGGGAGTTTACGGGCAACGTCAGCCCGGAGTGCAAATGATACGCATCAAGCTTCCTTATGGAAAAGTAACGTCCAATCAGTTGTTGCGCATTGCTGACGTAGCAGATGAATTCTCAACCGGTCGACTGCATATCACCACACGTCAGGATATTCAAATTCACTATGTGGATTTGGAGCGTACTCCCGAATTATGGGCTCAATTGGAACGAGATGCAGTGACCCTTCGGGAAGCCTGTGGGAATACCGTTCGAAACGTAACTGCAAGTGAAACGGCAGGCATCGATATCGACGAGCCCTTTGATGTGTCTCCCTATGCCCAAGCGGTGTTCGAGTATTTTCTCCGGAATCCTATCGGTCAGGAGATGGGTCGAAAATTCAAGGTTTCGTTTTCAGCTTCAGATGCAGATACGGGTCTTTCTTATATGCATGACCTCGGTTTTATTGCCAAAATCCAAAATGGAAAGCGCGGTTTTAAAATTATGCTGGGTGGTGGGCTAGGTTCTCAACCGCGACATGCAGACGAGTTGTATGCTTTTCTTTCCACGGATAAAATTATTCCCCTTATGGAAGGAGTTATCCGCGTTTTTGACCGCTACGGTGAACGAAAAAGTAGAGCCAAAGCACGTATGAAATTCTTGCTAAAAGATTTGGGATTGGATGGTTTCAAGGCGTTATTGGAAGCTGAACAGCAGGCAATTCCGCATGAAACCTATCCTATTGGCGTCGACCAATACCCCCAAGTACAAGTAGCGAACGCTGAGGTCCCTGAAGTTTCTATTTCGGACGATGCTACTTATAAAGCATGGCGTTTAACGAATATCATCCCTCAAAAACAAGAAGGCTTTGTCGCCATCGGGGTTAAAGTACTCCTAGGAGATTTTTATACAGACAAAGCGCGTGAGTTAGCTCACTTGGTTCAAAACTATGCGGCCGGTGAAGTACGCCTGTCCCTTCGTCAAAACATACTGATTCCATTTGTAAAAGAAGAACTGGTTCCATTTTTCTATGTGGAGCTTCAAAAACTGGGTTTCGCAGAACCAGGTTATAATAAGGCGCTTGACATTACGGCTTGCCCCGGTACGGATACTTGTAACTTGGGTATTGCCAGCAGCACGGGAATCGCGGAAGAGTTGGAACGACTTATCAAAGAAGAGTACCCCGAATATATTAGCAACCCTGATGTAGTTATCAAAATCAGCGGATGCATGAATGCCTGTGGACAGCATAACATGGCAAACATTGGTTTTCAAGGCATGTCCATTCGCACCAAAAACAAGCTTGTGGCTCCGGCTTTACAGGTATTGCTAGGTGGAGGAAATTTTGGTGACGGAAAGGGAAAATTCGCAGACAAGGTGGTTAAAATTCCAAGCAAACGGGGTCCTCAAGCCTTACGACTGATACTAGATGATTTCAACGCCCATGGAAAGGGAGCTTCTTTTGCGGATTACTATGCTGCAAAGGGTGAACAATACTTCTATGAATTTCTAAAACCATTGACCCAAATAGATAACCTAACTGCTGAGGATTTTATCGATTGGGGTAATGAGAAAAAGTATGAAAAAGCCATCGGTGTCGGTGAGTGCGCGGGGGTTATCGTGGATTTGGTCGCGACTTTGTTTTTGGAAAGCCGAGAGAAAATTGAAAGCGCAGAAGAGTCGCTTAATCAACAAAAGTGGGCTGCCAGCATTTATTATGCCTACCAATCTATGGTGAATTCAGCAAAAGCCTTGCTTACCGCCGAAAAGGTAAAAACGAATACGCACGCAAGCATTATTAAGGATTTTGACCAGTTGTATGTGGAAACGGGCAAGATTGATTTTCCTGGAGGATTTGAAACACTTGCTTTGCAATTAAACCAAAATAAACCCACAGAAGAGTTCGCCACAAGCTATTTAGCCGATGCCAAAAAGGTATTGGTGTGCTTGGAAGCCTTCAGAAAATTGGAGTTGGAACATGCGTAGCGGGAAATTGACAGTAGTGGGCGCAGGCCCTGGGGATGTAGAACTCATTACCCTGAAAGGTGTCAAAGCCTTGCAGTCAGCTCATGTAGTGTTGTATGATGCCTTGGTATCACCCGATTTATTGGCATACTGTGAGCAAGCCGAACAGATTTTCGTAGGCAAACGCAAGGGGTGTTATGCCTATCAGCAAGACCAAATCAATGAGTTGATTGTGCAACGCGGCGCTCAAGGATTGCAAGTGGTTCGCTTGAAAGGTGGTGACCCTTTTGTATTTGGAAGAGGAGCAGAGGAAATGGAGTATGCTGCCCAATACGGACTTGATGTTGCGGTGGTTCCCGGTATTTCTTCCGCGGTTTCCGTGCCAGCCCTGCAAGACATTCCGGTAACCAAAAGAGGAGCATCCGAAAGCTTTTGGGTTATCACGGGAACTACTAAGTCCCATAAACTCTCTACGGATGTTGCCCTAGCAGCCCAATCGAACGCAACTGTGGTCATTTTGATGGGCATGTCCAAGCTTTCTGAAATTATGACTCTTTTCCGAGAAGAGGGCAAACAAGATGTTCCTGTTGCTATTATTCAAGCGGGAAGTACTGAAAATGAAAAACTAGGTATTGGCACTGTTGCTTCCATTGAGAACGAGGCAAAGAAGCAACAGCTGACCAATCCAGCCATAATTATCATTGGCGAAGTGGTTTCGCATCGTCAAAAACTCAATAAGATTCAAAACGAATTTCAACAACGTGAAGTTGTTGGTTTTCATTCCAAACAGTAGGGTGTTGAGTAATGGATACCCGAACAAACATCACATTTTAAAGTTAAATAAGAAGAAACTCATGATACAAACTGATATCCTCATCATTGGAGCAGGCCCTACAGGATTATTTACCGTTTTTGAAGCGGGATTGCTCAAATTGAAATGCCATTTGATTGATGCCTTGCCGCAACCGGGAGGACAATGCGCAGAGATTTATCCGAAAAAACCGATTTATGATATTCCGGCTTACCCTGAAATCTTGGCAGGAGATTTAGTGGACCGTTTGATGGAACAAATCAAACCCTTCGAGCCAGGTTTTACACTAGGCGAACGTGCGGATACTTTGGATAAACAAGAGGATGGGTCCTTTATCGTGACAACCAACAAGGGTACTAAGCACCACGCAAAGGTAGTCGTCATCGCAGGTGGATTGGGTTCTTTTGAACCTAGAAAACCCCAGATTTCAAATCTTACAGATTTTGAAGACAATGGAGTGGCGTATATCATCAAAGACCCGGAAGTATATCGTGATAAAAAGGTGGTCATTGCGGGCGGAGGCGACTCTGCGTTGGATTGGGCCATTTATTTGGCTGATGTGGCCAGCGAGGTATCCTTGGTACATCGTCGAAATGAGTTTAGAGGCGCCTTGGATTCAGTGGAAAAAGCATCTGAATTGGCGAAGTTGGGCAAGATTCAGCTCTTTACCGAAGCGGAGGTAAAAGAAATCCATGGTAGGGATACTTTGGAAGCCGTAGTCATTCATCACAATGACAAAACCCGTGAAAACACCTATTTGGAAACAGATAACTTTATCCCTCTGTTCGGTTTGTCGCCAAAATTGGGTCCCTTGGGCAGTTGGGGGTTGGAAATTGAGAAAAATGCCATCAAAGTGAACAACGCAAAAGACTATCAAACCAATATTCCGGGAGTGTTTGCCATTGGCGATGTCAACACTTATGAAGGAAAATTAAAGTTGATTCTTTCCGGGTTTCATGAAGCGGCAGTAATGTGTCAATATGCCTATCAAATCATCAATCCCAATAAGCGTTTTGTAATGAAATATACCACTGTTGGTGGCGTGGAGGGCTTTGACGGCACCAAAAAAGAAGCCAAAAAAGAAGTTGTGCAGAGTATTTTATAGCACAATGGATTCGTTCAATGAAAACCTCCAAAAGGAGGTTTTTTTATGCAATCAAAAGAAATTTGGTTTTCATTGGACTGTGCCGTTACTTTGTTCCCAGTTCATTTAAAAATTGAAACGTTATCAAGAAAGGTGGAGGGACTGGACCCAATGAAGCCTTAGCAACCCTTGACAACCTCATGGTCAAGAAGGTGCTACATTCTACCGAAAGTATTTCGGATGGATAACTGTTTTTGGAAAATTCCAACAACCTTTCTTGATACCTAATTTATTCATCATTTGATGAGACATTGCCTATGCATTTGATTGAAGACATATTACAAGAACGTATCCTTGTTTTGGATGGCGCCATGGGAACCATGCTCCAGCGGTATCAATTCGAGGAAAAGGATTTTCGTGGCGAACGATTTAAAGATTGGCCTCAACCTCTAAAGGGGAACAATGATTTGTTATCCCTGACCCAACCTCAGGCGATTGCTGAAGTCCATCGTAAATACTTTGAAGCCGGAGCCGATATTGTGGAAACCAATACCTTTTCAGGTACTACCATTGCAATGGCTGATTATGGAATGGAAGCTTTGGTATACGAACTAAACTATGAATCCGCTAAGATCGCAAAAGAAGTAGCACAATCCTTTACTGAAAAAGAACCTAACAAACCACGATTTGTGGCGGGCAGTATTGGTCCAACCAATCGTACAGCGAGCATGTCTCCCGATGTGAACGACCCAGGATTTCGCGCGGTTTCCTTTGAGGAATTGCGCATAGCCTATAAACAACAAGTGGAAGGATTGCTTGACGGAGGTTCGGATATCTTGCTGGTTGAAACCATCTTTGATACCCTCAACGCAAAAGCAGCGTTGTTCGCTATTGAAGAAGTCAAAGAAGAACGAAACATATCCATTCCGGTCATGGTCAGCGGTACCATTACGGATGCTTCAGGAAGAACTTTATCTGGACAAACTGCTGAGGCATTCCTGATTTCTGTATCCCACATTCCTATTTTATCAGTTGGGTTTAATTGCGCTTTAGGTGCCAAACAGTTGACACCTCACTTGGAGGTGGTTTCAGCAAAATCGGACTTCGCCATTTCAGCCCACCCCAATGCAGGACTACCCAATGCCTTTGGTGCCTATGACGAAACACCAGAGCAGATGGCCTCACAAATCAAGGAATATCTTGAAAAAAACTTGGTCAACATCGTTGGAGGATGCTGTGGAACTACTCCAGAACATATCAAGGCCATTGCCGATTTGACTAAGGACTATAAACCAAGGAAAATCAGGGTTGCCCAGCAATCATTGTAGAAAGTTATGGTTTTGGAAGTCGCTGTTTTGAACGTGAAGCAAGGATTAACCTTGGAATTTGAAGACAACTTCAAGAAGGCGTCTACAATCATTTCTTCCATGCCGGGATACATTGACCATCAACTAAAAAAGTGTTTGGAAGTACCCAATCAATATATCCTCTTGGTGAATTGGGAAACATTGAAAGACCACGAGGAAGGCTTTCGTAAATCTTCCGAATATCAAGAATGGAAACGGTTATTGCATCATTTTTATGAACCTTTTCCAGAAGTATATCACTATAGCTAAATGGCAGGTACGGAAACAAAATATCTAAAATTGAGTGGTTTGGAGCCCCTCATTATTACTCCAGATAGCAACTTTATCAATGTTGGGGAACGGACTAATGTAGCGGGTTCAAAAAAGTTCTTACGACTCATCAAAGAAGAGAAGTTCGAAGAAGCCCTCGAGGTGGCCCGGCACCAAGTAGAAGGGGGTGCCCAAATCATTGATGTCAACATGGATGATGGCTTGATTGACGGCAAAGCCGCCATGGTCAAGTTTTTGAATTTAATTGTAGCGGAACCGGATATTGCCCGCGTGCCTATCATGATTGATAGCTCCAAATGGGAAATTGTAGAAGCGGGTCTTCAAGTCGTTCAAGGAAAATGTGTCGTGAATTCCATCAGCCTTAAAGAAGGTGAAGAAGAGTTCATTCGACAAGCGAAATTGATAAAGCGCTACGGCGCTGCGGTTATCGTGATGGCTTTTGATGAGGTTGGACAAGCCGATACCTTGGAACGTCGAATAGAGATTGCAGAAAGGTCTTATCGCGTTTTGGTGGATAAAGTAAAATTTCCCGCGGAGGATATCATTTTTGACCTTAATATTTTTCCTGTTGCTACAGGAATGGACGAACACCGACGGAATGCCTTGGATTTTATTGAAGGTACGCGATGGGTTCGAGAGAATCTGCCCCATTGCAGTGTAAGTGGTGGCGTAAGTAATGTTTCCTTCTCTTTTCGCGGAAATAATGCCGTTAGAGAAGCCATGCACTCCGCTTTTCTGTACCATGCCATCAATTCAGGAATGAACATGGGTATTGTGAATCCCGCTATGCTCGAGGTATATGATGACATCCCCAAAGACCTTTTGGAGCATGTGGAAGATGTACTTCTCAATCGAAGGGATGATGCAACGGAAAGACTTTTGGAGTTTGCAGAAACGGTTGTGGGCAAATCCAAAGAGAGTAAAGTTGACCTGTCTTGGCGAGAAGACCCACTTCAAGAACGGATTACCCGAGCCTTGGTCAAAGGAATTGACCAGTATATCGTGGAAGATGTGGAAGAAGCCCGTCAACAAGCCTCAAAACCCCTTGAAGTGATTGAAGGGAATCTTATGGCAGGGATGAATGTGGTAGGAGACCTTTTTGGAAGTGGAAAAATGTTTTTGCCACAGGTAGTCAAGTCCGCTAGGGTGATGAAAAAGGCAGTAGCGTATCTGACTCCGTTCATTGAAGAATCTAAAGATTCCAACAGTAGAGCAGCAGGGAAAATTCTTATGGCGACGGTAAAGGGAGATGTTCATGATATTGGAAAAAATATCGTGAGCGTAGTACTGGCTTGTAATAACTATGAAATTGTTGATTTAGGAGTGATGGTTCCTCCGGAGAAGATAATCAACAAAGCCAAAGAAGAACAGGTTGACGTAATCGGTTTGAGTGGTTTGATTACCCCATCCTTGGATGAAATGGTGTTTTTGGCCAAGGAAATGGAACGTCAAGCCTTTCAGGTTCCCTTATTGATTGGAGGGGCCACCACAAGCAAAGCCCACACCGCGGTAAAAATAGACCCGGTCTACAGCAACGCTGTGGTGCATGTCAACGATGCCTCTCGCGCAGTGACCGTGGTAGGTGATTTGTTGCAAAAAGAAACCTCTGGTCAATACAAAAAATCCATAAAACTCGATTATGAAAGTTTCCGCGATAAGTTTTTGAATCGGACTAAGCAAAAAGAGTATTTGAGTTTGGGCGAAGCGAGACAAAACAAGCTTCAGGTGGAATGGAAGGCGGTAGATATTGTAAAGCCCAAAAAACTGGGCATACAGGTATGGAATGAGTTTGATTTGGCACAGCTGAAGGATTTCATCGATTGGACACCCTTTTTCCGTAGTTGGGATTTGCACGGTAGGTACCCCAATATTCTGGAAGATGATATCGTAGGCCAGCAAGCCACTGAGCTTTTTGAGGATGCACAAGCAATGCTTTCAAAAGTGCTGGAAGAAAAGCAGCTGGTTGGAAAAGCCATTTTCGGATTGTTTCCCGCGAATCAAATTGATGAAGATGACATTTATGTACAATCCAGTACTGTTTTGGAAAATGGAAAAGATGTGGTTTTCCGCACCCTTCGACAACAACTAAAGAAAAGGGAAGGTACCTCCAACATTGCTTTGGCAGATTTTATCGCCCCTAAAGATTCAGGCTTTGAAGATTATATAGGTTGCTTTTGCGTCACCGCTGGCTTTGGCACACAAGAACTAGCTCAAGCCTTTGAAAAAGACCATGACGATTACAGTTCCATCATGATAAAAGCCTTGGCTGACCGCTTAGCAGAGGCTTTTGCGGAATATTTGCACAAAGTGGTCCGAACAGAATTTTGGGGCTATGCGAAAAGTGAATCCCTATCCAATGAAGATTTGATTGATGAAAAATATCGTGGCATACGTCCTGCTCCGGGTTATCCTGCTTGTCCGGACCATTTGGAAAAATTGACTATTTGGGAATTGCTTAATGTTGAAGACGAAATAGGGGTTATTCTCACGGAAAGTTTGGCTATGTGGCCAGCAGCCAGCGTGAGTGGCTACTATTTTGCGCATCCTGAGGCCAAGTACTTTGGACTCGGAAAAATCAAACAAGACCAAGTTGAAGATTTCGCGAATCGTAAAGGCATATCAATAGAAAAAGCACAAAAGTGGTTGGCACCGAATATAGTAGACAGTTAATGGTTGATGGTTTTTAGGGGATGGTGATTATGGAATACGTAGAATTGGAAGTATGGAAAGAGGCTAGAGTTTTGGTCTCGATGATTTACGAGTCAACAATTAAATTTCCCGATGTTGAGAAGTACGGTTTGACATTGCAAATCAGAAGAAGTAGTGTCTCTGTTCCTTCAAATATTGCTGAGGGATGTGGACGAAGAACAGCTAACGACACTATGAGATTTCTTCATATAGCGCGAGGTTCTTTATATGAATTGGAAACGCAATTGTATTTAGCGTTTGACCAAAAGTATCTGGAAAATCCAGAGTTTGACCAATTGCTAAAACAAGTAGTTAAATGCAAAAAGCTATTGAATGGTTTTATCAATTATTATAACTCAAAATAATAGCCCACCTTAAACCATCAACCATCAACCATCAACCATCAACCATCAACCATCAACCATCAACTATGAACCAGCTATCATCAACAATGAACTGTAAACAAGAATGAAGATTACCGAACATATAGCAAAGGCAAAGGACGAAACCCTTTTTAGTTTTGAGATTATTCCTCCTGTTAAGGGGCGCAGCATTCAGGAACTATACGACAATATTGATCCTTTAATGGAGTTCAACCCTCCTTTTATTGATGTAACGACTTCAAGAGAGGAATACGTTTACATTGACCGCGATGGGTTGCTTGACAAAAAACTAACGCGAATGCGTCCCGGTACCTTAGGCATTTGCGCTTCTATCAAACATAAGTATGACGTAGATACCGTACCCCATGTACTTTGTGGAGGCTTCACCAAGGAAGAAACTGAATATCTATTGGTGGATTGCCACTATCTGGGTATCGATAATGTTATGGCGCTTCGTGGGGATGCCATGCGGGAGGAAAAGTATTTTGAAGCCACGCGGGGCGGACATTTGTACGCCTCAGATTTGGTCAAGCAAATTCATGGGCTGAACGAGGGTAAATATCTTCACGAAGTCATCGAGACGGATAACTGTGCCGATTTTTGCGTAGGGGTCGCTGGGTATCCCGAAAAACATATGGAAGCCCCATCCTTAAAAACAGATTTGAAACGACTTAAGGAAAAGGTGGAGTTAGGCGCAAACTATGTAGTCACCCAAATGTTCTTTGACAACAAGAAATACTTTGCTTTTGTTGAAGCTGCTAGAGATATGGGGATTGATGTGCCTATTATTCCTGGGATAAAACCCATTGCAGTAAAAAGGCATTTGCAACTTTTGCCCCAAGTATTTCGGGTCGATATTCCTGAGGAATTGATTGAAGCCGTAGAAGCTTGTAAAAACAATAAGGAAGTTCGTCAAGTAGGGGTCGAATGGTGTATTGCGCAATCCAAGGAACTCAAGGCCGCAGGTGTCCCTGTATTGCATTATTATTCCATGGGAAAATCCGATAACATTAAAGCGATTGCACAGGCGGTGTTTTAATTTCCTACTTTCGTGCTTTATGATGAAGCGCCTACTTCTCGTTTTCTTCTTGGTTTCTACTTTCAGTTGGTCCCAAACCCCAGAAAAGACCAAGAAATATGTTTTGGACGCCAGCCAGTTCTATGGCTCCATCCTCTTGCACAATCCAGATATTTCGCATCTGATTACGAATCATCCCGGTGGGGTTATTTTGGGCTTCAACCGAAAACGTTTTGGGGAAGAAGCCTGGGAAGCCGAGTATGGTTATCCCGATACAGGAATGACGTTCATCTATCAAAACATGAACAATGCCACCCTTGGAGAACATTTTGGACTCTATGCGCATTATAACTTTTACTTTTTTAGAAGAAACCTTCAATTCCGTGTTGGACAAGGCATATCCTACAACACAAATCCATATGATAAGAATGAGAACTTTCGCAACAATGCTTATGGTTCCCATCTGTTGTCCTCAACCATGTTGTTATTGAACTATCACAAGGAAAACTTGGTAGCCGGATTGGGATTCAAAGCAGGTTTGGCGCTCATTCATTATTCCAATGCCAACATTAAAGCACCAAACACTTCTACAAATACAATGGCGCTTAACTTGGGATTGACGTATGATTTGGATAAAGACCTACCTAAGGAATTCATAGTGCGAAAAGATACTGCTAAAGTAACCGAACCAATCCGGTATAACCTAGCCCTTAGGGGTGGAGTCAATGAAAGTGATGTCAATAATTTAGGACAATATGGGTTTTGGATTTTTTCTGCCTATGCAGATAAACGTTTGGGACGCAAAAGTGCCATGCACCTTGGGGTGGATGCATTTTTCTCTAATTTCCTAAAGGAATTGATTCGATTCCAATCTACTTCTTTTCCCGAGTTGGACGTAGACCCTGATGCCGATTTTAAAAGAGCTGGGGTGTTTTTGGGTCATGAATTGTTCATCAACCGAATGAGTTTGATTACCCAATTTGGGTATTACTTTTATTATCCATTCGATTTTGAGGGAAGAACCTACAATCGCATCGGCTTGAAACGATATTTTGGAGATAAGGTTTTTGGAGCGATAACATTAAAATCCCATGCAGCAAAAGCCGAAGCTTTGGAGTTTGGGGTGGGAATTCGTTTGTGAAATGGAAATGAAGTGGTTAGTAAAGCAAATAGGAAGTGATACGGTCAGGGGTCTGCTGCTCTTGAGTATTGTTTTTCTGTTTTCCTGCAATGGTGACAACGTACCAGACTGTTTTCAAAACGCAGGAGAAATCCAACGCATTCAGGTTGAGGTTGAGCCGTTTTCACAGATTACCGTTTTCGAAAACCTAAACCTTGTATTGCGTCAAGGCGAAGAACAACAAGTGGAGTTGGAGTCCGGAGAGTTTCTGTTGAACGAGATTTCAGCAACGGTTGAAGCGGGACGTTTAATCCTCCGTAACGAGAACAATTGCAATTTTGTTCGTGATTATGGTATTTCCACTGTATACGTTACCTCGCCCAATATCACGGAAATACGAAGCAGTACCGGACAATTGATTTCCAGTGATGGGGTGTTGGCTTACCCAAACCTGGCGTTGATATCAGAGAGTTTCAACAACCCCGAAACCGAAACTACTGATGGTTCTTTTGACTTGGCGGTTGATTCGGAGCGCGTTAGTATCGTAGTGAACGGTATTGCCTTTTTTCAATTGAGGGGTGTTACGGATAGTTTCGTGGTTTCTATTGCCTCGGGGGATTCTCGAGTGGAAGCAGAGGATCTTATGGCTGAAAATGTCAACATAAATCATCGCGGGACCAATGACCTCTTTGTGAATCCGCAGCAACGTATTTCTGGAGTAATTCGAGGGACTGGTGATGTGATTTCGTTTAACCGTCCTCCAGAAATCGAAGTTGAGGAAATTTTTAACGGGCGTTTGCTATTTAGAGACTAATTCATTTTTTCGTACTAGTTTCGGTCATGTGGTCATTTTTAAAGCAGTTTTTTAACGGGTCCAATAGTTCTAAGTCCTTTATTCTAGATGGGCTACAGGGCTTGGAGAAAAGCCATGCCATATTCCATAACCTGGTCGAAGAAAACCGTGTTCCCGGACTATCGGTCACCATTCTTCGAGAAGGAAAAGTAATACTGCAAAAGGGATATGGACATGCCAATTTAGAATCAAAAACCAGTATTGACCCTGAAACAACTCTTTTCCGAATTGCAAGTATTTCCAAATGTATTACGGGATTAGCCTTTGGGAAGATGGTCGAAGAGGGACTGTTGCATTGGGATGATTCCCTTTTTAAATATGTTCCTGAATATCCCAAAAAACGATTCGATTTCACCTTGCGCCAACTCGCAAATCATACCGCTGGAATTCGTGGATATCGCGGCAAGGAGTTCGCCCTGAATCAACCCTATTCCATTCAAGATAGTTTACAGGTTTTTCATAATGACCCTCTCCAATTTGAACCTGGAAAAGGGTATCTCTACAACAGTTTTGACTTTGTGCTCTTATCCTTGGCTATGGAAAGGGCAGCAGGTATGCCTTTTGAAAACTACGTAGAAGAAAAAATACTGTCGCCTTTGGGAATGAAGGATACCATTCCAGAAAAAGTCGGGGTAACTGAGCGAATTCGAAGCGACAATGCCAATACAAAAACTGAAAATTACACCAAATCCGTTTCGGGGTTTCGGAAGGCCCTTCCAGTGAACAATTTTTATAAACTCGCAGGCGGAGGCTATCTTTCCACCAGCTCGGGCATTGCTAAAATGGGAAAGGCACTCCTGCAAGAAGAACTGCTGGACCAGAAAACCTATCAAGAAATTCTTTGCAATTATCCCGTGAAAAGCAAACCCATTTATTATGGTTTGGGTTTTCAAGTAAGCCAAGATGCTGCTGGCAGACCTTATTTTGGTCATGTAGGGAATAGTGTAGGGGCGTATTCGAACTTTTATGTGTATCCCCAACAGAACGTAGTGGTCTCCATACTAATCAATTGCACAGACCCTAAAGTTCAATCGGATTTGGATACCGCCATTCAGGCGATTTGGGATTGAGTTTGCCGTGGATAATATCCGTTTAATGGAATGGAATCCAGAAGAATCCTATTTTTGTGTGGTAAGATGCTTCGTATGGTACTAAAAGGAAAATTACTGCTACTGCTTTTCTGGATGACGGGTTCCTTAGTCGTGTTCGCTAAGGACAAACAAACGGATAGTATTGTTCAACAAAGTGATTCCCTTTTTCAAACTTCAGAGCTCTCTTTATCCGAATGGAAACGCTTTAAACGTTTCACCGAAAAACTGGAGTTGACTACTTCTGAAAACGATACGTCTGGACAACGCCTCAAAGCGTACACCAGAGATTCCCTTCAAATCCTAGAGGTGAAGTTGATGGCACTGAAGGTATTGCAATCCAAGCATTTGTTGGACCAAGAAGTTCGGGAAAACACAGCATACTATCGAAATTTGGTTGGCAGACTTCGAGCCAGCTCCATTCCGCCTAAAGAGTATCAATTTTTGGAAGAGAAATTGGCGCTACTCAAATACCGAACCCTGGAAAATCAGTTGGCCGATAGTCAAACTACGAATCGATTGTTGATAGCCATCGTGTTGTTGCTTTCTGTTTTGCTGCTAGCCCTTGTGTTCAACTTCCGTAAAAAACGAAGCCCACAATTGAGCAAACAAGAACAAATTATTCAAAATCTAATCTTATCTGGTAAAACGAATAAAGAGATAGCTTCCGAATTGTTTATCAGCTTAAGTACGGTTAAAACCCACATTACCAATTTGTATAGCAAGCTCAATGTTTCTGGAAGAGCGGAGCTTTTGGAAAAAAAGACCGGGTACTAGTACCGAATTCCTACCCTTTTTACGGTGCCTTTATCGAATGATGCCATTTCCTTTGTTGGAGTAAGCATCAATCATGTCGTTCAAAAAATGGAATTTGCTATTAGGGTGGTTGCTATTTGCCAATGCCCTGATTACCTACACCCTTACCATGGAACCTACGGTGAGTTTTTGGGATACAGGCGAATATATTGCCACTTCGGCCAAGCTTGAAATTGCCCATCCGCCCGGAGCACCCCTTTTTCAAATGATAGGGGCTTTTTTCGCATTGTTTGCGCAAAACAAGACCCAAATTGCCACTTTGGTCAACTTTTCGTCCTGTGTAGCAAGTGCGTTTACTATTCTCCTTTTGTTCTTTACGATTACCCGCCTAACCTTAAAACTAGTGACCCAAAAACGGGAGCTTTCACCCCAGAATGGGGTTTGGGTTTTAGGTTCAGGTTTCGTTGGGGCACTCAGTTTTACCTATTCGGATAGTTTTTGGTTCAACGCTACCGAGACTGAAGTCTATGCCATGGCCACTTGTATGATGGCCTTGTTGATTTGGTTGGGGTTAAGATGGATGGAGGATTTAAACGAACCCCGTGCCAATCGATGGCTGTTATTAATTTCTTTCATTACGGGACTGACCTTTGGAATTCAGTTTATGGGTTTTTTGGTCATTCCTTCCTTGGTTTTGCTGTACTACTTCAAAACGACCCAAAAAGTAACATTCAAGAACTTCATACTCGCTAATGTTTTAGCCGTAGGTCTCTTGTTTTTCGTGTTCAAGTTTTCCTTGACCTACGTACTTAAGTTTTTCGCTTGGGGTGAAATCTTTTTTGTGAATCAATTTGGGGTGCCATTTAATGTGGGCTCTCTGATAATCCTATTGCTCTTCTTTGGACTCTTCTTTTTTGCTTTACGATTTACGGCCCTTAAGCGTTGGGTGGGCGCTAACACAGTGGTGTTGTGCTTTCTTTTCCTGTTTTTGGGTTTTTCTTCCTGGTTGATGTTACCGCTTCGAGCAAGTGTGCATGTGGGCATCAATGAAAATGACCCCTCTGATGCGCGAACGCTTTTGGCCTATTACAATCGAGAACAATATCCCAGTACGGATAGTCCTTTTTATGGGGCCTATTATACAGACCGATTCGCTCCTGGTGGAGAAAGCAAGGATGACAATCCGAAATATGAGCGGGATGAAGCTCTGGGGAAATACGTCATTGTAAACGAGTACGAAGAAGCCCTTCAAGGCCCTCATCCCAATCATGTTGGCTTTCTGCCCAGAATGTGGAGCAGTGACCAAGCCGAGAATTATTCCAAATACTTTGGTCCTGTCGAGTTTCAAATCAAACCGAAGTATCGCTCCAGCGCAGAGTTACGTGATACCGTTTCGCGGTTTAAGGAAGATTATGAAAATGGGTCCATCGATGAGGAAGGATATATTCGTTTTTTGAGTGATTTCAATGAGTATCTCACCGTTCAGCCTCCTTCGCTATGGGATAACATGAAATTTATGTTCCAGTATCAATTTGGATACCTCTACATGCGGTATTTCATGTGGAATTTCGTGGGAAGGCAAAATGACATACAGGGCAGGTATGATGGCAACGGCGCTTGGTTGAGTGGGATTTCCTTTTTGGATGAAATCCATCTAGGTAGCCAAAAGGAATTGCCGGATACCGTAAAGCAAAACAAGGGACGAAACACTTATTTCTATCTGCCGCTTTTGCTTGGAATCATTGGTCTGGTGTTTCAGCTGACGACCGACCGAAAGCAATTTTGGGTGCTTTTGGTGTTTTTCCTTTTCTCAGGAGTTGCCATTCAGTTCTATACGAATCCGTATATTTTTCAACCACGGGAACGTGATTATTCTTTGGTGGGTTCGTTTTATGCGTTTTCCATTTGGATGGGAATGGGGGTATATGGAATTTTTAGTGCTTTAAAAAAGTACATCCCTGAGAAAATGAGTATTCAAGTTGTGGGTGTTGTAGGCTTGTGCAGCGTTCCGTTGTTGATGGCGTTTCAAAACTGGGACGACCATGACCGTTCGAATCGCTATACGGCACGCGCATCTGCGAAAGCCTACTTGGATTCTACACAAAAAGATGCTGGTGCCATTCTCTTCACGATTGGCGATAATGATAACTTTCCTTTGTGGTACTTACAGGAGATAGAAGGCTATCGAACCGACACACGAGTAATTGTGACCAGTTATTTCGCTACCGATTGGTACATCGACCAAATGAAACGCAAAGCGTACGAAAGCGAACCCATTCCATCCCAATTAACACATGACAAATACAGTTACGGTACTCGAGATGCCATTTATTACCAGAATGTGACCGATAAGCGTTGGTTGATTAAAGATTTCATGAATTGGATTGGCAGCGACCATCCGCAAACCAAATATGAACACGTTATAAAAGCACAAGGTGCCGACCCAAACGACTATCCGCAAAGCACGAGAAATCTGGTGTACTATCCCACAAATAAGATTCGTGTGCCGGTTGATAAAGAGAATGTATTGAAAAGTGGTTTGGTAAAACCTGAGGATGCCGACCAAATCGTGGAG
>JBCBPD010000002.1:0-116179 GCA_039820925.1 Bacteroidota bacterium | reverse complement strand
TTCTATTGGTTTTATTACCTTTTCAGGTATTGTTAGCCCAAACCAAATACGAAAAAGGATATATGGTTACTGATTCTGGTGACAGTATTTCTTGCTATATAAAAAACTATAAATGGTTGAATTCGCCATCTAACATCGTTTTCAAGAAAACTCTAAGTGCAAGCGAGCAGATAATGAATGCTTCAGAAATCAAACTATTTCAAATAGAAGGATATTCTAAGTACCTGAAAATTAATGATAGCTTACCGATTACTGATAGATTTACCAGTGATAAAGGATTGAATTCAACACCCAAAAGGTTCTTTGCCGAAGTTTTTGTTAAACAGTTGATTTCTGGGAAAGCCTCCCTATATGAATATCGAGGTGCTAACGGTTCAGTTTTTTTATTGCAAATGGAAGACAGCAAACCAATACCACTCGACTACAAGGAATACTTGGATACCAACTCAAACCAAATTCTTAAGAATAATATCTTTCGAAGACAGGTTTTAAAGATGTTGGGACCTGATACCGATAATGTTATTCAGACCTTAGAGTACAGAGAAAAAGACTTGGTAAATTACTTAAGAAAGTATAACTATAGAAATGGTGATTATTTAACCGCCCAGGGGGAGGTAGTAAAAGATAGAAAAGCAACATTCTTACTTCACGCTGTCGGAGGTGTGATGCAATATCAGCTTACTACAACTTTATCAGGTCGAGAAGCAACCTTGGAAGATAAACTAGCTCCTAGATTTGGTTTGGAATTGGAATCAATCTTACCCATTAACAACAACGAGTTTGCCGTATTTATCTCTGGTCAGTATTCTTCCTATTCTTCTGAAGTTTTGGTTGATTTCAATGGAGCTGTAATTAACGCAGCAGAAGTTGAGTTCAGTCAATTAACAGCTGGTTTCGGACTTCGTTATTATTTGTTTTTGAGTCAAAAGCATAGCATCATGTTGAACGGTGGGGGCAACCTTGATTTTAACTTTAATGGCACTTACACAGGTAGAAATGAATTTAGAACAACCCTAAATACCATAGAAGACTCAGGCTTTAGTACCTTTTTTGGGATTGGTTATAGTTTAAAACAAAAAGTTCGTCTATCTGCCAACTACTTTTTGCCCACAGAGTTTGATTCTGGACAGGGTTCAGAACTAAAACGCTTATCAGTAGAACTGGCAATACGAATCTTTTAAAATAAAAAAACCGCCCCTAAAGGCGGTTTTTGGCAAAACTTTGTTTCAATGTTCAATTAGTCGAACGTATAGCCATTATCAGCCGCAACCTTGTCTGCGATTTGTGCACGCAAGGCCACAACATTCGGATAATTGGTGTATTTGGTAAAACGCTTTAGTCCCATCAACATCATACGTTGCTCATCACCTTCAGCAAAAGAAACGATAGCTTCTTTCCCTTTTTGGTTAACGATTTCAACAGCGCGATATAGGTATAGTTTGGACATCGCGATTTGCGCTTCTTGTGAACCTTCACCAAAACGTTTGGCGTTTTTCTCTGTTCTTAGAATTGCCGATTCCGCCAAATAAACCTGAATTAGAATATCAGATGCAGCCATTAGCAGCATTTGGTGTTTCTCCAAATCTGGTCCAAATTTCTGCACGGCGCTACCAGCTACCATCAAGAACACCTTCTTGAGACGTTTTACCAAATCTTTTTCTTCGGCAAATAGCTCTGAAAAGTCAGGCGCATCAAAAGAAGGAATGCCCATAAGTTCCTCACCTACCGCTGTGGCAGGACCCAATAGGTCCACGTGACCTTTCATGGCTTTTTTGACCAACATTCCTACCGCTAGCATACGGTTGATTTCGTTAGTCCCTTCATAAATTCTTGAAATTCGTGCATCTCTCCAAGCAGATTCCATTGGCGTGTCAGCGCTAAAGCCCATTCCGCCAAAAATCTGGATGCCTTCGTCGCTGGTATGTTGCACGTGTTCTGAAACCGCCACTTTTAGGATAGAACACTCTATAGCATATTCCTCTACACCTTTTAGTTCAGCTTCCTGATGCGTGTTGCCTTCCTCTTCACGAATGGCGATGCGGTCTTCGATATTTTTTGCTGCACGGTAGCATGCGGCTTCATCCACATAAGCGTTGGTGGCCATGTCGGCAATCTTAGCCTTGATGGCACCAAAGTTCATGATAGGCGTCTTGAACTGAATGCGCTCGTTGGCATATTTGGTTGCTTCATTGATAACGCGACGTTGGGCTTCCAAACAAGCTGCTGCCAATTTGATACGTCCAACATTCAAGGCATTCATGGCGATTTTAAAACCGTTGCCTCTTTCTGAAAGCATGTTTTCAACCGGTACTTTGGTCTCGTTAAAAAAGACTTGACGGGTAGAGGAGGAGTGGATGCCCAATTTCTTCTCTTCGTCTCCTAAAGTGATACCATTGGATGGGTCGTTCTCAACAATAAACCCAGTAATGTTTTTGTCATCTTCGATTCTTGCGAAAACAATAAAAAGATTACAGAAACCTGCGTTGGAAATCCACATTTTCTGACCCGTAATACTATAATGTTTTCCATCATCAGAAAGCACGGCTTTTGTTTTTCCGGAGTTGGCGTCAGAACCTGCTCCAGGTTCCGTTAAGCAATAGGCACCAAACCATTCCCCAGAAGCCAACTTGGGAACATACTTTAATTTTTGTTCTTCTGTACCATACAAGGTGATGGGCATAGTGCCAATTCCCGTATGCGCTCCGAAAGCGGTGCTAAAAGAACCCGTTGCCCCTGAAATGTAGTCGCAAACCAACATAGTGGATACAAAGCCCATACCCATTCCGCCATAGGATTCTGGAACCGCAACACTTAAAAGACCAAGTTCTCCGGCCTTACGCATGGTTTCTTCGGTGTAGGCATAGTCCTTTTTTTCAAAGCGTTCCCAATGGGCCCAAAGTTCCCTGTCTACAAACTCCTTGGTGCTTTCGCGCATCATTTTTTGTTCTTCGCTCAGGTCTTCCAATGTGAAGACATCGTCACAATCGGTCTCCTTGACCAAAAACTGCCCTCCGCGGAGGATATCTTTTGTTATAGTTTCAGTACTCATGGTATTTTATTATTAGTATTAAGTAGTGCGTATTGAGTGTTTTGCAATTCTGCTACCGACTCAATACTAAAATCTTTTTCTAATTCAGGAATTCAAATACTCCGGCAGCGCCTTGTCCAGTTCCAACACACATGGTGACCATACCGTGTTTGCCTTGCATATCTCTTTTGCGCATTTCATCAAACAACTGCACCGATAATTTCGCTCCAGTACATCCTAACGGATGCCCAAGGGCAATAGCTCCGCCGTTTACGTTGATGATATCAGGATTCAATCCCAATTCGCGAATCACGGCGAGGGATTGTGAAGCGAAGGCTTCATTTAGTTCGATGAGCTCCACATCTTCTTGTTTCAAACCACCTTGCTTGAGGGCTTTGGGAACAGCCTTTACAGGTCCGATACCCATAATTCGTGGTTCTACCCCAGCAGCTGCATAACTCACTAAACGTGCTACGGGTTCAAGATTTAATTCTTTCACCAATTCTTCGCTCATAACCATAACGAACGCGGCACCATCGCTGGTTTGGGATGAATTTCCTGCGGTCACACTTCCGTTAGCTGCAAAAACAGGACGTAACTTGGCCAAGGCTTCGATAGAAGTCCCTTTACGGGGTCCCTCATCCTTGTGGATTTTAAATGTTCTCGTTGCTTTTTTTCCATTGGCATCGATGTATGTTTCTTCCACATCAATGGGAACAATTTGGTCTTGGAAACGGTCTTCAGCCAACGCTTTTAAAGCTTTCATATGTGATTGATAGGCAAATTTGTCTTGGTCTTCTCTGGATACTTTGAATTGTTCGGCCACGGCTTCCGCAGTATTTCCCATACCCCAATAGTAATCTTCGTGACCAGAGTTTACCAAGTCATAGTTCAATTCGGTTTTAAAACCAGTCATGGGCACAGAGCTCATGCTTTCGACTCCACCGGCGATGATACAATCGGCCATTCCTGCTTGGATTTTTGCCGAGGCAATGCCAATGGTTTCCAATCCGGAAGAACAAAAACGATTCACAGTAACGCCTGGTACATCAACGATATCCAGTCCCATCAAAGAAATCAAACGGGCCATGTTCAAACCTTGTGAACCTTCTGGCATGGCATTTCCAACGATAACGTCGTCGATACGTTTCTTATCAAAATCAGGAAGCTGTCCCACCAAATGCTCTATGGTTTCAGCCGCTAACTCGTCGGCACGTTTAAAACGGAACCCTCCTCTTTTGGATTTTCCTACTGCGGTTCTATATCCTTTTACTATATATGCTGTTTTCATTTTGTAGCTGTTTGCTTCTAGCTATTCGCTTTCAGCGATTTTTAATTTCTGAGCGGTTTACCTGTTTTCAACATATGCTGGATGCGCTCCAATGTTTTCCGTTCTGTACAAAGTGACAAAAAGGCTTCTCGTTCGATATCCAATAAATACTGTTCGGATACGTAGCTAGGCTCTGATAAATCACCACCAGCCATTACGTAGGCGAGTTTATTGGCAATTTTCTTGTCGTGTTCGCTGATGTAACGACTGGCCTCCATCGAATCGGTTCCTACGAGGAACATACCGAGTGCCTGTTTGCCAAGTACTTTTACGTCTTTGCGTGCGGGGGGTTGAGTGTAGCCTGCTTCAGCCATCAATTTGGCATGGGCCTTGGCCGTAGCAATTTGTCGGTCTTTGTTGACGACAATTACATCTTTGCCTTTTTGAAGAATACCTAAATCAAACGCTTCGTAAGCGGAAGTAGATACTTTAGCCATACCAATAGTGAGGAAGTATTCTTGCAGAATGTTTAACTCAACATCACCTTTTCGGAAAGAATCTGATGCTCTCAGGGCAAACTCTTTGGAGCCACCTCCGCCGGGAATCACCCCGACACCAAATTCTACCAAACCAATGTAGGTTTCAGCGGCGGCTACCACCTTGTCGGCGTGTAAGGACAACTCACATCCTCCGCCCAAACACATCCCATGGGGTGCAGCCACAGTGGGAATGGAAGAATAACGCATCCGCATTACCGTATCTTGAAAGGCTTTAATCGCCATATTCAACTCATCGTATTCTTGCTCAACGGCCATCATGAATATCATGCCAATATTGGCACCCACAGAGAAGTTGGCAGCTTGGTTTCCGACAACCAATCCTTGAAAGTCTTTTTCCGCTAGGTCAATTCCTTTGTTGAGCCCTGCGATAACATCTCCACCAATGGTATTCATTTTGGATTGGAACTCTACATTCAGGATTCCATCACCCAAATCTTCGATAACTACGCCACTGTTTTTGAAAATCTCTTTTGTTTTACGAATATTATCCAAGATGATAAAGGCATCTTGTCCAGGAATCTTGGTGGCTTCTTTCTTCGGAATATCATAATAATAGGTAGCACCTTCTTTCACTGAATAGAAAGAAGTAACTCCAGCGGCTTTCATCTCATGCACCCAATCGGCTGCCTTTTGCCCTTCTGCTTCAATAAACTCTAGTCCTTTTTCCAATCCGACGGCATCCCAAATTTGGAAAGGTCCGTGCTCCCAACCAAATCCGGCCTTCATGGCATCGTCGATTTTGTAGAGCTCATTCGTGATTTCAGGGATACGATGGGAAACGTAGGCAAACAATTGCCCAAAACTTTTTCGGTAGAATGCACCCGCTTTGTCTTTGCCGTTGCAAAGAATTGCGAAGCGGTCTACCACTTTATCCACCGTTTTGGTCAATTCGAGCGTGGCAAATTTTGCGCTCTTTTTGGACCGATAGTCCATGGTATCCAAATCCAAGGTCAGGATTTCACTTTTCCCTTGGTCATTTTTTACTTTCTTGTAAAAACCTTGTTTGGTTTTGCTACCCAACCATTTGTTTTCCATCATGGTGTTGATGAAATCCGGTAGCTGAAATAGCTCATGCCGTTCATCATCCGGACAGTTTTGGTGGATTCCATTGGCTACATGCACCAAGGTGTCAAGTCCTACAACGTCAACTGTTCGGAATGTTGCAGACTTTGGACGACCAATTACAGGTCCAGTCAATTTATCCACTTCTTCGACGGTCATCTCCAAGTCTTTCACGGCGTGGAACAAACTTTGAATGCTGAAAATTCCAATACGATTTCCGATAAAGGCTGGCGTATCCTTGGCAACCACAGAAGTTTTTCCTAAGAATTGCTCCCCGTATCCGTTCAAAA
Source organism: Bacteroidota bacterium (assembly GCA_039820925.1). Classification (GTDB taxonomy): domain Bacteria; phylum Bacteroidota; class Bacteroidia; order Flavobacteriales; family Flavobacteriaceae; genus Flagellimonas. Next base: position 109,969 of record JBCBPD010000002.1, on the reverse strand, counting down.
AGTCCAGTACATCTTGAGAGGTTTTGGGACCAGGAATAATCTCAAAAAGCTTCAAATAACGCGCTGGGTTGAAAAAGTGCGTGCCACAGAAATGTTTTTGAAAGTCTTCACTTCGTCCTTCAGACATGAACTGAATCGGAATTCCTGAAGTATTTGAAGTAATCAATGTGCCAGGAGTTCTATGCTTTTCTAGATTTTCGAACACTTGTTTCTTGATATCCAAGCGCTCTACGACTACTTCAATAATCCAATCTACTCCACCAACTTTTGCAATATCATCTTCCAGATTTCCGGTAGTGATACGCTTCGCAAAGTTTTGATGGTATATGGGTGACGGTTTTGATTTCAATGCTGCAGCAAGTGCATCATTTACCAACCGATTTCGAACAACTTTGTCCGATAAAGAAAGTCCCTTTGCTTTCTCTTTTTCGTTAAGTTCTCGAGGAACAATGTCCAATAAGAGGACTTCAACCCCAATATTGGCAAAATGGCATGCGATACCGCTTCCCATAATTCCGGAACCGATAACGGCAACTTTGTTGATATGCCTTTTCATGAAAGATTTGAAATTAATTAGTTGTTGTTTTGATGTATATCTTTTTATCTGCAATAAGCTTGTTGACCAGTGTGATGGTTCGGAAAAAACCCATCAAATCTTTGTCATCCAAATCCGCTTTTACGGCCTCATTGAATCGGAGCACCACATCTTTTGAATCCCTACGTTTTTCAAGACCGAGTGCCGTTAAGTGAATGAGCACTCCACGCCCGTCATTCGGATTGGGTTTGCGTTGGATGTATCCTTTTTCCTCAATGCTTTTGAGAATTCGAGAAAGGCTCGTGGCTTCCATACCCATTTTTGGGCCAAGTGCAGTACTTGGGGTACCTTTTTTGGGGTCTATGCTCAGTAGGGTGAACCCAATGGCCATGGTCAATCCGTAGTTCTTCGCTTCTTCATTGTACATTTTGCTTACGGCTTGCCAAGTGGCACGTAAAGCATGGTCAATGGTCATTTCCTTCATAGCACTGATTTGCTCAAAGATAGGAAAATTTATTATGCATGCATAATAAATTAGAGAAGTTGTCAAATTCCTTTAGGAGCTATTGTCTGGATAGCTGATTTGGCTGAGTTTGGCCAAACATCGGTTAACCAAATTTTATATTTTTCCTAGAAATACGATTTTTTTGGTTAGAAAAAGTTGGAAGTTCGAGGAATACGAAGGGCATGAGAAATCAAAAATTCTCAACTCTAACTTTTTTAAGCCGAACTGATTTAAAGGGATAAGAAAATGTAGGGTATCTATCTTCCGTAGATATTGTTGTATAAATCCATATACATTTCCTTTACGATTTTGCGTCGTAGTTTCATGGTCGGCGTCAAATGACCATCATCAACACTCCAAACATCGGGAGTAAGTCTGAATTGCTTCACTTTTTCCCATTTGGCAAAATCTTCGTTCGCCATATCCACCTCTTGTTGGAAGCAGGAAATGACCTCCGAATTCATGATGATATCAGAGTTTTCACCCCAAGTGATATTATGTTCCTTGGCCCAATCGTACAAATACTCGAAATTGGGCTGAATCAAAGCAGCAGGCATTTTTTCGCCTTCACCAACAACCATAATTTGTTCGATAAACTGGGATTGCTTGAAACGGTTTTCCAGTAGCTGTGGCGCTACGTATTTACCGCCAGAGGTTTTAAACATTTCTTTTTTACGGTCGGTGATTTTAAGAAAACCATCCTCATCGATGATACCAATGTCACCGGTATGGAAGTAACCATCTTTCAACACTTCAGCGGTTTTCTCAGGGTCTTTGTAATAGCCTTGCATAACCTGTGGCCCTTTGATACAGATTTCACCATCATCCGCAATTTTGACCTCTGTACGACCGATAGGTTTTCCAACACATCCAATCCTAAAGCCTCCATCGCGCATATCGTTTACGGAGACTACTGGAGAGGTCTCAGTAAGGCCATAGCCTTCCATAACTCCTAATTCTGCTGCATTATACACTCTGGCCAAACGCGGTTGTAGGGCCGCGCTACCTGATGCAATTAGGGACAAATTACCGCCAAGACTTTCCTTCCATTTGCTAAAGATGAGCTTTCGTGCAAGCGCTAATTTTTGTTCGTACCACCATCCATTTTTGCCGTAGGGCTCATATTTTAATCCAATATCAACCGCCCAAAAGAATAGTTTCTTTTTGATTCCCGTCAAAGAATCGCCTTTAGCAATAATCTTGTCATATACCTTTTCCAAAAGTCTTGGTACTGCGGTCATCACATGTGGTTCCACTTCTTTAAGGTTATCACTTATGGTTTCAAGAGATTCAGCATAATGGATGCTTACGCCTCGAAATTGGTATAAGTAGATAATCATGCGCTCATACACGTGGCAGAGGGGTAAAAAGCTCAATGCTTTGGTTTCGCCATCCACAATCGGAAAGCGTTTTGAACTTTCAATGGAGTTGCTCACCAAGTTGTCATGAGACAACATTACCCCTTTGGGTTTTCCCGTTGTTCCCGAGGTATAAATGAGCGTAGCCAAATCGCTGGGTTTCACCCCAGCTTTCAGTTTTTCAACTTCCTCTTGATTGGAATCATCCGCTCCGAGGTCAACGACTTCCTTCCAATTTTTACAATTGTCCAATTCATCAAAAGAATAAACCTCTTTCAGATTTTTGATTTTGGACGCTACCATCAATACTTTTTCCAAAACAGCACTGCAGGAAACAAAACAATATTTCGCTTCCGAGTGGTTTAATACGTATTCGTAGTCTGCAGCTGAAATAGTCGGATAAATGGGGACATTCTGGGCACCAATTTGCAAGATGCCTACATCCATAATATTCCATTCCGTTCGGTTGTTCATTGAAATGACCGCAACTTTATCGTTTGGTTTTACCCCTAGACGTAACAGGGCACGACTTACCGCATTGGCTTGGTCAATATAGGATTGGGTGGAAGTGCGAACCCATTGGCCGTCGTATTTGGTGGCCAAGGCTGCTTCTTGGGGGAATTTTTCTAATTGGTAGTAGGGAAAATCAAATAATCTGGTTACCTCTTGCATAGTAAGTTACTCTTATGAAATTGCAAAATAAAGAAAGCAATCGGTATTTTAAAACGGATGTTTCAACAAAACGCTGAAAAATCAAACAAATCATCATTTTTTAAGAAAAAACCATAACGGTTTACGGGGTCTTTGGATTTAGTCTTTGATACTCTTTTTCGAATGCAACAATCTGTTTTTCCCAAACTTTAGGACTTACCATTTCCTTAATGCTGACATCGGTTATACACAAATGACGAAGCCAAAATCTTCCATCTGGATGGATTACCACAAAGGCAGAATTGGGTTTTCCCAAAGTCATGAATAATTGTTTGAAAATATTGGAGGGGTCTTTTCGCCATCCCAATTCATAAATCGCTTTATCCTCTTTTTGAAGGTGGCCATAAAGATGGAGTACTTGAACCTTTTTACTATTGTATCTATTCCTACCCTTGGAACTTATCACAAAACTTCTCCATTGATTCCCATAGTTTTTAGGTCCGGTGGTAGTTTGTCTCGTGAACTCACCCTTCTTCATTTTCTCCTTTGATTCGACACTATCGACATACCGTATAAAGAAGGTCTTTGTTGTATCCGCCTGGATTCTGTTAGAGAGTAATTTGTTCATCTGCTGGTGAATGGTCGAATCCATGATTCCCATGTAGGTCAAAAAACGCAATCGTTCTACTGGGCCTTTTTCGCTGTATAACCTTTCACTAAAATAAATGGAAGACTTCTTTTTGTTTTCGAAAACTGTCTCGGATATGACAAAATCATTTTCATCCAAGAAAAAATGCTTTTCCTCTTGACCTTGCACTGATGACAACCAGAAGGTCAGAAGAAAAAGGAAAAGAAAGAAGGACTTCTTATTTTTCATTTTTAGCCTCTATCCATTTTCGTGCATTTACAAAAGCAACAATCCATGGGGAGATACAGTCCAATCTGTCTTTCGGATAGTGCGCCCAGTTCCAAGGAAAAATGGACCGCTCAATATGTGGCATCGTGACCAAATGACGCCCTGTTTTATCGCAAAGCATGGCGGTATTGAAGTCACTTCCGTTGGGGTTGGCGGGATAGGAATCGTATCCATATTTGGCCACGATGTGATAATCTGCTTCGCTCATGGGCAAACTGAACTTTCCTTCCCCGTGGGAAATCCATACGCCTAAAGTAGTACCAGCGAGACTTGACAGCATCACCGAGTTGTTTTCTTGAACCTTGACGGATGTAAAGTTACTTTCGTGTTTCCCGGAATCATTGTAGGTCATTTTACCATGATTTTCATGTTCCGGATGAATCAAATCCAATTCCATAAACAACTGGCAACCATTGCAAATACCCACCGAGAGCGTATCGGTACGTTCAAAAAACTGCTGGATGACTTTGTTCGCACGCTCGTTGTATTTTATCGCACCGGCCCAACCTTTGGCGCTTCCGAGCACATCTGAATTGGAGAACCCTCCAACGGCACCTAAAAACTGAACATCCTCTAGCGTTTCACGTCCAGAAATCAAGTCCGTCATATGAACATCCTTGACTTTAAAGCCGGCTAAATGCATGGCATGGGCCATTTCCCTCTCTGAATTGCTTCCTTTTTCCCGAAGTATGGCAGCAATTGGTTGTTCTTTGGGTTGGTCTATCGGATAGAATTCTTGACTGTTAAAATCTACTGGAAACTTATATTGCAAGGGTTGTGCCTTGAAGTTTTCAAAACGGTCTTTCGCCAATCCGTTGGAAGTTTGTTTTTCATCCAGAAGATAAGAGGTCTTATACCAAACATCACGAAGGGAGGCTATGTTTAATCCCATTTCAACGCCATGATTTCGAATGGAAAGTTCTCCTGTAGTATTTGGCGAACCAATTCTGACTGCTCCTAATCGTTCAGCCGCTTCTTTATAGGTTTGAAAAACGATACCAATATTTTCTGAGAACAAAAGTTTAATGGTATCTGCTTCTTCTATGGCACTCAAATCAAGTGTAGCTCCGAGGTTATTGTCGGAGAAACACAGTTCTAGCAAGGTGGTTATCAATCCGCCAGAACCTATATCGTGTCCAGAAATGATATTTCCAGCCTTAACCTCATTTTGAAAGGTGTTAAATTGTTTTTTGAAGTAGGAAGCATCTTGAATTTTGGGTGCTGTACTACCAATAGCATTTAGGGTTTGATAAAAACTGGAACCACCCAATTTATGCTGGTCTTGGCTGAGATTAAGGTAATACAAATCGCCACCTTCCTTTTGAAGTACAGGTTCTACTACCATTTTCAAGTCGCTGCAATGACCGCTTGCAGAAATGATGACCGTACCGGGCGCGATAACCTCTTGGTCTTTGTACTTCTGCTTCATGCTCAAGGAGTCCTTTCCGGTTGGAATGTTGATGCCCAAGGCAATCGCGAGCTCTGAACACGCTTCAACCGCCTCATACAATCTGGCGTCCTCTCCAGGATTTTTACAGGGCCACATCCAATTTGCGGAAAGCGAAACACTTTGCAAACCTTCTTCTAAGGGCGCCCAAATAATATTGGTCAGGGCTTCGGCGATACTGTTTTGACTTCCAGCAACAGGGTCAATCAAACCAGAAATAGGGGAGTGGCCGATGCTGGTGGCTATCCCTTCTTTTCCTTTGAAATCCAATGCCATTACCCCACAATTGTTCAAGGGTAGCTGTAGTGGGCCAGCACATTGCTGCTTGGCCACCCGTCCGCCTACACATCGGTCTACTTTGTTTGTCAACCAATCTTTACAAGCTACCGCTTCTAATTGTAAGACCTGCTCCAAATAATCGTGAAAATATTCAAGACTGTAAGGTGCGTCGGGATAATCTTTTGTTACGGCTTTGTCCTCCATAATGGTCTTTGGTGAACTGCCAAACATATCGGCAAGGGCCAAATCCATAGGTTTTTCTTGGGTTTTTGATGAAACGAAGGTGAAATTTTGGTCTCCCGTAGCTTCACCCACATCATACAATGGAGACCTTTCTCGCTCCGCGATATCTTTCAATAGCTTCTTATCCGCTTCAGAGATGACCAGTCCCATTCGTTCTTGGGATTCGTTCCCAATAATTTCTTTGGCGGATAAGGTAGGGTCGCCCACGGGCAACTTTTCCAAATCAATGCGTCCACCGGTCTCTTCTACCAGTTCTGAAAGACAGTTCAAGTGTCCTCCAGCACCATGGTCATGAATGGAAACTATGGGATTCGTATCAGATTCAACCAATCCGCGAACGGCGTTGGCTGCCCTTTTTTGCATTTCGGGATTGGAACGTTGTACGGCATTCAATTCAATGGCCGCACTGAATTCACCAGTATCTGCACTGGAGACTGCGGCACCACCCATTCCAATACGATAATTGTCTCCACCCAAAATAATGATGCGGTCTCCTTTTTGGGGAGTGGCTTTCAAGGCTTGTTCAGCCTTTCCATAACCGATACCACCCGCCAGCATGATGACTTTATCATAGCCTAAACCCCGGCCGCTATCTTTTTCGTCATGTTCAAAGGTTAGCACCGACCCCGCAATTAAGGGCTGGCCAAATTTGTTTCCGAAATCAGAAGCTCCATTGGAAGCTTTGATTAAGATATCCATCGGGGTTTGATACAACCAATCTCTCGCAGGCATGGCTTTTTCCCAAGAGCGTTCTTCTTCCAAACGGGAATACGCTGTCATGTAAACGGCCGTTCCGGCTAGGGGCAACGACCCTTTTCCACCTGCCAAACGGTCACGGATTTCACCTCCTGAACCCGTTGCGGCACCATTAAAGGGTTCTACGGTGGTGGGGAAATTATGTGTTTCCGCTTTAAGCGATATGACGGAATCAAAGCCTTCTTCTTGATAAAAATCGGGAACGTCAGCTCGTTTTGGTGCAAACTGAGTAACCTTTGGTCCTTTCAAAAAGGCAACATTGTCTTTGTATGCTGAAACAATTCCGTTCGGATGTTCGTGGGATGTCTTCTTGATGAGTTTGAACAATGATTCGGATTTTTCCTCCCCATCAATCACAAAAGTGCCATTGAAAATCTTATGACGACAGTGTTCGGAATTGACTTGACTAAATCCAAATACCTCCGAATCGGTCAGTTTTCTTCCTAACCTCTCTGAAAGATTTTCCAAATATTCGATTTCATCTTCGCTAAGGGCTAGCCCTTGTTCTGAATTGTATGCTGCAATATTGTCGATGGGTTTTATCGGCTCTGGTTGAATATTGATTGTAAAAATATCTTGGTCCAGCGACTTGAACTTTTGGAATAGCATCGGGTCAAAATCCTGATAGGTTTCTGAAACCGAAACAAACTCTTCAATACGCAGGATATCAGAAATGCCCATATTTTGGGTGATTTCTGTGGCATTTGTGCTCCAAGGCGTAATCATGCTTGCGCGCGGGCCAACAAAAAAGGCGTCAATTGACGCCATGTGTATTTTGGGTTGGTTGCCGAACAGCCAAGAAAGTTTCGCGATGTCTTCCGTGTTGATTTCTTTAGTGGTCTGGACCGCGAAAACTTTGTTCGCTGCGTCCCCGAAGAAATGAATCATGCAGTTTGCTATTGAACGGTTCAAGAAAGTGCAAATGTAAAGCTTTCCAATTTTTTACGGATGCTTTTCCTGAACCGTAAAGCATAATTTTCATTCCCGCATAAGGTCTTTATTTTACCGCTACATTAAATAAACATTCCGCCGGAGGCTTCCAAGCGCTGTCCATTGACCCAAGCCGCATCTTGTGTACATAAAAAGGCAACAATACCGCCAATATCCTCACTTTCTCCGACACGTCCCAAAGCTGTTTGGGAAGCAATGGCCTCCACAATTTGGGGAGCTGACTCGAACCGTTCTTTGTTGAAATCCGTATTAATGGCACCAGGTGCAACTGTATTGGCTTTGATTTTACGACCTCCCAATTCTTTGGCCAAATAACGCGTGTATACTTCTATGGCTCCTTTCATTGCTGCGTAAGCGGAGTACCCTGGTAATGAAAAACGGGCCAATCCGCTCGAGAGGTTTACGATTCCTCCTTCATCGTTCATCATTGGCAACATGGTTTGAGTCAAAAAGTAAACGCCTTTAAAGTGTACGTTCATCAAGTCATCAAAAGCTTCCTCCGAAGTATCGGTAACCATTCCGTTGTGACCGAACCCCGCGTTGTTAACCAAATAATCAAAGTTTGAGGTGTTCCAATGCGTTTCCAGTTGTTCTTTCAGTTCGATTTTGAAGGCTTCAAAACTTTTTACATTGCGAACATCCAGGGGTAAGGCCACTGCCTTTCCGCCTTTGGCGATTAAATCATTTAAGGTACTATCAGCCGCCTGTTTATTGGAATTGTAAGTAAAAACTACTCCCAAGCCTTTCTCAACCAATTTTAGAGCCATGTCTCTTCCCAAACCGCGACTGCCGCCCGTAACCAATGCTATTTTTTGCGTATTCATCTTTTTGTGTTTTAAAATTTTTGAATACTACAAAGTTCAGTAGGTAGAGCTTGAATGGTTTACAGGAAGGAATCCATTAGTTGTAAAAATCAAACAGTTTCCGTTTTTCGGAAGGCTACCGGGGAAAGTTGGGTTTGTTTTTTGAAAAAGTTGGAAAAATGTGCTGTTTCCTCAAAGCCCAAACTGTGCGCTATTTCGGAAACATTCCAATGGGTGTGCCGCAAAAGTATTTTGGCTTCTTGAGCTATGCGATGGTTGATGAGCACCGAAGTTGTTTTTTGGGTGGTCTCCTTTAAGGCCCTATTCAAATGGTTGACATGCATGCCCAATTGTTGGGCGAAATCTGAGGCGGAGCGTAAACGGACCCGTTGCATTGGGCTTTCCATAGGAAACTGACGCTCCAAAAGCTCCATGAACAATCCTGAAATCCGTTCTGAGGCGTTGGAATATTGATTTTCCAAGATGGTTGCGGGTTGCATTTTCAATCCGGCATGAATAAGTTCAAACACCAAATTGCGCAATACATCATACTTGTATTGATAATCGGACTCCAGTTCTAAAAACATTTTTTGGAAGATGGTGCTCAACGTCTCGGTTTGCTCATCTGTAAGCTGGAAGACAGGGTTTCCTGAGGGTTGAAAGACCGGGTACTTGGTCAAATCTCCAAATTGATGAAAGAATGCTTCTGTAAACACACAGAAGTAGCCGGTGAGTTGTTCGTCAATCTTTTCCCAATTGTAGGGAATTTGCGGATTGGAGAAAACCACGACTTGCTTTTCTACTTGTACAATCTTATCGGCATAGTGGACCCGACTTTTCCCTTTAACCAAGCTGATTTTAAAATAATCCCTTCGGTTAAACGGCATGGGTTTGGGTTTGGCGCTGGCGAATTCATCAAGTTTGAACACATTGAAATGCCCTATGCCCGTACGAACACTTTCCGGAATATATTGCTGGGTCTCTTTATAGAAATCCTCAATGGAAACTCTTTTTTGCATACGATAAAGTTACAGAAATCAAATAACTTGATGTCTGATGTCTGATGTCTGATGTCTGATGTCTGATGTCTGATGTCTGATGTCTGATGTTGGATGTCGGATGTCGGATGCTTGAGGCTTGCGCTTTAACTTGAACTTGAGTTTTGTCTAAAGGTGAAGGGTGAAGGTTCAAGGGTTAAACACTGGAAGTCAGTTCGAGTGGTTTTCGAAGAAAATTGTATTGAGAACTATACAGTAAGGGTCAAAGGTTGGTCCTTCGCTGCGTTTCGCTTTTCTCAACTTGCAGCTACGGACCATAAAGGTCAAAGGTTGAAAGTCAAAAGGTGAAGGGTAAAAGGTCTAAGGTCAAAAGTCGAGAGTTTGTGCTTGAACTTTAGCCTTTTTCTAAAAGTGCCATGTAAAAACCATCAAAACCTTCGACGGATGCGAATACGTTACGTTCTTTGGTTAATTCGAAGTTTTCGCCTGCTTCTGAATTTAGAAATTCGGCAACCTGTTCTGAGTTTTCTTCGGGTAGGATGGAACAGGTAGCGTAGACCAACTTCCCGCCAGGTTTCACCATTTTGGAATAGCGTTGCAAAATATCTTGCTGCACGCCTTTTATACGCTCCAAAAATTCAGGCTGTAGCTTCCATTTTGAATCTGGGTTTCTGCGAATTACTCCTAAACCAGAACATGGGGCATCCAACAATACACGGTCCGCCTTTTCGTGAAGCTTCTTGATTACTTTGCTGTTTTCGATGACTCGGGTTTCCATATTGTGGACTCCATTGCGCCGGGCGCGAACTTTCAGCTTTTTGAGCTTACTTTCATAAATATCCATAGCAATCAACTGCCCTTTGTTTTCCATAAGGGAAGCTAGGTGTAACGTTTTTCCTCCAGCACCCGCACAAGCATCGACAACACGTTGGCCAGGTTCTACCTGTAAAAAGGGAGCTACCAATTGAGATGATGCGTCCTGCACTTCAAAAAGTCCATCTTTAAAGGCTTGCGTGGTAAATACATTTTTGCGTTCAACCAGTTTCAAGGCATCTGGTTGTTCTGCTAAGGTTTCTGTTTCAATGGCTTCATCTGCCAGTGCCTTTCGTAAGGTATTCTTGCTCGTTTTGAGGGTGTTGGTGCGTAAAATAACTTCTGCTTGGAGGTTTAAGGCTGCACTTTCTTTAGTCCAAAGTATATCCCCCAATGCTTTTTCGCTTAGTTCGTCCAGCCAGTCAGGGAAAGATTCCCGATACTTTCTGATTTTAGAGAATTCATCGAAACGTCCTTTTATGCGACGCTCCGGGGTGCCTTCTAAGTGTTTCCAATCGGGTAAACGGATTCCGCGAAGCACACACCAAACGGCAAATAACCGGAACAGGTGAGGTCTCGAGTAGGGCTCGTGAACTTCCGCAATTTCAGTGTAGAGTCGCTTCCAACGAACGATATCATAGGTGGTTTCTGCTATAAAAGCACGGTCTCTAGCGCCCCAGCGCTTGTCGTACCGTAAAACCTTTTCAATGACCTTATCGGCATACTCACCCTCATTGAAAATAAAATTCAAAGCGTCGATTACGGCAAAGACCAAGTTTCGGTGTAGGCGCATAGGTGCAAAATTAGGATTGCAAAGGTAGGCTTTCCCTCATATTCCCACTACTTTTGATAAAACCTCTTTTCCATGCGCTGTTTTACCTTCTTTTTGGTTTTGGTCCTTATTGGATGTTCTGAAAAACAAAGGCCAAAACAGTTTTCCCGGGTAACCGTAAAAAATGTGTTTGAAGATTCGGTAAGCATCCGCGCCATTGAATTTTTAGATAGCAGAACCTTAGCGTTTGCTGGCAGTAGAGGAATGTACGGAACATTGGATATTCCTTTAGGTAAAGTACGAACTTCTATAATGGAGTTTGAAGGAACAGTGCCGGAGTTTCGGGCTGTGGCCCATACATCTTCCGATTTTTTTATGCTTTCCGTAGCTAGTCCGGCATTGCTCTTTAAAACAGGAGATACTGGAAAAATGGAGTTGGTCTATAAAGAAGAAGGTGAACACGTATTTTATGATGCCATGACCTTTTGGAATGATGAAGAAGGCATTGCTATCGGCGACGGAACCAATGGATGCATGTCCATTCTCATTACTCGAGATGGGGGTCAATCTTGGCATAAAATTCCATCCGATGCGATGCCAAAATTAAGAGGTGAGGTTGGCGCATATGCGGCTAGCAATACCAATATTCAGACGCAGGGGGATAAAACATGGATAGCTACCTCCAAAGAGCGGATACTGTTTTCTCCTGATAAAGGGAAAACATGGGAAATTATCGCAACACCCATCAAACTAATTAGCGAATATCACGGTATCTACTCCATAGATTTTTATGATGAAGACTTGGGCTTTGCGATAGGAGGGGATTTTAGTAAACCTCAGGTAAATGCATACAACAAAATGAGAACCCAAGATGGAGGACAACATTGGGAATTGGTAGCGAACGATGCTCCACCGGGATATAAAAGTTGTGTTCAATTTGTGCCAAACTCCGCAGGCAAGGGATTAGTTGCTGTAGGTTTTACAGGAATCGATTATTCTAATGACGGAGGAAACACTTGGGTGAACTTGAGCGAAGAGAGCTTTTATACTCTACGCTTTCTGAATGATTCCATTGCTTACGCTTCAGGGAGAAATCGAATCGCACGTTTGGAATTTCGATAAGAAAATGGTGTTGGTCCGAGTGTGAAGCGCCCGCCTTACCGTCAGAATGGGTATTAAGAGGTTTTTTGTCGGATGTTTGATGACTGATGATTGGATTTTTAGAGTTTGGATTCTTGGAATTTTGAAGCTTGAGCTTGAACTTTTTTGATATAGAGTCTAATGTTTGATGATGATTGAATTTTGTCTACTGTTCATTTTTCACTTCAAGGTCAACACGAATTTCACGAATTACACTAATGAAGGGATTTTCCAAGCTCACATTGGTAGGTTCGGAACGACAACGATAGATAATGCCGAGTAGTTAGAACCATTTCTCGATACATTCCCTACTTGAAAGCACTTCGGATTACTCCAACGGACGGATTACGGCAGATTAACAAAAAAAGAGCGGCAATTGCCGCTCTTCCTTGCTAACCAACTCACTAAACTGTGACCACTATATATTTTCGGCCTGATTTTTTATACCAAACGCCTTTGTACTTGTACAATTTTCGGCCTTTTACTTTTACCACCGCATAACCTCTAGGTAAGGTTCTTACGCGAATGCCCCTCGGTGCGGCACATACCACAAATCGTTTGCCTCTCGCTTTATACCAGACACCATCGGCGAAATGATACCGTACATTATTGTGTACTATAAGTTTTGGGCTTCTAAGGGTTGTTACTACGGTTCCGTGTTTTGGATATACACGTACTACTTTGGTTTGTGCACTAACTGAGGCCAATGTGCCCAGCATAAAAACTACCGTGAATAAGATTTTAATACTTTTCATAAGATTTGATTTTTGTAGGTTTCTGGTCTTATGACTACGGGTTTAGGAAAAGGTTTAATTCGGTAATCAATTTTCAATAATCAGTTATCAGTTATCAGTTATCAGTTATCAGTTATCAGTTATCAGTTGTCAGTAGTTAGTAGCTGGGGCTTGTGAATTTGGTTTTTGGACACGGATTTCGCGGATTACACAAAAAATGTTTTTGGTTGACAGTTGTTGAATGACAGTGCAAGGAATTTAGCTTTCAAGCGTCAGTTCGAGTGGTTTTTGAAGAAAAGTGTATCGAGAACTGGTTTGTTCTTTGGTCAAAGGTGAAAGATTGAAAGCCGAAAGAGAAAAATGATAGGTTAGCTGTTGGATTTAATTTCACCATTATTTGGACACGAATTTCACGAATTACTCGAATTCTTTGTTTTGGAGGTTAGTTCTTCACCAGCCTTCTTCGCTAAAGTAGTGCAATTACGAAGACTGAAAGGCTTCGGACCATAGGGGTTGAAGGTTAAAGTTCAGGGGTTCGTTTATTCCGAAGGACCGCCAGAAGGAATCTTATTCAATGAACAATGAGCAATGAATAATGACGCAACCTGAGTAATTAATAATCAATTGCTTCGGGACAGATATCTTTGGATTTGGTACTTGGGTTTGAACTTTTTTCAGGTCTAAAGCCAGAAGTTAAAAGGTGAAAAGATTGCGGCTTCTCCTAGACATCGGAGCATATGACAAAAGTTACAGGGTTTTAACGTGATTCGCGCCAGATTTGTACATAAAAAAACCGGAAAGCCTTAAAACTCTCCGGTTGGTTGGGTTCAATAACTCCCTCTATATTCTAAACCCAATTTTGAAATGTGTTTGGGTGAAAAAAGCCCATGTGGTGGTCGATGATTCACGTACTTCCAAACCTGGTGAAGGCAATTGCTCGCCCCGGGCATAAATAAATGTCATAGGACGTACTTCGAAACCACAATACAAACCTTGTAATAGGTAAAAATCAATACCACCCGTAAATTGGTAACCCATACCGTATAGTGTAGCCGTTCGTTCTTCGATATCAATGGTGGTGAAATCTGGCTCTGATTCGGTGCCAAAGAAAATTACCGTAGGGTCGTATTCCAGGGTGCGAGCACTGTAGTAATTCAAGTTCACGCCAACATAAGGTGAAATTCGGTTGCTGATTCGGGATTTGAAATGGTATTCCCCACCAATAGTTAGGTAAAATTGCGAAACTTGATTCTCGTTTACGGCAGAGTAATTTGGAATCCAAGATTCGACCACTGCGCTGGGGTCATTACCGTCGACAATGTTGTCATTGTCATCAAAAAAGAACCGTTGAATGTTGTCCACTGCGGGCGTATTCCTTTGAATGAAACCCAAGCCCGCTTTTAAGGCAATGTTATCTTTGATAAAGTAGCGCGCCTCACCGCCAGCAATGTTGCCGATGCTATTATTGTTTGTGTCAATGGTATTGGCAAAGGGTGCTGCACCATCTACTGTCCACAACGGATTACTGGCAGGGGAATCCGGGACATCGATATTGTCCAAGAAATTACCACGCCCGAACAAAACAGCGCCTGTAAAGTCGCCTTTTTTAGGAGTGTAATCCACGGCTTCGCTATCGGTTTGTTGTGCTTGGGCAAAGCTCAAGGCAAACAAGGCCGTACAGCAAAGTGCTAAATATGTTTTCATATGTTATTTCTTAAGGAAATTGGTTGATGTGTTATCATGTAAAAAGCAGCGCGCAAAAGGCGCGCTGCCCCTACATTACAAACGTTATGAAATCAATTAACCCAATGCTGCTATTGCAGCGTTATAGGCGTCTAAATAGGCTTGCGCCAAGACCAAATGCGCGTTGTACTCTTCATTGAGCTTGGCTAACTCAGCTTGTTCACGAACAATTTCGCGCTGCCATTCGGTTTCGCTAATGGTATTATCAGCCAACATTTTTTCTTTGGCTTGTACCGATGCTTTGGTATCTTCAATATCATCTTTTACATCATTAATAGCATCGTTGACACCATCTAACTGATTTTCAAGAACGTCTATGACATTCTGAAGGTTATCAGCCATATCATCGTTAGCATCGTACTCATTTTGCAAACCATTTACAATATCTTGGGCTGCTTCAGCGTCATCTTCTAATTGAATCAAATCCTGTATCGCGGCATCATAGGCGGCTTGTAGGTTGGCTACGTCGTTCTGTTGGTCAACCAAGGTTTCCTCCAATTGAATCAATTCTGATTGAAGGTCTGCCAAGTCATCGTTAGCATCAGCGATGTTATCATTGATACCATCAATGGATGTTTGGGCAGCATCTCTAACAAACAGCGCTGCATCATAGGTATCTTGTGGGCCACCAGCTGCGTTTTCTGCGTCATTCAATGCTACCTGCGCGTCGTTAGTAGCTGCTATAGCCGCATCAAGATCAGCCTGGGCGGCATCTAAGTCAGCTTGTGTAGCATTATTATTATTAAAATCGTTGAGTACAATGTTGTAGTCGATTTGCGCTGCATACTCAGCGTTTTGCGCAGCCGCCAAATCTGCTTCAGCAGCGCTAATGGCTGCCAAGTAGGGGGCTAGTGCGGTTTCAGCGTTATCAAGTGCACCTTGGGCTGTTGTTAGCGCCGTGTTTGCATCCACTAGGTCAACACCTAAGTCTGTTATCTCATCCTGCTTTGCTGCTATTTCATCTTGCTTGTTAGTAATGTCTTGTTGTGCGCCTTCAATATCGCTTGTTTCTTCTTCATATTCGGCAATGGTATCTTCTGCATCATTCAATACTTGGACCGCTGCATCGGCGGTTTGTTGGGCTTTTGTAATTTCAACCATTAGGGCCAAATTCTTGTTTTCCAAGTCTTGAATTTCGGTCCAGAGGTCATTGATTTCGCTTTGCGCGGTACTTGGGTCTGTTGCGACTTCTTCCAAACTTTCGAGTGCTGCTTCTTCGGCGGCCAACTTAGCGTTTAGCTCATCCAAATCACGTTGAATGATTTCTGCTGCCAACTCATAGGAGATTAAACCTTCTCCTTCGGGGTTATTCGCACCAATGGCTAGTTCCATTTCGGCAATCATTACTTCTTTTTCAATAATATCGCCAAACACGCTGTTCGCATCACTTTGTGCGTTACCGTAACTAATCAAATGGTCAGCGGCATCTTGAAGGCCTTGGGTACGCAAATAATCTTCCAATGCATCGATGGCTTGTTGCAGCTCTAAGTTGGCTTCTTCTATTGAGGCCAAATCTTCTGCCATTTGCCTTTGCAAGTCAACTGAATCTGCTTCGTTTTGCAATGCTTTTAAGGCATTTTCCAGTGCCTGCTCTGCATTTTCCAAACGTTGTGCTTCTACCCGTTGCGCCAAAAGGTCTGCTTGAGTTTGTCGCAGTTGTGTGACTTCGTCCGATACTTCGGGTTCACTACAAGCCGTGAACAAAGTTGGTACGGCTATCATGGTAGCCCATACGGTTTTTCTGAAATTCATCATTTCTTTTTCTTTAAATAATTAAATAGATGTTTGATGGGTTGCGAGACTGTTTTCTTCTGGTTTCGCATTGTTTCTTTTATTGAACAACCGTAAAACTATATTGATAGGTAGTAGTTTTGTGACGCCGTTTTATGGATGCCCGGTTTGAGTTGATGGATGCAGGGGATGGGGCAGTCCTTCACTGAAGTTTCGGACTGTAAAGTTGAAAATCGAAAGTCAAAATCAAAGGTCAAGGGGCGAAGGTCGAAGGTCAGATGTCAGATGTCGGATTTCGAATGTCGGATGAAGGGTGCTCCTTCGCCAAGGCTTCGGACCATAAGGATGAAAGTCACAGGGGGTATTCTGAAGGACCGCCGGAAGGAATCTTATTCAATGAACAATGAACAATGAGCAATGAACAATGGGCAATGAGCAATGAACAATTAGCAATGGTTAGTGAGTGGTCAGAAATCAGAAAGCGGACGTCAGTTCGAGCGGTTTTCGAGGAAAATTGTATAGAACTGGTTAGTCCTTCGCTAGCCTGCTTCGCCGAAGTAGCTCGGCTACGAAGGCTGAAAAGTTTCGGACTATAAGATATAGGTTCCAAAGTCCAAAGTCGAAAGTCGAAAGTCGAAAGTCGGATGTCAGATGTTGGATATCGGGTGCTTCTCCACTAAAGTTTCGGACTACAAGGTAGGAGGTTAGTCTTTCCCTGGCCTGCTTCGCCGAAGTGGCTTGGCTACGAAGGCTGAAAAGTTTCGGACTGTAAGTTGAAAGTTGAACGTAGAAAGTCGAAGGTCGAAGGTCACAAGAGGGTTTATTCCGAAGGACCGCCGGAAGGAATATTTTTCAATTGACAATTAAAAATGAACAATGAGCAATTGTCAGTTATCAGAAATCAGAAGGTGGATGTCAGTTCGAGTGGTTTTCGAAGAAAATTGTATCGAGAACTGGTTAGTCCTTCACTAGCCTGCTTCGCCGAAGTAGCTCAGCTACGAAGGCTGAAAAGTTTCGGACTACAAGGTAGGAGGTTGGTCTTTCCCTGGCCTGCTTCGCCGAAGTGACTCGGCTACGAAGGTTAAAAAACTTTGGAGCGTAAATTATAAGGTCGAAAGTCTTATTTCTGATGTCCGATGTTCTGTTCATTTTGTAGGGATACAAAACGAACCAAAAAATCCTTTTGGTTTTCAGGAAATTTTGGTCCTTCGCCCCAAACTGCTTGCATTTGGGGCTTCATGCTCTTTTTCGCTTTGCGAAACGCACTTCCGCCCCGTGCTTCGCGATTTCTGGAAAACCGGGTTTTCTTTTTGGCACATTCAAAGTCCAAAGTCCAAAGTCCAAAGTTCAAGGTCCAAAGTCCAAAGTCCAAAGTCCAAGGTCAAAGACTAAAGTCTGAAATCTGATGTCCTGTGTCTTGGTTCTGATGTCTTTTTTTTGATACGAACATGCCCGTCCGTTCAGGCGGGTCACATGAAGGGTATGGATGTGAATTAACGTCAACCTCAACTTGCCTGCCTGTCCGTTCAGGTGGGATTCAGGTTCTATCTTTATGGTTGCCCCTATTGTAAAAAGATGCTGAATACAGTTCAGCATGACATAGTTTGGTTTGTGAGGTCTGAAATCTGAAATCTAAGTACTGCCAACTGTATATTACCCGCCGGCTTTGCGTTTGCGGTATTGTTGCAAGAGGCGCTTTTTGAAGTCTTCTTCGGCTTGGAGCAACAGCAGTACTTTTTTGGGTGGGAGCACTTTCTCGAGTTCTTGCATGTAGGCCAGTTCGGCTTCGTGCTTTGCTTTTTGGATGCTCACGTATTGGTCTAACAACTTGGAGGATTGCTGGGCCGAAAGGTCTTGCAATACGGGAATTTTGCTTTTGAGCTCGGTACGTTCTTTTTTGCGTATGGCATCTAACTCTTTAGCATGTGCGTTGTACACGGGCCAGAAGGTTTGGGCTTCTTGGGAGGTCAAAGCCAAACGCTCGGTGATAAAGGCTACTTTTAAGGTTTTGATGCGGTCACGCACAGGCCCTTGTGCCCAGAGGGCGGTACCTTGGCAAATAAGTAGGAGCAAGATGAGTACTTTATTCTTCATACGTTTCAAAATTCAGGTCAATTTCATCAATATCCTCGATATTCTCGTCCAAATATTCCAAAATGTTCTCTGATTCTAGGTCAGTTTCTACCAAATCGGCCAATTCTACTTCTTCTACGGGAATGATTTCAGCCAATTCGGCGGTAGTCACATCCCATTGGGTATCTTCAAAATAAGAAGCGATTTCGGCATTCGCCAAATCGGAAAATTCCACTGAAGCCTCCGCGGGTGTTCGTAACGAAAACACTAAAATAAAGATGGCGGCCACCGCAGCGACACTGTAGGCCACTTTTCGATATGTTCGTAGGTTAATGACCTTGGTTTCTTTGGGTTCTAGCTTTTGCTTTAGCTGTTCGGAAAGTTGGTCGAAGTAACCGTCAGGTACTTTGAACCCATCAGATTTGGGCAAAAAGGATAGTGCCTCATCTTCAACTTCCGCTTTCATGCGCTCTTGCAACCGCGCGTTAAAGTTGGCGAAGTACCCTTCGGGCAGTTTGAAATCTTCTCCTTTATTTTTCCCCATGACGTTGGTTTGACTCTTTTTTTCTACAATGGTTTAATGTTCTTTAAAATAGGCTTCCAATTTTTTTACGGCCAAATGATAGGAGGCTTTTAGGGCCCCGACCGAGGTTTCGAGCACTTCGGAGATTTCGTCGTATTTCATTTCTTGGTAGTATTTCATGTTGAATACCAGTTTTTGCTTTTCGGGTAAGGTGGCCAAGGCTTGCTGCAGCTTTAGCTGAATTTCGTCTCCTTCGAAATATACGTCTGCTTCCAAGTTTTCTATCATTCGGGTTTTTAGTTCTTCGTCGGTGACACCACTTTTTTTGGACCGCTGCTTTAAAAACGTCAACGATTCGTTGGTGGCAATGCGGTACATCCAAGAATAGAGTTTGCTATCGCCTTTGAACCCTTCGATGTTCCGATAGATTTTGATGAAGGTATTCTGCAATACATCATCGGTATCGTCGTGGTCGAGCACAATCCTACGAATATGCCAATAGAGGCGTTCTTTGTACGTATTGACCAATACGCCAAAGGCTTTTTCCCGCGATTCGGGGCGCTTGAGTTGCGCTACCAAGGTTTCGTCGGCTATCAAGGGTTGCATGCGTTTGCCCTTTTGACTACTAAGGTACGGAAAGGTTTAGTCCTTCGCCAATTTGGCTTCGGACTATGGGGTCGAAAGTCGCAGATTGCTTTATTCCGAAGGAAGTATGACTGAAGGAATCTTTTTCAAGGAACAATTAACACTTTACAATAAGCAATAAACAGTTGTCAGTAGTCAGAGCTCAGTCGAAGGTCCAAGGTCTAAGGTCTGAATTCTGAGGTCTTGCGTCTTGGTTCTTGTGTCTTGAATCTTCAGTTTGGACACTAACCTGCCCTTCCGTTCAGGCGGGTTACACTAATGACACGAATATGTTTTGAGGTTGGTACTTGTAATTTGGAACTTGCCCTTCGACTCCGCTCAGGGTCCGTTGCAATACTTAAATTTAAATTTAGAGTATGTGGTTTGCTAATTGTTTTTTTTGAGATTGAAGTTTGGGTTTTGACACGAACCTGCCCGTCCGTTCAGGCGGGTTACACTAATGACACGAAATTTTTTTGAGTTCGATGCTTGAAACTTGCCCTTCGACTTGACCTGCTCCAAAGGCTTCGGCCGACGGTGTACGCTCAGGGTCCGTGACGATGTTTGCTTTTGAGTCTAGGTGTTTTAAAATTCAGAGTCTGGATACGAATTACACTAACTACACGAAGCTGTATTGGGTCTGATAATTCTGTTTTTGATGCTTACTTTTTGAGATTTGAACTTGACACTTGAGCTTGAACTTCTATGGCGCTAGGGATTGCATCTCCACCAACTTCTTATAATTTTTGTTGGATTGCATCAGGGTTTCGTGGGTGCCTTGTTCAATGATTTCGCCTTGGTGGAGGACAACAATACTATCGGCATTTTGAATGGTAGAGAGGCGGTGTGCGATGACTAATGAGGTTCGGTTGCGCATCATGTTTTCCAAGGCGTCTTGCACCAACCGTTCGCTTTCGGTGTCCAAGGCTGAAGTGGCTTCATCCAACACCATAATGGGTGGGTTTTTCAAGACTGCACGAGCAATGGAAAGGCGTTGTTTTTGTCCGCCACTCAGTTTGTTGCCGCTATCACCAATATTGGTATCGTAACTGTTGGGAAGTTCTTTGATGAACTCATGGGCATTGGCAATTTTGGCTGCGGCTTGAATTTCTTCGTCGGTGGCGTCTTCTTTGCCCAAGGAGATATTATTACGAACCGTATCATTGAAAAGGATAGAGTCTTGCGTTACAAAACCCATCAGTTTCCGCAAAGAAGACTTGGATACGTTTTTGATGTTTTGCCCATCTAAAAGTACTTCCCCTTCATTCACATCGTAAAAACGTGAAACCAAGTTGGCCACGGTGCTTTTTCCACTGCCGGATTGGCCAACCAAAGCGACTGTTTTTCCTTTAGGAATCCTGAGATTAAAGTTTTTGAGGACGTAATCGTCTTCGTACTTAAAGCTGACGTTTTTGAATTCGATTTCGGTTTGGAAATCTTCTTTTTCAATGGCGTTGGGTGAGTTTTGAATCGGATTTTCGGATTCCAAGATTTCGAGCACTCTTTCCGCGGCAGCGTTTCCTTTTCGAACGCCGTAGGATGCTTTGCTGATGGCTTTTGCTGGGGTCAAGATGTTGTACGCCAACCCCATGTACGCTATGAATGAGGACGCATCCAAAGTCTTGTCGACTAACACCATTTTTCCACCAAACCATAATAGCACACCGATAACGAGGATTCCTAAAAATTCCCCTGTTGGAGAAGCTAAATTTTGTCGGTTGAGCAAGGCATTGGAAAAACTAAAAAAACGGTGGGTCGAAGCTTTAAAAATCTGATAAAAGCGAGATTCTGCGGTAAAGGCTTTGATGACTCTAAGTCCGCCTAAAGTTTCTTCCACAATCGACAAAAACTCGCCTTGTTCGCGTTGTACTTTGTCGGATTGCTTTTTAAGCGATTTTCCGATTCTCGAAATAATCATTCCGGCTACAGGAATGAATACAAAAACGAAAACCGTCAGCTTAGTACTTATTCCGAACATGATGAGAATGGTGAACAGAATCGTCAACGGTTCGCGCACAATCAATTCCAGAATAGAAAGGAATGAATGCTGTATTTCGAGTACGTCGGAGGTAATTCTGGCAATGACATCACCTTTCCGTTTTTCAGAAAAGAAGGCAATCGGCAAGTCCACTATTTTTTGGTACATCTTGTTGCGGATGTCCTTCAGCACCCCATTACGCAAGAAGGTGATGAAGTACATGGCCAGGTAATTAAAGGCATTTTTCATCAAGAAAAGCACCAATACCAGGCCGATGACCAAAACCAAACCTTTCATGTCGTCATCGCCCGAATAGGCGGTAACTTCAAAGTTGATACGGTCTTGCAAATAGTCTTTTAAGGAGCCAAAACCTTCGTAGACCGGTTTTACATAGACTTTTTGCTCAGGTTTAAAGAGCACATCCAGCATGGGAATCAGTGCAGCGAAAGACAGCGCACTGAAGAGCGCATAAAGGATGTTGAAAAAAATATTCAGGAATCCGTATTTGCGGTAAGGGCCCGCAAACCGGAGGATTTTCCTAAAGTAATCCATGGAATTATAGGTTCAATTCGCCAAGAATACCTTTAATCTTGGTATCAAGCTGCGAATTTACGGATTTAAAATCTTCGGCTTCCTCCAAGGTGGCGTTCGTACTGATGTAGAATTTCACCTTGGGCTCGGTACCACTAGGGCGTGCCGCGATTCGAGTGCCATCTTCAGTCTCATAAATCAAGACGTTGGATTTGGGTAAATCCATAGCTCGTTCTTCACCGGTTTTTACATTTTTAGCCGTTGCGGTATTGTAATCCTCAATCCAAATCACTGGAGAGCCTTGAACGGATTCTACCGGGTTTTCTTTGAAATCTTTCAGCATTTGCTTGATTTCTTCGGCACCACTTATCCCTTTTTTGGTCAAGGATACCAAGGATTCTTTATAAAAACCGAAATCCACATAGCACTGGATGAGTTCTTCGTAAAATGAACTGCCTTTCGCTTTGGCTTCTGCTGCTATTTCGCAAGCGAGTAGGGTAGAGGTTACGGCGTCCTTATCACGAACAAAATCCCCGACCATGTAGCCAAAACTCTCTTCTCCACCGCCCAAAAACTTTGAGTTCGGGAAGTCCTTGATCATTTTGCCAATCCATTTGAAGCCCGTTAGGGCAGTTTTGAATTCCACGCCATAGGCTTTCGCCATTTGTTCCATCATGGGTGTGGATACAATGGTGGTCGCGATGAATTCGTTTCCTGCAAACCCTTTAGCTTTGTGGCGTTCCAATAAGAAACGGGTCATTAAGACCATTGTTTGGTTTCCGTTGAGCAATTCCATTTCGCCTTCCAAATTGCGTACCGCAATGCCTAGACGGTCGCTGTCAGGGTCAGTACCCACAACCATATCAGCGCCAATTTCTTCAGCCTTTTTAATGGCAAGGGTCAATGCTTCAGGTTCTTCAGGATTTGGCGATTTTACCGTTGGGAAGTCTCCGTTGGGTTCTGCTTGCTCCTCAATTATGGTCACATTGGCATAACCCGCGCGTTTCAACACTTCAGGAATTGCTGTGATGGAAGTTCCGTGCAAGGCCGTAAAAACAATTTTAAAATCGTTTTTTCCTGGGACATCAAAATTTCCGTTGGTCACGGAAGCTTCAAAAAAAGCGTTGTCTACTTCCGTGTCAATGGATACGATATGTTCGGGTTTGGCTTCAAACTTTATATCCTCAAAAGAGATAGTATTGATTTCCGCAATAATTTCTCCGTCCTGAGGTGGTACAATCTGACCGCCATCACCCCAGTACACTTTGTAGCCATTATACTCCGGTGGATTGTGCGAAGCGGTAAGGACAATTCCGGCATGACATTCTAAATGGCGCACCGCAAAGGATAACTCAGGAGTGGTTCGCAAAGCCGAAAAACGGTATACTTTGATATCGTTGGCAGAGAAAATCTCTGCAACGGTTTGGGAAAGCGTATCCGAATTGTGACGGCAATCGTAGGCGATGACCACTTTCAAGTCCTCTCCTGGATAATTTTTCTTGAGATAATTGCTCAATCCTTGGGTGTTTTTTCCCAAAGTATATTTGTTGATGCGATTGGTGCCAACACCCATGACGCCACGCATACCGCCGGTCCCAAATTCCAAATCTTTATAGAACCGCTCTTTCAGTTCTTCAGGGTCGTTGGTGATAAGGTTTTGGATTTCAGTTTTGGTGTCTGCGTCGAAAAAGTCGGTTAGCCATGATTCGGCCGTAGCGCGTATTGCATCCATGTAGTGCGGTTGTTTTAACAGTAAAATTACAAAGATTCTGGCTTAAGAAGTTTCCTTCAAGTTAATTTTATCGGAGATGGTGTATCGGGTGTCGTTCTTGCGTGAACGGACCATGATTTCGCCTAAAAATCCGGCCAAGAAAAGTTGTGTTCCTAGAAGCATCGCGGTCAAGGCAATGTAGAATTGAGGTCTTTGGGTGATAAGCCTTCCCGTAGGATTTAAAAAGAGCTTGTCAACCCCCAAATAAATGGAAAAGCCAAAGCCTATCACAAACATCAGTACACCCAAAGCACCAAATAGGTGCATGGGACGGCGTCCAAATTTGGATACAAACCAAATCGTAATCAAATCCAGAAAACCATTAATGAATCGCTCTGCGCCGAATTTAGTAGTGCCGTATTTTCGGGCCTGATGTTGCACGACTTTTTCAGTAATATTTCGAAAACCTGCGTTTTTGGCCAAAACGGGAATATAGCGGTGCATTTCTCCTGAAACTTCAATGTTTTTGACCACATCTTTATCAAAAGCTTTAAGCCCGCAATTGAAATCATGCAGTTTTAGCCCGGAAGTTCGTCTCGCAGCCCAATTGAAGAGTTTGGAGGGAATGTTTTTCGTGATGACCGAATCATAGCGCTTTTTCTTCCAGCCGGATACCACATCATACCCTTCTTGGGTTATCATCTGAAATAATTCAGGGATTTCTTCTGGATTGTCCTGCAAGTCTGCATCCATAGTGATAATGACATCGCCTTGGGCAGCTTTAAAACCAGCATGAAGGGCTTGGGATTTTCCGAAGTTGCGCAGAAAGCGAATGCCTTTCACATTTTCGTTTGCCTTAGACAGTTTTTCAATTAATTCCCAAGAACCATCGGTACTACCGTCATCAATGAAAAGCACTTCATATAAAAAATGATTGGATTGCATAATTTGTACAATCCAATCATGAAGTTCTTGCAAGGATTCCTTCTCATTCAGCAAGGGGATAACAACGGAAATCTGCATTGTGTCGTATCAACAATTCCCCCAAAAGTAGCACTTTTTGCTTAGTAGGCGGGTTTGGCTTTTTTAAGAATCAACCCCGAAATAAGCCCCAAAACCAGACCGATTACAATGTTGATGATGAGGATAAACGGATAGCCCATCCACCAATACTGAATGCCTTGCTCTTTTTGTTGGTTAAACTGTTCTTGGGTGATATCGCCGCTCTCCAATGCAGGCCCGAGACGGGCGTCCATAATTTTTGCTGGAGTGTCAGGGTCAAGCACATTAATAAGGACAAGATTGTAAATGATGCCGATAATGGCAGCAATTAAAGCGATTCCCGCCCCAATTTTAAGCGCTTGACTAACGGTTAAATAGGATTCGTTTGCTTTTTTAAAGGCCATAATGCCCAAAAAAGTTACCGCCACCATAAGGACAATACTAAAAATCATGAGCCCAGGACTTTGGGAGGTATGTAAGTCTTGCGTGAAGAGCAAAACTCCAAATACCACACTAATGCCTCCTAGGATGAGGCCGTAGTTCAGAGAGAATTTCCCCGTTTTCGGTTGAATTTGTTCCATTTGGAATATTTTAGAGTTGTTATGAAGTTAGTACCGGGTTATTGAAATTTGTTACACATCTCGATGCTAATATTTTTTAACCAAACACTATTGTATTGCAATTAGAAATGATTACATTTGCACCCTGAAAAAATTGAGATTATCATGCAAAAAGATATTCATCCAGAGAATTATAGACTAGTGGCGTTCAAAGACATGTCGAATGAAGACGTGTTCATCACCAAGTCCACTGCAGAGGCAAAAGAGACGATTACCGTTGATGGTGTTGAATATCCTTTAATCAAATTGGAGATTTCAAGAACTTCACATCCATTTTACACTGGTAAAACCAAGCTTATTGATACTGCAGGACGTATTGACAAGTTCAAGAACAAATACAAGAAGTTCAGCAAAGAAGAGAAAAAAGCTGAATAATCTTTCATAAGTATTCAGAAAACGCCGCTGACAGTCTCAGCGGCGTTTTTTATTTTTAGGGTATCTGAAACTAACACTATGAACTACATTCTGGCGGATGGTACGTTCAGGGAAGCCTTGTTGCCCTTGACGTACACGCGACCTATCTCTGATATCCGTATCGGTATTTTGACTATTAAGGAGAAGTGGGAAAAACATTTGGGCGCTACGGTTAGCGACAAAACGGAAGCGTATCTCTCTGATAAGTTTCCCATGGTCAGCGCTTTGGATAATGTAGTAATTCATTCCATTTTTTTGCCGAATCCCCAATTGGTTAGTGCTATTAAGGCACTGTCAGAAAACGAAATGTTACTGTATGGTGAAATCATCATAGCGTATCGTACAACCGATGCAAAACAAGAACCTTCTACGGATACTTTTAAAGGGGTTTCATTTGAAGGGGAACCGATGACTATTACAAATCCTTGGGATATTTTTTCTAAAAATGGAGAGGCTATAGAGGAAGATTTTCAGCTGCTAACCCAAGGAAGGAAAAGTCAACCAATTTCGGAGACCAACCAAGTGGTGAATGCAGATAGTATTTTTTTGGAAGAAGGCGCTATGGTTGAATTTAGCATTTTGAATGCTTCTACGGGACCTATTTATATTGGAAAGAATGCAACCATATTAGAAGGATGCATTGTGCGAGGTGCATTTGCGCTTTGTGAAAGTGCTATTCTGAAAATGGGTGCCAAAATTTATGGTCCTACAACTGCTGGACCTGGATGCAAACTCGGCGGCGAGGTCAATAATTCGGTGCTTTTTGCGAATTCCAATAAAGGGCACGAAGGTTTTTTGGGGAATTCCGTGCTGGGCGAGTGGTGCAATTTGGGAGCGGATACCAATACGTCCAACTTAAAAAACAACTATGCCGAAGTGCGTCTTTGGAACTATAAAACCGAAGGTTTTGCGCGAACCGGGTTGCAATTCTGCGGCTTGATTATGGGTGACCATAGTAAATGCGGAATCAATACGATGTTCAATACAGGAACTGTTGTTGGGGTGAGTGCCAATATTTTTGGGAGTGGGTACCCTCGAAACTTTATTCCCAGCTTTACTTGGGGTGGGGCTTCTGGTTTTACCACCTATCTGCCCAAAAAAGCATATGAAGCCGCAACGGCTATGATGAAACGACGGGAAATAGACTTTAATGAAACCGAAGAGGCGATTCTAACGGAAGTTTTTGAGCAGACTAAAAAGTGGAGGAAGTCCTGAACGAATCTGCTAGGGTATTTTCTCTTCGAACAATTTATTACCTTTGCAGCCCGATTTTCAGTAGGTTATGCCCAAAAAAGTTGCCTTTTATACGTTAGGATGCAAGCTCAATTTTTCTGAGACGTCTACCATTGCCCGAAGTTTTGAAAACGAGGGTTTTGAACGGGTGGATTTTTCGGAAGAAGCTGACATCTATGTCATCAATACTTGCTCGGTAACCGAGAACGCGGACAAGCGTTTTAAAACCATCGTAAAGCAATCCCAAAAAGGCAACCCAGATGCTTTTGTGATTGCCGTTGGTTGTTATGCGCAGCTTAAGCCAGAAGAATTGGCCGATGTTGATGGTGTTGATATGGTTTTGGGTGCAACTGAAAAATTCAAAATCACCCATTATCTGAACGATTTGGTGGAGTCCGAGCCCTTCGACTCCGCTCAGGGCACGAACAAAAAACGAAAAGCTCAAATCCATTCCTGCGAAATCGAGGAAGCCGACTTTTACGTAGGGAGTTATGCCATTGGCGACCGGACTCGTGCTTTTTTAAAGGTACAAGATGGTTGTGACTATAAATGTACCTATTGTACCATTCCTTTAGCTAGGGGTATTTCCCGAAGTGATACCTTGGAGAACGTTTTGAATAATGCTGCGGAGATTTCTGCAAAAGGTATTAAGGAAATCGTTCTTACCGGAGTAAACATTGGGGATTACGGTAAGGGAGAGTTCGGGAACAAAAAACATGAGCATACGTTTCTGGATTTGGTTAAGGCCTTGGATGAGGTAAAAGGCATACATAGACTTCGTATTTCTTCCATAGAGCCTAATCTGCTAAAGAATGAAACCATTGATTTTGTTGCGGATAGTAATTCTTTTGTTCCCCACTTTCATATTCCATTGCAGAGCGGTAGTGATGCGCTGCTAAAATTGATGCGCCGTCGCTATTTGACCAACTTGTATACCGAGCGTATTTCACGAATCAAAGCGGTTATGCCCCACGCTTGTATTGGAGTAGATGTTATTGTTGGCTTCCCGGGTGAAACCGATGAGCATTTCTTGGAGACCTATCATTTCTTGAATGATTTGGACATTTCCTATCTCCACGTTTTTACCTATTCGGAACGCGACAATACCCTAGCTGCTACCATGGATGGGGCAGTACCTAAAAACGTGAGAGCCAAGCGGAGCAAAATGCTAAGAGGGTTGTCCGCGAAAAAGCGGCGGGCCTTTTATGAGAGCCAAATCGGTTCCACACGAACTGTGCTATTCGAAGGCGAAAACAAAGCTGGTTATATCCATGGGTTTACCGAGAACTACGTAAAGGTAAAAGCACCTTGGAATCCTGATTTGGTCAACACATTGCATCCAGTGGAATTGACCGAAATTGATGAAGATGGTTTGGTGCGCTTCACGTTTGCACCTGCAAAAGTGATGGCATAAAAAAACCTCTCCGAAGAGAGGTCTAGTTTGGTTTTTCGCGCGAAGTACTTAGATTCGAATGCCTACAGGCAACATTTCCTTGTATTGGCGGTTCTTTCTCAAAAATCCTGCGATGTGAGGACTAGTGGGAACCACTCTAAGGTTTTTTTCTTGAATCTGTTGCAGTACTGCGGTGATGAAAGATTCTTTAAATCCTTCTTGGGTAATTTCTTCTGGAATAACCAGTTTGGTCAAAAAAACTTTTCTTTCTTGCGAGGAGTATTCAATTTTGGCGAGATGCCCATCGACCTTCGTCTCGAACTGGCGTAGGAAACTATTATCCTTCACTTCCATTTCTGTCATATAGTTCTGTTTTAAAAGTTGGCTTTGCTTGTTCTTTGTACCTTTTGGTGGTATTCATAAGATTTTGCAAGTCTGTAAACAGCGGGGCTATTGCAAAAGGAGTACAAAATTAGTCAAAAATATGTTAATTTCCTAGCGTTCTCGACAATAGGTCCAAAATGCCAGATGACCGAATCCATATCTATTGCATGCCTGGAATGGGTGCCAACTCTCTGATTTTTGAGGGATTGCGCCTGCCTCACGAACAGTTTGAATTACATCTATTGAATTGGTTTATGCCAGACCCGAAGATGTCCCTTCAGGCGTATGCGAAAAAGATGTGTGAACACATCAAACATCCAAATGTTGTTTTGCTTGGAGTCTCTTTTGGAGCAATGCTTGTACAGGAAATGGCGAAAATCATTCCTGTCCGCAAAGTTATCGTGGTTTCCAGTGTAAAATCCTCCAAAGAATTACCTTTTAAAATGAAGTTTGCGAGAAGTACTGGTGCGCATAAGTTGCTTCCCACTGGATTGGTCAATAATGTGGAGCTTTTGGCCAAATATGCTTTTGGAGAACATTTGAAGAAGCGTTTAGACTTGTACCAAAGGTATTTATCCATAAAAGATAAGCATTACATGGACTGGTCTATACATCACATGGTGAATTGGTCTCAAGGCGAACCCTTACCGGGTGTGGTGCATATTCATGGGGACAAGGACAATGTGTTTCCTATCAAAAAAATCAAAGATTGTACGGTAGTGCGTAACGGTCATCACGCCATGATAGTACATCGGGCCAAATGGTTCAATGAACATCTGCCGGCAATTATTTTATCATAAGGTAGTTCTATACTATATCTTTGTTTCAAATTCCTTGTATGAAATATCTGAAAAATGTCTTGGCAGTCATTGGTGCATTAGTGGTAGTAGGCACTCTGATTTTTGCGGTGCAATCTTCTCCAGAACAAAAAGAAGCTTTGACCCAAGTGGTCAACCCTGAAAAAAATGTGGCGGATGGCTATCAAATCAGTGCTATTGAAATCCCGAAGGATTTGAATTTTGCGGGGGAGCCTGTACCTATGGATGACCAGGATATTATGGAACGCATAGACCGGGAATTCTTGGTAAACACCTATTGGCAATCCAACGCCTTGCTGCTTATGAAGCGGGCCCACAGATATTTCCCTATCATTGAACCCATTTTGGCGAAAAATGGTATTCCAGATGATTTCAAATATCTAGCAGTGGCAGAAAGTGCTCTGATTGATATTGCTTCGCCCGCAGGTGCGGCGGGAATGTGGCATTTTATGAAAGGTACCGGAAAGGAATATGGATTGGAAGTCAATGCTAATGTAGATGAACGTTACCATATCCAAAAATCCACCCAAGCGGCTTGTGAATATTTGAATCGTTGGAAAAAACGTTTTGGTACATGGACTTTAACTGCTGCGGCATACAATGCTGGACCCGGCGGGATTCAGAAGTATATGCGCATCCAAAAAGTAGATGATTACTATGATTTGTTGTTGGGTGAAGAGACCAAACGCTATGTTTTCCGAATTTTGGCTATCAAAGAAATTCTGTCGAACCCTGCCAAGTATGGCTTCGAGGTAGAAAATGATGATTTGTATGACAGCGTTCCTACCTTCACTGTAGAAGTAGATACAGCGGTAACCAGCTGGGCTGACTTTGCAAAGCTGTATGAAATCAATTATAAGATTTTGAAAAGACACAATCCTTGGTTGCGAGAGCCACATTTGAATAATGCTTCGCGAAAGAAGTACACTATTGAAATTCCGAACAAGGGGTATTATAAAGAAACTACCGAAGGGAAATAAGATTTTCTCTTTTATTCCACTACGGGATAGTTTTTGAGCAGTTTTTTCACGCGAGCATTAAAGTTACGTCGGTTTATACCAACAATTTGGTTAGTCGCTATTAAGAAGTTTTCCAATCTATTTTTACTTCCAGCATTTATTAATGCTAAAACACCTTGCATTCCTTTTTTGCTTTCTATCTCATGGGCCAAAACCCCGGCTATTGTAGAACGTACCGAGATTTCAGGGGCAATACGAGAGAAGATTTTTGTATTTCTTTCGAAGAGCTCAAAAAGGTTCGTATTGGGATTGGAATCCAAATAAGCGTTTAATTCTGACACCAACCGGGCATGTGAAATCATCTCGCCTTCAGAGTCAGTGTAATATGCATTTCCCCATAGATATGCTACACCTTCTTCGGTAATCCAGTTTCTATCTTGTGGTTGATTTATTTTTCCCGAGTAATAATGAAACACATCATGTGAGAAGTCTTCGTGATTCTCAATGGCACATATGGTTTTTGTGTATACTCCAAAACCGTTACGGGTTAAACCCACTCTGTTGGAAAGAAACCGAATACCAAGAAGGTTTAGCACCTCTTGTTCATTATAACACATATAGAAATCGAAACTATCTGGTGTCAATCCCAGCTTTTGGGATATCAAAGTGTTCTTTCGGTCGAATTCCTTAGCGTTTGATAAGTTTATGGTATCTCTAAAATGGTAGGTGACGTTTCCCACTATGTGATTTTTCCAAAATCGAGTATGGTGTTTTATAGGAGTGGAAAAAAAGATTTTTTCCTTTGTTGGTGTTGCCAACAAATCTATGATGTGATGGACTTCCCTGGATTCTATTTTCGTAACTACTACGGTAAGGAAGTATTTGCTTTCTTCTGTCTTGTATAGATTAATGAGTTCACAGGAGTAGTCTTTAAAAAAAGTTCTTTTTCTACGGATTGGAGAAATAAAATATCGATTTAAAATGGCAGTGGTCAACTCACTTTCTTCCTCCTTTAAATATTCTGTACTCAATTTAAAGTCCGACATATCGTGAAACAGGGAGTCCAAACTGGCTACTATTTGCGTTTCCAGTAGGCTGTCCAACTCTGTTTTAAAATAGCCCGGTTTGGAAATCAGGTTTTGGGCTTGAAGGGCGAGGACACCACATAACCAAAAACCTGAAAAAAGGATGCTTTTCATAGTGTTATCTTTTTCATCAGTTGACTGAAAGCTTGAATGGAACAAAGATTACCCTTGTGAATCAAAAAAATACAAGTAAATTAACGAAGTAAGGGTTTGAATTGATAGCTAGGGCCGTTAATCTTATTTCTGGACTTTATTCCCTAGATACTACCTAAAATGTAGAGGAATCAAACCCGAATGTAAAAACCAATTTGATTTGAGAGAAATTAGGTACTCGTCCATCGAAATTTATACAACCGCTAGATTTTCTTCATCTGCTGCTGCATCATCTTGATTTGCTCGGTCAGCATATTGTTTTTGTCCAGTTTTTTGGCCTCTTGAAGCAATTTGGTGGCTTCACGTTTTCTTCGTTTTTGCATGGAAATGCCCGCAAGGCTTAATTTGGCCATAGCCACGTCATAATCCATGGTCAAACCAAGGTTCAACGCTTTTTTAAAATACTTTTCGGCTTGCGTTAGGTTCTTTTGGGAATAAATGATACCATGAAGGTAGTTGTAATACCCTTGTTGTTTTTTTATCAACGAAGCTTCAGGATTTTTGATTTTCTCCAACCATCTTTGGGTACCATCCATATCTTGTTTGCGCATGCGCAAAAAGGCGAGAAGAATAATCTCATTCCGGAAATATAAAAAGATGAATATTAGGGATAGAAAAATTAAGGCAATTCCGTTGCCAATATATCCTTCAATAAATTGGTATACCGCATAGCCAATTATCAAAGCTGCCAAAACCAATTTGATATTCTTATTGAACATGTATTACTGTATTAATTCGTAGGTAACGGTTGATTTGATGGATGTTGGGATTTCCACATCACCCAACTGTGCCATTTTGGAATGCCCTGCGGCAAAACTTGTGGTTTCAATGGAACTGATGAATCCATTTTCAGTATTCGTCACAATTGTATACGCATGGTCACCTGCTAAAGCCATTACGGTGCCGCTCTCATTAGTGTCTACGGATATGTTTCCTTTACCTGTTATGGTTAGTGAATCCGAAGTCACCTCATCCAACTGCCACGTATTTTCCGCTTTGAGCTTTCCAGAGAAGGTATTCTCCCATGTGGAACCTTTATCCACGGCTACATCGGGGTAAAAGAAAGTCATTTGTTCAAAGCTTTTGGCCAGTCCACCCGAACTGAATTCTTTATCTAAAGATTTGCGCATTAGGTTTTTGGTGAAGTCATCTTCTATGCCGGCAGATTGAATCATATTGTCAATCAAAGCAGCACCCCCTTCAACATTTTCAATTTTGCCATTTTCCAATAAGGTCAGATTCAACTCGTAGTCAATCAGTCCTTTGAACATTTGTGACATCATATCGCCTTCAACGGGTTCAGATGCTTTTACATTCACCAATGTGCCTTGCAGGTTGGAAGTACTTTTCATCCCAAAATCCTTGAACACGAGTTTGATATCGAAACCATCCGCAGTTTTACCTACCACGGTAAACGTAAAGACGGCTTCCAAATCATTGGTAATTTCGTGTTTACTGCCTTCCAACTCCTGGGTAATAAGTTGTTCCGCTTTTTGTAGAATCTTGAAGCTATCGTTTACCTTTAAATTATAGCCTATTTTCTGTTGACCCGTCAATACGAAAGGTGCGGCTAAAATCAGTGTTAAAAGGATGGTTTTTCTGAAACGAGTAGGTGAGTGCATTCCGCTGTGCTTTGCTGGAGCAAATCTAACATAAACATTTTTTACAAACCATTTGTCGAAGTAAAAACTCTTCGTATATTTGCGCCCAGAAAATTTGGAGCCAATTCCAAATCTTAATATTCCTTTACGATGAAAAGAACATATCAACCGTCGAAGCGAAAGAGAAGAAACAAGCATGGATTTAGAGAGCGCATGGCTTCGGCTAATGGTAGAAAGGTGCTTGCGCGCAGAAGAGCGAAAGGAAGAAAGAAATTAACTGTTTCATCTGAACCACGACACAAAAAATAGTGTGCTGTCAATAACTTTTAAATTAAAAGGTGCTGCTTTTCAAGTTTAGCACCTTTTTTTTGACCTAATTTTAACGCTGGAATAAAACGAACGAAAAAGAATGCCAAAAAGAAAAGACCTTAAGTCCATTTTGATTATCGGTTCTGGTCCAATTATCATTGGTCAGGCCTGTGAATTTGATTATTCAGGAAGTCAAGCACTACGGTCCTTGCGCGAGGATGGAATCGAAACCATCCTTATCAATAGCAACCCTGCCACCATCATGACCGACCCTTCCATGGCGGATCATGTGTACCTAAAGCCCCTGAATACAAGGTCTATTATAGAAATTCTTAAAAATCACCCCAATATTGATGCGGTGTTGCCCACAATGGGAGGGCAAACTGCTTTGAACCTTTGTATCGAAGCGGATGAAAAAGGAATTTGGGAAGATTTTAATGTAGAAATCATTGGGGTGGATATTGATGCCATCAACATTACGGAAGACCGGGAGAAATTCCGTGAGTTAATGTTGAAAATTGGTATCGGAATGCCACCACAGGCCTCGGCTACTTCCTTTTTAAAGGGAAAAGAAATCGCGCAAGAGTTTGGTTTTCCTTTGGTGATTCGTGCCTCGTTCACCTTGGGTGGGGCAGGAGCCTCCATCGTTTATGACCCAAATGATTTCGACGGATTATTGAGCCGTGCTTTGGAAATATCGCCCATTCACGAGGTGATGATTGACAAGGCCTTGATGGGATGGAAGGAGTACGAACTGGAGTTATTACGGGATAAGAATGACAACGTTGTCATCATTTGTACCATTGAAAATATGGACCCGATGGGGATTCACACTGGGGATTCCATCACAGTGGCCCCCGCGATGACATTATCGGATAGAACTTTCCAACGCATGCGTGATATGGCCATTCATATGATGCGCAGTATTGGGGATTTTGCTGGTGGTTGTAATGTTCAATTTGCGGTAAGTCCAGATGAAGCGGAAGATATCATCGCGATTGAAATCAATCCTCGCGTTTCACGTTCTTCGGCATTGGCTTCTAAAGCAACTGGGTACCCTATTGCGAAAATTGCCGCCAAGTTGGCGATTGGGTATACTTTGGATGAATTGGGTAACCAAATCACCAAATCCACTTCAGCACTCTTTGAGCCTACTTTGGATTACGTTATCGTAAAAATCCCGCGTTGGAACTTTGATAAATTCGAAGGTTCTGACCGCTCTTTGGGACTTCAAATGAAATCCGTGGGCGAGGTGATGGGTATTGGACGTTCGTTCCAAGAAGCCCTGCATAAAGCGACACAATCCCTTGAAATTAAACGTAATGGATTAGGTGCTGACGGAAAAGGCTACAAAGACTACGATACCATTATCCAAAAACTGAAAGTAGCCAGTTGGGATAGGGTTTTTGTGTTGTATGATGCCATTCAGTTGGGGATTCCTTTAAAAACCATTCATGAGATTACCAAAATCGACATATGGTTCTTGAAGCAATACGAAGAACTGCATTATCTCGAAAAAGAAATCTCAAAATATACGATTGAGAGTCTTCCCAAGGCATTGTTGTTGGAAGCCAAGCAGAAAGGGTTTGCTGACCGACAGATTGCACACATGTTGGATTGTTACGAAAGCGAGGTACATAAAAAACGTACCCACCTTGGTATCAATCGTGTATATAAATTGGTGGATACCTGTGCTGCGGAATTTAAGGCGGTTACGCCGTATTACTATTCCACCTTTGAAGAAGAAATCGAGCGACCTGATGGCACACGTTACGTAGCTAACGATAGCGAGGTAACGGATAGAAAGAAGATTGTGGTACTTGGTTCTGGGCCTAACCGAATTGGTCAAGGAATTGAGTTTGATTACTGTTGTGTGCACGGAGTTTTGGCTGCCGCCGAATGTGGTTATGAAACCATCATGATTAATTGTAATCCAGAAACCGTTTCCACGGATTTTGATACAGCGGACAAACTCTATTTTGAGCCAGTGTTTTGGGAGCATATTTACGATATCATCCTACACGAAAAGCCTGAAGGGGTAATCGTTCAGCTCGGTGGGCAAACGGCTTTGAAACTTGCTGAAAAACTCGACAAATATGGCATCAATATTATTGGTACCAGCTTCAAATCCTTGGATTTGGCCGAAGACCGAGGTAGTTTTTCTACACTGTTGAAGGAGAACGACATCCCATATCCAAGATTTGGGGTTGCTGAAACTGCAGATGATGCCTTGCAACTTGCGGAAGAGTTAAGCTTCCCTCTTTTGGTAAGACCATCTTACGTGTTAGGAGGACAAGGGATGAAAATTGTCATCAACAAAGAGGATTTGGAAGCCCATGTGGTAGCCTTGCTTCGGAGTATACCAAACAACAAACTACTTTTGGACCATTATTTGGATGGCGCCATTGAAGCTGAGGCGGATGCCATTTGTGATGGTGAAGAAGTTCGCATTATCGGAATCATGGAGCATATTGAACCTTGCGGTATCCACTCCGGAGATTCCAATGCTACCTTGCCACCCTTTAACCTGGGTGAGTTCGTAATGCAGCAAATCAAGGACCACACTAAGAAAATTGCGTTGGCCCTAAATACCGTGGGTCTCATTAACATCCAGTTCGCGGTAAAAGACGATACGGTTTACATTATTGAAGCTAACCCAAGAGCTTCTCGTACTGTACCTTTCATTGCGAAAGCCTACGGAGAACCTTACGTAAACTTTGCTACGAAAGTGATGTTGGGCGAAAAGAAAATCAAGGATTTTGAGTTTAACCCACAGCTAGACGGGTATGCCATCAAACAGCCGGTATTCTCTTTCAGTAAATTCCCGAATGTGAACAAGAATTTGGGACCTGAAATGAAAAGTACGGGTGAAAGCATCTTGTTTATCGATAGCCTTAAGGATGATGATTTTTATAATCTGTACTCCAGGCGAAAAATGTACTTGAGCAAATAGGTTTCATTTTTATAATCGCGGAAGCCACATCATTAAAGTTGCCGCGAAGGTTCCAATTGCGGTGAAAGCAATCAGAATAGCCAATATCCCACTCATTAAGTAGTAGGTATTGGCTTTTTTTCGTTGGGTTGCCCAGAAAAAGATTTCCGCGAAAAGCAAGGGCAAAATGTATTGACCAAAACCTAAAAATACTAGAAATGGTCCGCGGAAGGTTACTGGGTCAAAACCTACGGGTCCTCCGTTAATTAGCAACCAAAACATTAGGCCTATCCTAAAAAACCAGACTCCCGACATGACCAAGAACAAACGCATGGCCCAGCGTTGGTGTGACGCAAATTGTTTTTGCCTGGCTTGACGTATGGTGAAAAAGGCACACATCACAACCAAAAACGCATTGATAGAGATGCTTACATCTCCCAACCAACCCGAGACAGTTCCCTTTGTAAAGACCATATATACTCCGCTAAGGCTTATGAGAATCCCAGAAAAAATGTAAATCCGCCCACTGACGCGATGAAATTTTGGGAATTTCGCTCGCAGTTTAGCGCTGAACTGCAATGGGCCACCCAACAACACGATGACCGAAAACAGCAGATGCAGCGCTACTGCGAGGTTACCCATAGTTTCCCCTTCGCTATACCCATGGGGCAATACCCGATTCCATTTCATGAAGTCGCCACTCATGGCCGAACCTCCATAAAAAGCGGCGACGTAAAAAGCGAAGAGCCATTGGCCTACAACTGTGGTCAAAAACCATGTTTTTGCAGAAAGGTTCAAAAGTTTTTTGGGAAGTCGACTCTTTTGATTTGGGGATGACAGAGTTTGTGCAATGTTTTGCATGACAAATAATTTTGATTGATGATGAATATTAAATCTTAGAAGGAACTATTCTGTTTTGACAATTTTTGAGCGAGACATTTTGAAGACATAGTACCAAGGAATGACCAAAACATCTAAGACTGCCGTGGTTAAGCAAATGTTGTAAAAAGAGGCGGCTTGTGGAGTCACCAAATTGGCAGCTTCCATGGGTAAATACACCCAGATAGCCCAAATAGCCTTGTACGCGAGCTGCAAGAAAATTAGGGGTAACATGCGCAAAGGAAAAAATACACCCACACCCATTAAAGTGGCATAGGCCGCCCAGAAGCTAAATGCTACGCCATCCAAGTAGGATAGAGGCTCCTCGGGATATAACAAAGTTTCCCAAGCTTGAAAGGCTAACCCAACAAAGGTTAGGGCATACAAGGATCGCATGAGCCATATTCGAAATTTGGAAATGCTTTTTCCGTTGGTGGTGAAAAATGCGGTGAGATGTGATTTCATGAAAATTCGTTTTTGGATTGATGATGAAAATGTTTTAGCTACGCGGAAGGAGCGATTTCAGGGTCGGTGTTGAATCCTTTAGCAATTAACCATCCGATTAAAACCAAGAGATGTATCCCGTTTTGTAGAAAAAAGATGAAGTCTAGAATGAAATTGAAAAATGCGAGCTGACAGGCGACAAAAACAATTGACATGGCAACCATACCCCATACTGAGAGGACTCTTGGGATAAGTTTGGTCCTGTAGAAAAAGTAATACAATGGAACCATGGCGGAGCTGAAAAGGAGTATCGCTAGGTAATGACTCCAAAAATATTCCTCCAGCTTTACAGTTCCCAGCACCATCATCAATTCGGTATTGACTTCGGTTTGTTGGGAAGAAGCCTCGGCCAAAGTTAACAGAGAGAGTTCCGAAATAAGCCCAAAAAGGACAACAGCGAAATGCAAAATCCAGATACTTAAGAACCATTGCGCAAAACGCTTTTGAAAGGATTTGATAATTGGAAACATAAAAATGGCAAATGCGAGCCAAAGGCCACAAACCAGAAGGTCGAGAAAGATTGAAATTTGAATTTCCAGTCGGTTTTCAAAGATATGTTCCAATAGGCCGGGTGACCAGGCTAAGGAACCAAATAGGTTTCTGAGATTCATGGCGGCTATGCCTAAGGCTACGAGGGTAAATAACAGGATTCCAGCGATACGCCCAAGTTTGGTGTTCGATTGCATAATTGTTCGTTTTTTGATTGATGAATGATGATTGATTGATGAATAAAACTGGCTGATTACTTTTCTACGACATTGTTGATGTTGATTTGATTTAAACTTCCTTTAATTTCAACAGTTCCAGAAGAAGTGTTGGTATAGGCTACGTGCTTATAATCCAATAGGATACTTGCGGCACTTTTTTCCTTCAATTCAAGTTTCAATTGTGTCCCAGTTAAGGTATCCTGGGTTATGAAATGCGATTTTCCTCCCAAAGTGATGCCATTCAGGGTTGGGGCTGTAATAACAATTGCGATACTGTCTTTGCGCTTCAGTTCTTGCAAAATGTCAATTTTCAATTCTTCCCGTTCAACCTTGGTAATAATGGAATCCAAATGAATACCATTGGATTTGATTTCAAGAAGGGATGTGGTGTCCTTTTTGTATACCAAAGTGATATCGGAATTGGAGTTGACTTTTGCAAAAGCGCCTGGATTTCGCGTATCCAAAGTCCACTCTTCTGTTTTAGGACGTTTTTCAATAACATGCGCGTAACGGTTCACGGTAAGCTGAAAAGCCATGCTGAACAGTAAAATGGCGCCAAGAGCCCCTATCAATATGAGATTACTTCTTTTCATCGTTCATGCGTTTATAAGCTTCTTCAAGGGCTTCCAATGAAATGTTCAAAAGATTCATTTGTTTGAAAACATCGGGTAAGGTTTGTTCCAAAAACGCCTTACGTTTAATGCGCAAAACTGCTTCTAACCCGTTTTCCGCTACGAAATAACCAATACCCCGTTTGTTATAAATTACTTCCAACTCCTGTAAATGAGTGAAAGCGCGTATTGCCGTATTGGGATTGACTTCTACCATCATCGCTACTTCCCTAACCGAAGGAATCCGTTCATTGGGTTTCCATTCTTCTTCCAGAATTTTTTCATAGAAAAAATCCACGATTTGCAGGTAGATGGGCTTGCTGTTGTCAAAATCCATTTCACACCTGCTTTTCTTTGATTTTTAAATAGGCGACCCACAGCATCACCGGACCAAAAATCAATCCGTAAAACCATTTTCCAATGGTCGAAAAATCACTGCTTGCTTCATCAAAGGCCTCGGAAGTGATTTCGTTCCCGTAGAAAATTCCAAAGTCATGGTTCAGCACGCCAAACCCGATAAAGTTGAAAAACAGAAAGCCTACAAAGAGCAATCCCAGAACTAGTAGGGTCTTTCCCAAACGGTTTTTCGAAAAGGAAAGGGCTCCCACCATGAAAACGGGTTGTACGAGACCAAAGAGAAAAACGGTATTCCAGTACCCTGATTGAAGCAAAACGCCAAAATCAAAGGGAACCCGAAACAGTATCGCCCCACAAAACAGGGCCAAAAAACCAATGACGATTCCGGCAACCGAAAATGCAATTATAAAAAGCGGAACTCCCAACAACCATTTCGCTGCCAAACGTTCTCCGGAAGCTATGGGTAATGTTAGAAAGGATGCGTTCAACTTAGGGTCGTGGAACTCTCGAAAAAGTGTAAATGTAAACAGTATGCCTAACGGAAAAAGACAAAGGGTGAAACTGCCTAAGAACTCTTCAGGCGACAGTTTTTGGTCCCAAACCATATTGAATAAACACAAAAGGAATAAAACAATACTCCCAACTAAAATCCCTGTAAGAAAGGTGTTCTTTAAGAGCACGATATCTCTTTTGAGCATTAAACCTATTCGTTGCACATCAAACTCCATACGCTGCGGTTTTGGATTTGAATAACGAAGTGATTTCAGTTGGATTCGTCAGCAGCCCATTGAAGAGTAGCTCTAAATCCACTTCGGACTCGGGTAAGGCTTTACGCGGATAAATCCCTTTGCCCTTGAATCCCGTTTCCATGTAGAGTGGGGGAGCATCCTCTGCTTGGCTGGAAGGACCGAACCACAGTTCTTCGGTTACCTGCAACAAGGAAGCATCAAAAATGAGCTGGCCTTGTTCCAAAACCAATACGTGGTCTATCAAGCTATGCAAGTCTCGTACTTGATGGGTAGCGATAAGTGCACAGGTATTTTCTGATAAATAGGAGGCCAATATTTGGCGAAATATGGTTTTAGAAGGAATGTCCAAACCATTTGTGGGCTCATCCATAAGTAATACGGAAGTGTTCGCGGCCAAACCAAAAGCCAATAGAACCTTCTTTTTTTGACCATAAGACAACTTGGAAAGCAAACCCCGTTGCAGAACTTTGAATTCCTTTAGGATGGCATGAAAGCTGTCGTAATTGAAGTTGGGGTAGAATGGCGCTTGTACGCTTTGGAATTGCTTAAGTTCAAGGGCCGGTAAATCAAAACTTTCAGGGACAAAAAATAACTTTTGCAAGGCGGAAGCTTTTCTATTCTGCATGATTTCCCCATCCAAAACACATCGCCCTCTTTGTGGATAGAGTGCGCCACACATGAGCTTTAACAGTGTGCTTTTTCCTTCGCCATTCTTTCCAAAAAGACCGTAAATGCTCCCTTGCTGGAGTTCTAAATCAATAGAATTCAATACCGTTGGGGCCTTTGGGTAGGCAAAAGATAAGTTTTGAACAGTTAACATATATAGTGTATTAGATAACTAGTACACTACAAATATAGAAAGAAAAATCAAACCTCCAAATACTATATGTCTTTGCTTATTTACGAAGCGGTTTCTACAAACACTTTTAGGTTGTCGAACACCGAACCCCAACCGTTGTAAAAGCCCATTTTTTCTTGTTGCGCACGGTATTCTTCCGTTTCGTGCACGCAGTGGAAGGTGAATAGGGTCATTTCGCCTCGTGCTTCGAAAAGAATATGGAGTTCCACATTTTCAGTCATGGGTTTGAAATCTGCAGAAGTGACAATCCGTTCATGCACTTCAATGGCCAGATAGGTTCCTTCTATAGTAAAGGTGCTCCCGTCAGGCATCCGCATGCTGTACCGCCAGTTTCCACCCACTTTAAAGTTATGTGCTTCCACACTTACCTCCATGCCTTTTGGTCCCCACCATTTGGCGATATGTTCAGGTTGACTCCAAGCTTCCCACACGAGTGATAGGGATGCATTCAGTTCTTTTTCAATGGTTAAGGTTCGGGATTTGGCGTCTTCAAGATTTTGCATTTCGTTCGTTTTTTAATTGGTTTATGTAGTTTTCGAAGTTGTCAAGTTTTTCTTCCCAGAGACTTTTGTATTGGTCAATCCACAAAAAGGCTGGGATGAGTTGTTTCGGTTGTATGGTGCAGTATCGTTCTCGTCCCTGATTGGTAATGGAAATAATACCACATTCTTCCAAGATTTTAAGATGTTTTGAAACAGCAGGACGACTTACCTCAAATTGGTCGGCGACTTGGTTGATGGTTAGCGACTCTTGGGCGAGAAGGGTAATCATATCCCTCCGTAAAGGGTCTGCTATGGCCTGGAAAACATCTCGCCTCATTGAGTAACCGTTTGGTTACAAATATAAACGTAACCTTTCGGTTACACAAATGTTTTTTACACTTTGGGTTTAATAAAATTGTACTAAATAAAAGGTTTGCTTAATCCTCCCACTCCGTATGAAAAATGCCTTCGCGGTCCAATCTTTCATAGGTGTGTGACCCGAAGAAGTCTCTTTGTGCTTGAATCACATTGAGCGGAAGCCTACTACTGGTATAGGCATCAAAATAGGTCAACGCGTTGGAAAGCCCAGGTAACGGAATACCGTTGGTCGCGCCAAAAGCAACTAACTTACGAGCCGCACCTACAGTTTCCTTAACCTTCTCAACGAAAGATGGTGCTAGCAAAAGATTGGGTAGCGCTTCGTTTTCGTGAAATGCTTGGGTAATGTCCGCCAAAAGCGCCGCACGAATGATACAACCGGCTCTCCAAATTTTGGCAATCTCGCCCAAATCCAAATCATAGCTATACTCTTTGCTCGCATCGGCCAACTGGTGCATCCCTTGCGCGTAGGTAACGATAAAGGCGAAGTAAAGTGCTTGTTCAGCCTCTTGAATCAGGGTTTCTTTATCCGGAGTTTCAGGTTGGGGACGGTCGTATACCTCGTCCGCTTTAACGCGTTCACCCTTGAGGGCTGAAATTTCACGCATACTTACCGCAATATCGATAGTAGGTACGGGAATACCCAAATCCATCGCGTTTTGCGAAGTCCATTTTCCAGTGCCTTTCTGTTTGGCCTTATCCAGAATCATATCCACCAAATACCCATCAGTCAGGTCATCTTTACGGTTCATGATTTTGGAAGTGATTTCTACCAAAAAGGATTGCAACCTTCCTTCGTTCCATGAATGGAATGTCTTGTGAAGCTCCTCTTGCGTTAGGCCTCCCGATTTTTTTAAGACATCGTAGATTTCAGAAGTCAATTGCATCAAACCGTATTCAATACCATTGTGAACCATTTTCACATAGTTCCCGGCAGATTTTGGTCCTAAATACGTAACACAAGGCTCCCCTTGATATTTGGCAGCCACCGCTTCAAAGATGGGTTTCACATGTTGATAAGCCTCTCTTGAACCTCCCGGCATGATGCTAGGGCCTTTACGTGCTCCTTTCGCTCCGCCAGAAACCCCCGAACCGAAAAAGTTGATGCCTTTTTCTTTCAAATACGCTTCACGACGGTCGGTATCCGTAAAGAACGAATTGCCACCATCAATAATGATATCTCCATCTTCTAAATAAGGTAAAAGATTTTCTATGACGCTGTCTACCACCTTTCCTGCGGGTACTAGCAACATGATTTTCCGAGGTAAGCTTAGGGATTGCACAAAAGTACCAGCATCTGTGGTAGCGTTCACTTTTTCGGTATCCCCACCCTCAGCAATTAGGGCTTCAACTTTTTCCTGGTCCAAATCATTCCCGTAAGCCGTAAAACCATTGTCTACTACATTGAGAATAAAGTTTCGTCCCATAACGCCTAGGCCTACAAGGCCAAAATCGTAAGTATCTGCCATTTTTTGCGGTTTGCGGTCATCCCGTCAATGATATCCATTTGTTGACACGGATTCCAATTTGGAACCTAAAATAAACCTTATATTCGTTTTGCTCAAGACTTGTATGTGAAATCTATAACACGCTTTCACCAATTTCCAGAGCGACCACTAGCACTTGCGATATGAAAAAAACCGAAAACCATTTATTGGTCATTTTTGGAGCCTCTGGTGATTTGACCGCTCGAAAATTGATTCCTGCATTGTTTAACCTTTATGTCGCAAAACAACTCCCAAAAAATTTTACGGTGCTAGGCGCGAGCCGCAGCAATTTGACGGATGAAGAATTCCGGGACCGCGTGGTTCATAAAAGTCCTTATTTGGAAGAAAAGCTCTCCGATTTGAAAGAAGCGTATATCCGAGGTTTTTCGGACATGTTGTTCTATGAGGATTTGGGGAGTGATTATACTGCCGAATATTCCAAGCTAAATGAGCGTATCCAAAAGTTGAATGTTGAACGTGGTACGGATGATAACATGATGTTTTATTTGTCCACCCCACCGAATTTGTACGAAGCTATTGCCGAGAATTTAGCGCAAGTAGGTCTTAATAATCAGGATGCAGGTTGGAAAAGGTTGATTGTGGAGAAACCTTTTGGCTATAGTTTGGAAACGGCAAAAAATCTAAATCGCGGCTTGCAACGCTTCTTTAAGGAACCGCAAATCTATCGAATTGACCATTATTTAGGCAAGGAAACGGTTCAAAACCTGCTCGTGACGCGGTTTTCAAACAGTATTTTTGAACCTTTATGGAATCGAAATTACATCCACCACGTGGAAATT
Organism: Bacteroidota bacterium; assembly: GCA_039820925.1. Lineage (GTDB taxonomy): Bacteria > Bacteroidota > Bacteroidia > Flavobacteriales > Flavobacteriaceae > Flagellimonas. Next base: position 65,438 of record JBCBPD010000002.1, on the reverse strand, counting down.
ACCAATGCAGAAAGTGTTGGGGTAGAGAAACGGGGAGGCTATTATGACAAATCTGGTGCCCTTCGGGATATGTTTCAGAATCACTTGCTTCAAATCGTGTCTTTAGTAGTTATGGAACCGCCTATCGGTGACCAACCTGAGGAAATTCGAAATGAAAAAGTGAAGGCTTTAAAATCCCTTCGGGTGATGAAAGACGATGCTACACTGTTCGAAAATACCATTCGTGCCCAATATGTAGCTTCCGAAATCAACGGAAAAAAAGTTAAGGGCTATCGCGAGGAAGATGGCGTGAACCCAGAATCCACGACGGAAACCTATGCGGCAGTTAAGTTTTATGTGGACAACTGGCGCTGGCATGGCGTTCCGTTTTATGTTCGCACGGCTAAACGAATGCCTACCAAGGTGACTGAGGTCATCATTCACTTTAAAACACCGCACCATCAGATTTTTCAGGATTCTGGAGTGAGCTCAAAGGATAACAAACTCATTATTCGAATCCAGCCTGACGAGGGCATTTTAGTGAAGTTTGGAGTGAAGGTTCCTGGTCAAGGTTTTAAGGTAGAGCGCGCTAATTTAGATTTTTATTATTCCAGCTTGGCAGAAACTTATGTGATGGAAGCCTATGAGCGTTTGTTGTTGGATGCCATGCAAGGAGATGCTACACTTTATGCTCGTGCGGATGAGGTCGAAGCTGCGTGGGAATTTGTTGACCCGATTTTGGAATACTGGAAAAATGGCAAAGATGTCCGCATGTACGGATATGCCGCAGGTGTCTGGGGTCCTGAAAATGCAGATGACCTCATTGAGGACCTGGGCTATTGGCGGAATCCGGAGCGCAACCTAGCAGATGACCCTGGCTATTGCGTGATTTGTTAAGTTCAGTTATCAGTTATCAGTTATCAGTTATCAATTAACAATTATCAGTTGCGGTTGGGAGGTGAGGAGAATTCTTAAAGTAAAGCGATGGAATTAAAAATATATGAGGATAAAACTTCGGTAGCGAAGGCGTTTTGCGAACATCTGCTCGAAATTACCGCAGATAAAGAGGTGTTTCATATTGCGCTTTCAGGCGGAAGCACACCAAAATTGTTATTTGATATCATGGCGGAATCGTACGGGAGTAGTTTTCCATGGGAGAAAATGCATTTTTATTGGGGGGATGAGCGTTGTGTTTCTCCGGACGATGCGGACAGTAATTACCTCATGACGGAAACGCATTTGTTTTCGAAGGTATCCGTACCTAAAGAAAACATCCACCGAATTTTAGGAGAGAATGACCCTACTTCGGAAGCCATGCGCTACGCTAACCTTTTGGAAATCAATTTGGATAGGGTAAGAGGGATACCGCAATTTGATTTGGTGATATTGGGGATGGGTGATGATGGGCATACGGCTTCTATTTTCCCCCATGAAATTGAACTTTGGAATAGTGACGACCATTGCGTGGTGGCCAATCATCCGGATAGTGGTCAAAAAAGGGTTTCGATTAATGGAAAAGTAATCAATACCGCCTTGGAAGTGGCTTTTTTGGTGACTGGAAAAGGTAAGGCGGAAAAGGTTCAGGAAATTCTAGAAAAGAAGTCAAATTACGAACAATACCCAGCAGCCTTGGTATCGCCAAATTCTGGAAAGCTTTTCTGGTGGATGGACAAGGATGCCGCTGCCTTGCTCTCTTAATCCAAATCCAATTTTACATTTTCGCCGTCTAAGAAATCCAAGTATTCGTTGACCTTGAATTTTTCGGAATTGTACTTCGAATCGCGGTCAAAGGCCGATAATTTTCGCTCTTTACTGCGTGCGAAACGGCGCAACCCTGTCTTATCTTTTACAACCAATCCTGGTACTTCCACATTATTGCCCTGTTCGTCTTTGGCAACCATGGTGAAATAAGAGGAATTACAGTGTCGAATTTCGCCGGTTTGAATGTTTTCAGATTCCACCCGAACCCCAACTACCATAGAGGTTTTCCCGGTGTAGTTGATACTCGCTTTTAAAGTGACCAGCTCACCCACATCGATGGGATTAAGAAAATCTACCCGGTTTACCGAGGCAGTAACACAGTAGCTCTGTGAATGCCGACTGGCGCAGGCAAAAGCAATTTGGTCCATCAAACTCAAAATATAACCTCCATGAACTTTACCTCCAAAGTTGGAATGTGCGGGGAGCATCAATTCCGTAATCGATACTCTAGATTCTTTGGCAGTTTTGAATTTTTTCATTTTCTAAAATGAGGCGACGTTTCTTGTACAACTTCCGTAATGAAATATTTGGTATCCCCCCACCAAAAGAAAGTAGTATAGCGTTCTTGGTAGGTTACTTTTACGTATTGCCCCTGATACTCCTTGAGCTTTTCAATGACTTCTTTTTTGTTGTCGTGCACAGAAAACTGAAAAATCTGTGCGCCAGAGATGCCCTGACTTATTTCACCTTCCCAAGTCTTGACCAAAACCCCTTTCCGGCTAAATTTGATAAGTTCTCCAGAGCGATAGCCTTCACTGAACGGAACATAATACACGAAGGCAAAGTAACCGGACACTCCTAGTAAAATGATTGCGATAAATAGGAAAATATACTTTTTCATGACTACAGTTCTAAGGTTGGATTGGAATCTTCTTCCACATTTTCAGCACGTTTCAAAATAGGTTCGGGTAAAGACTTTTTGGCTTTTGCACCCAGCTTCTTCAGCTTTTCAATGCTGGTGACAATGTTTCCTCTCCCTTCAAACAACTTATTCATAGCGTTTTTGTACTCTCCTTTCGCATCGTCCATTTTTTTACCTACCTCTTTTAAATCGTCTATAAAGCCAACAAACTTATCATACAAAGCACCCGCTTGGCGTGCAATTTCCATGGCATTTCGCTGTTGTTTTTCGTTGCTCCACATCGAATCGATGGTGCGAAGCGTTGCGAGTAGGGTAGAAGGCGTTACGATAACAATATTCTGTTCAAAGGCCTTGTTGTACAAACTGCTGTCCTCATTAATGGCTATAGCGAAGGCGGGTTCTATGGGCACGAACATCAACACAAAATCAGGACTTTCCATCGCATAAAGGTCTTCATACCTTTTGGCAGACAATTGCGACACGTGTTTTCTGAGTGATGTAATGTGATCTTTTAAATAGCCAGGTTTGTCTGCTTCCTCGGCGTTGGTATAGCGTTCGTAATCCGTTAGGGAAACCTTGGAATCCACAATCATTTTTTTACCATCAGGCAAATGAATAATTACGTCGGGCATAACGCGGCTTCGGTCTTCTCGCGTAAAGCTCTGTTGTACGCTGTATTCACGGTCTCTTTCCAAACCTGATTTTTCCAGCACCCTTTCCAACACCAATTCGCCCCAGTTGCCCTGCATTTTGCTATCCCCTTTAAGGGCCTTGGTTAAATTATTGGCCTCTTTAGACATTTGATTATTCAACTCTTTTAATCCAACAATTTGTTGCCTTAAAGCTGCATGGTAATCGATACTTTCTTTATGTGTTTTCTCTACTTTACCTTCAAACTCTTTTATTTTTTCTTTTAGGGGATTCAAAATATTTTCCAAATTCTCTTGATTTTTCTTTGTGAATTTTTTGGATTTATCCTCTAATATTTTGTTTGCCAAGATTTCAAAGTCTTTGGTAAATTTGTCCTGAAGTTTTGCGAGTTCCCCTTTCTGTTCCCTATGCTTTTGTTGTAGGTTTTCTAAATCTGCTTGGTACCGAACAATTTCATTGCTTTGAGATTCTTTTTCCGATTGTAACTGCCTTTTCTCCTCATCCGAATTCATTATTTTTTTATTCAAGGAAGAGATAGTATTGTTCATTTGAACTTCTCGTTCTTTCCAAACACTTTCATTGGATTTGATTTTGAGTTTCTGAATATACATGCCCAATACCAAACCAATTACAACAGATGCCAAACCAACCAAAACGTATATCAACGCTGTACTCATAAAAAGTTTTCTACGGATAAAGATAACTGATTCCCGACGAAGCTTGTGAAATCATTTGATAACAAAAGCCCCCGTTTTTTCATCAAAATCAACCATCCCTTTTGGGAACAATCGTTGGAAATGTCCCCCGGAAATCAATTCGGCAGGGGTGCCAAAAGCTGATGAGGCAGTATCTAACAAAAGAATTCGGTCACACAATTGCAGGGCCATGTTGATTTCGTGGGTAGTAAACAGAATTGTTTTTTCCTCACGATGACTGATGCTTTGAAGCATCTTTAAAATTTGGATTTTGTGGTACAAGTCCAGGTGGGTAGTAGGTTCATCCAAAAGGATAAGGGGAGTTTGTTGCGCCAAGGCTCTGGCGAGCCAAACCCGTTGACGTTGTCCGTCACTCAATTCATGAAACTTTTGGTCTTTCAATGGAACAAGTTCCAGAAGTTCCAAACTTTTCAAGATTTGTTGATGGTCTTCCTCTGTTAATTTTCCCCACCAATTCGTGTAAGGGTAGCGCCCTAAAGCAATGAGTTCTTGTACCGTTAAATTCTGGGCTACACCTTGTTCGGTTAGCACTACGCTCCGCAGTTTGGCAAGCGGATTTGGTAAAATCGTTTGTAAAGGTTGATTTTCCAATTGAATTTCTCCAGCTAAGGCGGATTGAAATCCCCCTAGAGTTCGCATCAAAGTGGATTTACCTACTCCATTTACGCCTACTACCCCTACAAAGCATCCTTTTGGTATCGAAAAATCAAGATTTTCAAGGATGGTTTTAGGGCCATACCCAATAGATAAAGAAGCCACGGAAAGCATCGTTTTAGCCATACCTTAGAATACTATTTTTCGTTTTCTGACCAGTAGCCAAATCACCACTGGCGCACCTACCAAAGCCGTAATTGCGTTGATGGGCAAAACACTTTCTGAGGTAGGGAGTTGGGCCAAAATATCACAAAGGAGCATGAGTATTGCTCCATATCCAAAGACGGCAGGGAGCAAAATCCTATGGTCCATGGTCTTAAAAATCTGTCTTGTTAAATGGGGGACAGCCAAGCCTACAAATCCGATAGGTCCCACAAATGCAGTAATTCCCCCTGCAAACAGTCCAGTTGCGCAAATAATGATAAATCTTGACGATTTGATGGAAATTCCCATGCTACTGGCATAGTTTTCACCCAAAAGCATGGCGTTTAGGGCTTTCAAAGCGGCAATGGAAAGCAACAAACCCAAACTGCAAATTACAGCAAGTAATCCGATTTGAGCGTATGATAAATCGCCGAGGCTTCCGAAGGACCAAAACACAAAACGTTGCAAATCTTCGGCACTTGAGAAATAGGCTAAGATGCTAACAATAGCTGCTGTAATACTTCCGAACATCAGCCCAATAATCAAAAGGGCCATGGTGTCACGCACCCGGTTTGCTACCAAAACGACTATAAAAAGGACAGCGAAGCTTCCCATACTTGCGGCTGCTGCCAATGAAATATCGTTTAAGAATCCAGAGAATGCTATTACATTAATACTTGCAGCTCCCATGAGAAAAAGAGCTGCTCCCAAACTAGCTCCTGAACTGATTCCCAAAACAAAAGGTCCTGCCAGGGGATTGCGAAACAAGGTTTGCATCAGTAATCCACTAATTGAAAGTCCTCCACCCACGAGAATTGCGGTTAGTGCTTTAGGGATACGGTAATTCCAGATGATGTAATCCCATGATGGGGCATCCACGGGCTGACCTATAAGCGATTTTAGGGTTTGTATTAGAGGAATTGCTACTGAGCCCAACGAAACGTTCAAAAAAAACGTGACCACCAATACCATGGTCAAGCCTAGAAATGTTTTGCGATATGCTGTTGTGTTTCCCATTTAATCAATTGGCCCAAAGAACTGCAAGGTATGGTCCTCCAAGACTTCAGGATGCAAGATGGAAATCAAATCTTTCAATACCAAATCAGGACGTAGAGGGCCTTGCTCAAAGAAAAGAGTGCCTCCCGTTTCTCCGGTTTTCATACTGTTGGAGAAAATTCTATGGTCTTGAAAGGCCTTGAACCGCTCGTAATGTGGGCTGGCCACTTTCATTTCTTCATAAGATTTGTGCATGGAGGGGTTAAACCAAAAATCTGCAGATTGCCCTTTTTCCAGAACACTTTCAACGCTTAATCCAATACCACCAGTCTCTGGGGTATCACTCCATAAATAGTTGGCGTGGGCATCACTTAGAAATTGAGCCATCCAGCTTTTGCCCCCTGAAACATACCACACATCTTTAAACAGTCCGCCAATTAGAACAGAGGGTTCATTTTTCAAATCTTTTACCAAAGCTTTGGCTTCGTTATAATCGGCTTCAATGCTTTCAAAATTCGTGTCTGACAGTGCATCTTTATGAAAAAAAGGAGCGAGAAACTTAATCCACTCTGCTTTACCCAAAGGGGTCTGTTCCGTCCAATCACCATTCAATACTACTGGAATACCAGCATTTTCCAAGGTTTGATAAGATTTGTTCGAGGCATTTAAGGCAAAACCCATCACTAGGTCGGGCTGTAGCTGAAGCACCATCTCGGTATTCAACATTTCGTTTGCGCCCAAGTCTTTGATGTCTCCTTTGGTTATCATTTTTCTGGCGGTAGGGGAAGAAATGTAATCCGTATTGGGAAAGCCAACCAGTTTATCCAGAACCCCAAGCTGTTCTAGGGCTGCCACATGAGTGGTAGCTGTTGCTACTATTCGGTCGACTGGAGTTGCCACAATGGCATCGTATTTATCCTTGGGAAGCGTAATTACAGGTTGTTTTTCTTTTGGAACAAGTGCATAAGTGTACGTCTTATCGGCCCCCGGCCAGGGAGAATTTACCTCGATTACAGTATAATCTGAAAACTGTTCTATCGTAAATCCCGTAGCATAGGCAAGAGGGTTTTCATAACTGTTTTGTTCAACAAGCTTTGTGTGGTTTTTGGACTTACAGCTGAGCACTAGGAGCATAGTGAGTGCCAGTAAAACTTTTGAAAGAGATAGGGTTCTTGCCATGAAACCAAAAGTAAGCTTATTTGATTTTTGGGAGAAAAGATTAAACAGAATCCTTACTTTCGCGGAGAATTTTGGTTCCCTCGATGCAATATCAAGGGATTAAAAGGGAATTTGGTGCAAAACCAAAGCTGTTCCCGCAACTGTAAGTTCATGGTGTGTTTTAAGCATACTTTCTTTCTTCAAGAAAGGGTTGAATTTCTTCGTACCACTGTTCAATAGAATGGGAAGGTAAATTCAACTGAACAAGCCAGGAGACCTGCCAGATTTCAATAATCATTGTTAAACTTTCGGGATAAAAGTTTACGTATGCAACACATACTTTACTCCCGTTTATTCACGTAAACGAAATGAACAAAAAACAGATTTGGGCAGTTGCCCTAGGTTTTGTGGCTACCAGTATGTACGCTCAAAACCAAAGTCAAGACTCCATTGCCATTCAAGCGTTGGATGAGGTTGTGGTGAGTGATTCAAGGTTTGCCTTGAAACGCGAAAACTCAGGAAAAACCGTCATTACCATTAGTAGGGCTGAAATCGAAAGAAACCAAGGTCGCACCGTACCGGAAATTATCAATATCAAAAGTGGTATTGAAATCGCAGGAAGTCGCGGACGCGATGGTTCGGTTTTGGGCGTGTTCGCTCGCGGTGGACGTGGTCGTCAGGTTTTGGTTGTCATCGATGGTGTGCGGGTTTCAGACCCCTCTTCCTTTTCACAGGAATATGACCTTCGGTTACTATCCACCAACGCGATTGAATCAATTGAAATTATCAAAGGTGCTGCAAGTACCTTATATGGAACGAATGCCGCCACGGCTGTCATCAACATTACGACCAAAAAAGCTTCCAAGGAATCCATAAGCGCGGATTTTCAGGCTACGGTCGGAACAAATCAAACCTCAGAGGACCAAAACTATAATTTGGGGAACTTCGCCAATAGTGCTGCTATCAACGGAACACTAAACCGGTTTTTCTACAATGTTGATTTTTCAAATCGTTATTCTTCGGGAATTTCGGCTGCCGTCACGCCTGAAAATGAAGAGGACGTTTTTTCTCAATACAGTGGCAATCTAAAGCTAGGATATCGTTTTTCAGATAGCTTTGAGTTGAGTATTTACGGTAATACCACACGTTTGGACACCGATTTTGACGCAAGCGGAGCAGACGCCCCCAATTCCCTCAGAAGCGATCAAGAACGTTTTGGGTTGGCATCCCTATTCAAATATGGAAAGGGCTCTGTTCATTTAAACACTGCTTTTACCGATTACAACACCAATTCGGTCAACAGTTTTGGCGAGAGCACCTTTGAAGGAAAGAATGTGGTCCTGGACATCTACAACAAATATATTATTGCTGAAAAATGGCATACGGTTTTGGGATTGAATTATTTGAAAGACGAAGCTGTTTTTACGAATGATGCCAATTTTACCATAGTTGACCCGTATTTGAACGTTGTTTACGTTTCTGACTTTGGTTTTAACTTGAATACGGGAGCTCGTTTGAACAACCACTCCGAGTATGGGAATCATTTTGTTTATAATGTCAATCCATCCTATGCTTTTAAGATGCAAGAAGGTTATGTGAAGCTATTGGGGTCTTATGCCACATCTTACATCACCCCCAACCTGATTCAGCTTTTTGGCGATTTTGGGGCTAACCCAGATTTAGAGCCCGAAGAAAACCGAACAATTGAAGGAGGTGTAGAGTTTGCCCTCAAGCAGAAACTTCGCGTAAGCGCCTTGTATTTTGACCGAAATGAAACCAATACCATCGGTTTTGACCCCAACACATTTGGGAGTATCAATGTTGCAGATGAAATTAATGTAAACGGTTTGGAATTGGAGGTAAATTGGACACCTAATAACAAACTTTCCCTTTTAACCAACTACACTTATACCAATCGAGATGGGGATGATGCTATTCGAATTCCAAAACACAAGGTAAATGTTTCCTTGGACTATGCCTTCACTGAGTGTACAAATGCTTCTTTACGGGTACAACATACTGGGGACCGCATTGATACGGTATTTCCGCCTTTTCCAGAAGAGTCGTTTAATGTGACTTTGGAATCGTTCACCACCGTTGATTTTTACCTGGCGCACACTTTGTTGGAAAATAAACTGAAAGTGTTTCTCAATGCTACGAACTTACTAAATGAAGAATTCGTGGAAATTTTTGGTTTTAGCACAAGAGGAAGAAATGTGAATCTTGGTCTGGCTTTAAATCTCTAGAATCCAGTTCGTCTGGAAAATAAAAAAGCGGCTCAAAGGCCGCTTTTCTTTATTGTTGAATTAATGATGCATAATTTATTTGGAATAAACCTTCCTTGTTTTATCACTCTTCTTGACAATGTAAATTCCTCGAGGTAAATTAGATACCACTAGGTTTTCTTCTATCGTGCTACTTGACTGGCCCTCTTTAACTAGTCGGCCAGTAAAATCAAAAATTTGGTAAGGCTCTGATGGTTTTGATTGTTCAAAATCAAAAGAAGCAACAAGTGCAACACCGCAACTAGGACACGCCGGCGGTCTTCCCGAACCTCCAATATGCTCGAATCGGAAAGGCCAAACAAAATGATGTGTACCTTCTCCAAGAGGGGGTGTTATGCCCGCCACATTTTTTATAAGCGTGTGAAAATAATAGGTTTTTCCAGGTATTAAAATAAAGGCATTTTGAACCGATTGGAATTTATATGTTCTGGAACCATTTAAGGAACCACCACGATATACCCTTCCAACACTTACTATTGGAGAAATTTCCTGAAGTTGAATTCTGCCTGAACCCAATACAGCTTTGTCAGAAATATAACTTTCAACAACTGGAGCTCTGGAGCCGAAATTAGTACCACCTGTATTAACTAATTTAGTTGTAATTATGGTATTTGGAGTCCGACTGTTGGTACTTGGGTATGCGGTAAGTGTTGGCTTTTGATTTCGTTTTACGTCCCAAGATTTACCATCATGAATAATGGTGGCAGCTTCCATAGTAAAGGTTGCTTTTGGTCCAATTCCCCAATCTTCTATTTCAACGCTAGTTCCTTGTCGATATTCAATTTTTTGATTAAATGCTTGGATGGTTGGAACGATTTCAACCTTAAAACTAAAAGCAGCTTTACTGCTTATCCATTCTTCCTTAAACGAGTTTAAAGTATATGAATACCTACTTGAATTGTTGTTGTTTACGCTTTTGATGGTTTCCCATCTTCTGTTTTTAACATTGTATACCTTAAGATTATAAAGGGCAACGTTAGTTTGTCGTGGAGCAGCACTCCATTCAAATTTCACAAACTCCAAAGAAGTTCTTTGAGATTTTCGCCATTTCCTATCGACTATACTAACATTAACCCCGGGCAAAACCATAGGTTCCTCGTTAATTGGGGTCGCTTGATAGTTGGTGGCAAAGTTTCTTTCAGTCGTTGTCTGAGCTTCAGCATTTGAAAATATGCATAGACCGAAAAATAGAATAGAAATCGTAATTTATTTCATAAGGTGAGGTTTTACTACTAAAAATAAAACTTTATCCTACAAAAAAATTGCGAAAAACTTTAAATAATCGTTAACACTTTCTTTACTTCAAATTTAGCCATCACTTCATAATACAGTCAAACTAAAGGCAGTTTAGCATAAGTCAATTATTTAAGAAATATGGATTTATCCAGGTGTGTCGTAAAAATCTTTTCGTTTACAGCATCAGAGCTAGAAAAATTAGCAACAGGTATCTGGACGGTTAAATTGCGCCTTGTTGTCGTGCCAGTTATTTCTTGTATTGCTCTTGCCAATAAAGGCTCGTCCACATTTCCTAAAATGCCTAAATTGGTTAAATCTTCTTCTAATAAAATTGTTGGTGGTAAACCTGCCGTGTAATCGAAAAAACCATCTGCATTTTCATTTCTACCTACCAAGGGTTGTAGTCCCCAGGAGACTTCAGGGTTAATCTGGTTTTCCCTGCTTGCACTGTAAATGAATGAATTACCTGGATCATCCACTAGTGTAATGGAAAACTCGTTTTTACCTCTCGTGGTTTCACCAATGTGGACCACGTTCATATAGGGAGTAAGACCATTTATTACTAATTCACTGGCCGAGGCAGAGTCTCCAGTTGCTATTACATAAACTTTGTCCAAACCCATTGAGTTGATAGGTGTGCCTTCAAAGTTATCGGCAAAATAGTCTTCGAGCTGAGCCTGCGACAACTGTTGTTGGATTTTAGAATTCCAACGTTGCCTAAGATACAATTTGTCTGTATCTGTGCTATGAACCATGCTAGACAATAGTCTGGAAGTGTTTACTGACCCTCCCGGATTGTAACGCATATCCAATACTAATTCGGTTGCCCCGTCTGCAATGAATTTACCAAATGCTTCATTTAACTGTTGATCAAAGCTGCTTAAGAAACGATTGTACATTAGGTAAGCAATTTTTGTTCCTCCAATGTCCAAGGTTTCGGCAATCAATATTGGATTTTGTTGAAATCCTTCAACTTTTGAAAGAGTTACTTCTTTGCTACTGTCCACAATTGAACCATTCACAATGTTGGCCATTCCCAAAGTGTAAGTATCGTCTCCAGTAAAAAGCAATTGTATATAGTTGTCCACATTGAGCTGTTGATTATTTACCCTAGTGAAAATTTCACCTCTTCTAATGTCTTTGGAAGCCGCATCAGACCCTTCTAGTACATACCAAACATAACAGAATAGATTGTTAGGATTGTCAGAAAATCTACTAATACCGAATCCTAAACCATTACTTTTTGAAACTCCTGATAGGTTATTTACAAGGTCCTGATAATTGTCATCTGCAGAGGTAAAACGATCTTCAGTGAAAAGTAATTTGTCAAAGAAAAACGTTCGTGGTTCTGGGTTCTCACTTAGGTAATCTGCATATTCCGCGTTAGTGGCAAATCGGTCGTCCGCTAAATCATTTACATCAGCCTGCCAAAAATACCATAGGTTCATGGCCTGCCACATAAAGTTTTGGTTCGGAAATTCAGCAACCGTGGGAAGGTTGGTGTTTGGATTTTGAATCTGGGTTTGTCCTCCATCATCATTACTGCAGGATGCAAATAACAATCCCAAGCATACTGCAGTCAACATAAATTTTTTCATAGCTGTATTTTTAAGAATACCCCAAAATGCGTTCCAAACTGCCTTCGGGATTAGGAATAGAGCAATATTTCCATTCCTTTAAAGCAAACAAATTAGAGACATCTTTTCAAAATTCAAATTTTTTGTAACAAATTTCGATATGTGTCGTCTTCAGGATAAGAGGTCCAAAAAAACCAAACAACTGAATCATTGACCATGCAACAAAGCGAATTTTTGAACATAGTAATGCCTTTTAAGGATAAACTATACCGTATGGCCAAGCGATTGTTGGTTTCTAAGGAAGAGGCAGAGGACGCAACGCAGGAGGTTTTAATGCGATTGTGGTCTAAAAATGAAAGTATGGACCGCTATAAAAATGTGGAAGCGTTCGCGATGACCATGACCAAAAATCTCTGTTTGGACCGATTAAAGTCAAAACAGGCCAGTAATTTAAAGTTGGTACATAGCAACTATCAGGATGAAAGTCGTTCGTTGCAAAAACAGATTGAGGCAGAGGATAGTGTGCGCTGGATGGAGAAAATCATGGAGGGACTGCCCGAGCAGCAGAAGATAATCCTTCAGTTGAGAGATATAGAGCAGTACGAATTTGAAGAAATATGCGAATTATTGAACATGAAACCTACAGCAGTACGGGTGAATTTGTCAAGAGCAAGAAAAACAGTTCGCGAAGCATTATTAAAAAAACACAGCTATGGCGTTGGATAACATAGAAAAATTATTGGAAAAGTATTTCGATGCGACTACCTCCGTTGAGGAAGAAAACGTACTCCGAGAATATTTTGCCCAAGACAGTGTGGCAGCACACTTAGAACAATACAGACCAATGTTCGTTTTTTTTGCTGAGGCAAAAAAGGAGCGGTTTACCCGGCAGGTTCCATTAAAATCCAAAACACGTTTGTACCAGTGGATTTCCGTTGCAGCAGTAGCCCTCCTCTCGTTTAGTTTGTATTTCGGTAACGAATACCGAGAACAAAAAGAAGCGGAGTATGCCTATCAGGAAACGAAAAAAGCGTTTGAACTTCTCGCTGAGAATTTTGGTCGAGGCACCGAAAAGGTAGCCTATCTAAAAGAGTTCGAAAATGCAAAACAAAAAATCTACAACAACAATTAAAACAAGAAAGATGAAACTTAAAATAGTCATGTTACTGGTTGCGGCCTTGCCTTTTTTCGGATTTTCGCAATCACTTTTTGACAAGTACGAAGACCTTGATGAGGTAACTTCAGTAATCGTAAACAAAAGCATGTTCAATCTTTTGGCCAAAATCGATGTAGAAGTCGATGACCCAGAAGCTAAGGAGTTCATGGACATCGCTAGTAGCTTGAAGAGCTTGAAAGTTTTCACTACAGACGATGCTGCTATCGGAAAAGATATGAGTGCTTCCGTGAACAAGTATCTTAAAAGTTCTACGATGGAAGAGCTTATGCGCATCAAGGACAAAGATGCCAATGTAAAGTTCTATATCAAAGAAGGAAAAGACGCCGACCATGTGAGTGAATTGCTCATGTTCGTTACGGGGCTTAAAGATGTTGAAGCCAATGGCAGAAATTTTGAAACCGTCATTTTGTCCCTCACCGGAGATATCGACTTGAACAAAATCAATTCATTGACGAATAAAATGAACCTTCCCGAGGAGTTGAATCAAGCAGGGAAGAAAAAGAACTAATCCTTTAGAAGTTTTAAAAGACCTGGTGTAACAAAACCGGGTCTTTTGACTCTTATGGACAATAACAGACTTTGAAAATCAATCAAAATCAACAATCATGAAACGAAATGTTATAGGCCTTTTACTTTTAATGGCTGCAGTTTTGGCCGGTTGCTCATCACAACAGAGCCTTCAAGAATATTATGTCGATAATTCTGAAAACCCTGATTTTATCGCCTTAGACCTTCCCGCGAGCATTATCAAAATTGACCAGATGGATTTAAACTCATCGCAAAAAGAAGCCGTGAACTCTTTGCGTAAGTTTAATTTGCTAGCTTTCAAAAAGACAGCTGAAAATGTATCTACTTACAAAGCTGAGAAAGCCAAGGTGAAAGAAATTTTGAAGGGTGATGACTTTGTGGAACTCATGAAAATCAATACCGAATATGGAAAAGGTGTTGTAAAATATTTAGGTGAGGAAGACGCTATTGACGAGGTCATTATTTATGGAGACAACCGAGATAAAGGTTTTGCCCTGGTCCGCGTTCTTGGAAAAAACATGAATCCCGCCCATATCGTTCAATTGATGCAAGCCCTTCAAAAATCAGATTACAATGGCGATGAATTGGGTGAGATTGGAAGATTCTTAAAAGGGTAATCTACCCCTCATAAAACTACTTGGAATGTTTAGGTAACCTTCCCCTTTTTGTTAACTTCAGGCGGAATTGGTGATGCTCTAAAAACAGGTGTTCACCGAACTGAAAAACAAATTTTATGGAATGGTTATTTCGTCCTTGGCCTTGGTATGTAGCTGGGCCAATGATAGCTTTGGTCATGTTCTTGCTCCTCATGATGGGCAAGAACTTTGGCATGTCTGGCAATTTGAGAACAATTTGCACGCTGTGCGGTGGAGAAAAGGCCAGTGCGTTTTTTCGATTCGATTGGAAATCCCAAAAGTGGAACCTTATTGTTGTGCTTGGTGCAATTATCGGAGGATTTTTGGCCAACACGCTTCTTTCCGATGATATTTCGGTAGCAATTCATCCTGAGGTAATTGAAAACCTCAAAACATTGGGGTTTGACAGTGCTGGTAGCGCTTATCTGCCCGAAAAGCTCTTTTCCATCGCTAGCCTAGGGGATATTTCAAGTCTTGCCATTTTGGTTATTGGAGGATTCCTTGTTGGTTTTGGCGCGCGGTATGCAGGAGGCTGTACCTCAGGACATGCCATTTCCGGTTTGAGCGAATTGCAATGGCCTTCATTAATAGCCGTAATCGGTTTTTTCATTGGTGGATTGGTTATGGTCCACCTTATTTTCCCAATCTTATTTTAAGCGTATGCGAACTATTGGCTATCTCTTCATCGGTATTCTTTTCGGTATTACCATGTTCAAATCTGAAGCTGCTTCCTGGTTTCGGATTTATGAAATGTTCCAGTTTAAGGCATTCCATATGTATGGTATAATCGGCTCAGCTTTGGTTTTGGGGGTAATCATGGTACAAGTAATTAAGCGGTTGAAGCTTAAGTCGTTTCATGGTGACCATATCATTTTTAATCCCAAAGAAAAAAGTGTTGCCCGTTATTTGATTGGAGGAATTATCTTTGGTTTAGGCTGGGGACTTGCCGGAGCTTGCCCAGGCCCGATGTTCACTTTAATTGGTGCGGGGTTTCCGTCTATCTTAGTGGTCATCATTGGAGCGCTATTGGGCACTTTTTGTTATGGATTGATGCGCAACAGATTACCACATTAAAGAGCTGCTTGAGTTCGGTAAAACATTTCTTCTACTTCTGTATCCAAGCTTTTTGTTTTTATAACCTGCTTTATCCCATAAATATGTGACCTTCTTGTTAACTTAGGGTCAAACAGATAAACACTAACAAATCATAGCATTATGGAACAAGCACAAGAGTGGATAAACTACGGGTTGGAATTGGCCAAAGAATTTGGGCCAAAATTGGTCACGGCCATTCTCATTTATATCATCGGTTCATGGGTCATTAAAAAATTGCTCAAAGGGGTCCGCAAGGTCATGGCGAAGAGCAAGTATGACGAATCGCTTCAACGTTTTCTTTTGAACCTTCTTTCTTGGGCCCTAAAAGTGTTCTTGATAATTCTTGTGATTTCCAGATTGGGTGTAGACGTAACCACGTTCGCAGCGGTTATCGCAGCTGCTGGTTTGGCCATTGGTTTGGCCCTTCAAGGTTCACTCTCCAATTTTGCGGGTGGCGTGCTCATTATGATTTTCAAACCTTATCGTATCGGAGATTTGATTGAAGCACAAGGTGTACTTGGCGCGGTCAAGGAGATTGAAATCTTCACGACGAAACTTATAACCCCGGAAAACAAATTGGCCATTGTTCCCAACGGCGCCATGGCCAATGGAAATATTGTCAACTATACCGCCGAAGGAAAAATTCGTGTAGATACGGTTATCGGAGTGGCTTATGAAGAAGACATCAAGACGGTTAAGGAAGTACTGCTTAAAGTTTTGACGGATAATCCAAAAGTTTTGCAAGACCCAGCACCATCCGTAAATGTTTTGGAATTGGCGGATAGCTCGGTGAATTTTGCGGTGCGACCTTTCAGCAAGCCCGAAGATTATTGGGATGTTTATTTTGCCACCTATGAAGGTTGTAAACTAGCTTTAGACGAAGCTGGAATCGAAATACCTTACCCACACGAAGTGGAAGTTCAAAAGGTTTCGAAGTAAATAAACCTTCTCAACTAACTTTAGACCCCGGTATAATTTGCCGGGGTTATTTTTTTGAGCTCAGCTTTTAAATCATCGGAGACCTCAAGGGTGTCGATGAAGGCTGCAATGGTATGTTGCGTGATTTTCTCGTTGGTTCGAGTCAACCCTTTTAAAGCTTCATAGGGATTGGGATACCCTTCCCGTCTTAAAATGGTTTGAATCGCTTCCGCTACCACGGGCCAGTTTTCGGACAAATCCCGGTCGATTTTGTCTTGATTCAACACCAACTTGGACAATCCCTTTAAGGTAGCATGCATCGCGATAACTGTATGAGAAAAGGGAACACCAATATTTCGTAAGACTGTGCTATCGGTTAAATCCCGTTGTAGTCTTGAAATAGGCAATTTGGAAGCCAAATGATGGAAGATGGCATTGGCTATCCCCAGGTTTCCTTCAGAGTTTTCGAAATCAATGGGATTTACCTTGTGCGGCATCGCAGAGGAACCGATTTCACCTGCTTTGATTTTTTGTTTGAAGTAATCCATGGAAATATAGGTCCATATATCACGGTCCAAATCAATTAAAATGGTATTGATACGAGCCAAATTATCGAACAAGGCAGCCATATGGTCGTAGTGCTCGATTTGCGTGGTAGGGAAGGAATGGTGTAGGCCCAAACGCTCTTGGACAAATTCCTTTCCAAACGCCCTCCAGTCAATATCGGGATACGCAATAGTATGCGCATTGAAATTTCCCGTGGCACCACCAAATTTAGCAGCACTTGGGATGTCATTCAATAAATTGAACTGTTCTTTTAAGCGTGCCACAAAAACATCAATTTCTTTACCCAATCGAGTAGGGGAGGCTGGTTGTCCATGCGTTCTTGCCAGCATGGGAACTGTGGCCCACTCCGCCGCTCTTTCTTGAAGGACCCCAACGGTTTTAAAATACAAGGGCACATAAATTTCATTCATTGCTTCTTTCAGCGAAAGGGGAATGGCCGTATTGTTAATGTCCTGAGAGGTCAAGCCAAAGTGGATGAATTCTTTGTATTCCTGCACGCCCAAAGTATCAAAACGCTTTTTGATGAAATACTCTACCGCTTTGACATCATGGTTGGTGGTTTTTTCGATTTCCTTGATTTCCGCAGCGTCTTCAGCGGTAAAATCTTTATAGATGGTTTGCAACGCTTCGTTTTGATTTGCCGGGAAAGTTTCAAGCTGGGGCAAAGGAATTTCGCATAACGCCAAAAAGTACTCGATTTCTACTTTTACTCGGTACCGTATTAAGGCTTCTTCCGAAAAAAATTGGGATAAATCTTCGATTTTATTTCGATACCTCCCATCTATGGGGGATATGGCATTCAAAGGCGTCAGCATGAGTGTAGTTTAAAAGCGCAAAGATACTTAAACTTGAAATGTCACTGTGCTTCTTGAATCAACCGTTTTAGTATTTTGCTACCTCGGTTTTGATACGCCCTACTGCCTTCCGATAAGGTTTCTTGCAAAACTGAAGTCAATTCCGGGTGCACCCAGGCGAATTCTTTTCCCAGATAATAGACGTTGGTCATGGCAAAAACTTTAGTTGCAGCACGATATGGACCAATGAGCCAATCAAAATTGGTGGATAACAAGATTTCTTTATGTGTTGTGTTGATGGCTTTGGTGTAAACCGGGTCTTTTTTCTTGTAAACTTTAATCAATAGCATCTCACAACTATGGGCCATAGGACGAATTGAAGAATCAGATTGCATTCCGGGAAGCCCTGAAATAAAAAACTCAATATGAGGAAGCAACAGGGAAAGGTTTCTCCGTAGCAGATGGTCCAGTACCCAACTTGCCATGAACGCGCCTTCTTTTTCTTCTTCAAAAACATGTTGAATGAGCGGTAAAACGAGCTCTGGATGATTAAGCAATTGATGGGTTAAACCATTTACTTCGGGTTTCGACAAGCGCTTTTGGCTCAATTTTACATGAAGTTCTTCCTCTCGCATACAATGGTTTAACCTTCTTTTTCTAGAAGTTCTTGCACCAAACTAGGCAACCCTTCGGCAGCGGTTTGCTGCAAAACAGTCAGGTGGGCAAAATCACTGGGGTTGACAGCGGGTGCCGGGTCTACGAAATAAATTGGAGCTTGTGGTGGGGCATAGTGAATCAAGCTTGCTGCTGGATACACTTGCATGGAAGTACCAATAATGATAACGATATCGGCTTGCTGGGTTTGCCGAGCAGCATCTTCCAATAACGGAACCATTTCACCAAACCAAACGATATGAGGGCGCAATTGATGTCCGTTTTCATCCAAATTTCCTAGGACTAAATCC
This sequence comes from Bacteroidota bacterium, assembly GCA_039820925.1. Classification (GTDB taxonomy): domain Bacteria; phylum Bacteroidota; class Bacteroidia; order Flavobacteriales; family Flavobacteriaceae; genus Flagellimonas. The sequence continues at coordinate 46,740 of JBCBPD010000002.1, read as the reverse complement.
TTTTCCCAATGCAAAACCAAGTCTTCATTTTGAATACTTCGCACTTTCAACAATTCGCCATGCAAATGCAATACTTGAGTGCTTCCTGCTTTTTCGTGAAGGTTATCCACATTTTGGGTGACGATTTGAACGTCAAATTTCTCCTCCAATCGAACCAGAGCTTTGTGCCCGGCATTCGGATGTACCTGTAAAAGCTGACGCCTACGTTGATTATAGAATTCAAGTACGAGTTCCGGATTTCTCTGAAAACCCTCGGGAGAGGCAACTTCCATCACATCATGTCCTTCCCAAAGTCCATTGGCGTCTCGAAAGGTTTTTAGACCGCTTTCTGCGCTCATTCCCGCACCGGTCATGACCACTATTTTCTTTTGCTTTTTCATCCGTTAGGGCGCTAATACAATCAAAAGTATCATTTTTTCTATCTTTTGCCGGATGATTGATATGGATTTACTGGACTATTTGGAAGGGTTTCTTACCGAAGAGCGCAAAGCTAGATTTCAGGATGTTTTGTCACAAAGAACGAAGTTTTTGACGGTGGTGATGGAAGATGTATTCCAGTTGCACAATACTAGTGCAGTACTTCGAAGTTGTGATGCTTTTGGAATTCAAGAAGCCCATGTTGTGGAAGACCGTTTCGGGAGTCGTTTGGATAAAAATATCGCCATGGGAGCAGAACAGTGGGTAGATATCCAACGGTACTCCCATATGGAACACTGTATCGACACTTTGTCTCAAAACGGGTACAAGATAATTGCAACAGCGCCTTATGGAGATTGTAGCCTTTTAGGGGATTATCAAATTGACGAGAAAACAGCTTTGTTTTTCGGTACGGAGCGTGAAGGATTGAGTGAGGTCGTCAAGAGCAGAGCGGATGGTTTTCTCAAGATTCCTATGGTTGGTTTTTCTGAAAGTTTGAACATTTCAGTGTCCGCAGCGATTATTCTGGAAACCTTGTCAAAACAACTGCGTGCTTCCGAACTACCTTGGCACTTGACAGACAAAGAATGTTTGGAAAAGCGCTTTGACTGGACCAAAAAGTCCATTAAGGACGTGGAGGGCATAATTCAGCGGTATTTGTCTGAGCGTTGAATTTTGCTATTTTAGCATGTAACCAATTCTAAAACAAATGACTACAGTTCTCTACATTTTGGGAGGTTTGATTCTCCTTATTGTTTTTTTGGGGATTATTGCTCCGAAATCTTATAGCGTTTCGCGCAGTATTTCCATTGCGCAACCGAAGGATACCGTTTTTGAATACATCAAGTCGCTTGAAAAAATGGACAATTGGTCTCCTTGGGCCAAAAAAGACCCCAACATGGAAAAGAAATTCACGGGAACCGATGGTGAAGTAGGTTCTGTGAGCTATTGGAATGGCAACAAAGAAGTAGGCGAGGGCGAACAAGAAATCACCAAGATTGTACCTGGCGAGCGCGTGGAATCTGAACTTCGTTTTTTGAAACCTTTTAAATCTACTTCAGATGCTTTCATGACAACTGAGGAAGAAGGCCCCAACACTACCAAAGTGACCTGGGGATTCTCAGGGAAAAACAAATTCCCCATGAGCATTTTCATGTTGTTCATGAACATGGATAAAGCTGTCGGAGGAGATTTCGAAGACGGTCTCGGGAGTCTGAAAACGATTCTGGAAAGCTAAGCTTTACTCCTTTAGTTCCAAAAGGGCTATTTCAAAATCATTATCGAGTGTGACCTGTCCTTTTTCTACAACCACTTCGGTTTCGGAGTAGGTATCATAAAGAGTAGTGCCATCTCCAAAAAATCCTTTCACACGAAGGGATTTTTTGCCTTTGGGCAAATCAAGTCCGATGACCACCTTGTCCTTATAATCTCCTTGGGTATAGCTTCTTGAGAAGACGTAAGGTTCTTTGGCCAACCGTTTGTGTTTTCCAGCACCAACTGAGGGGTGGTTTCTTCTAAAGGAACCTAGTTTTTGGTAGTGTTTGTGAATGTCTTTTACATGTGGTAATGAATCCAATTCTTCCCAATTCATGAACGAACGAAGTGTAGCATCACCCTCCGTACCTTCAATTACCAAACTTCGCGCCGTCTCGTCACCATAATACACTTGGGAAGCGCCTGGAGTCAACAACAACATGTTAGCTGCCAAATATGGCTTGGTCCGGTCTTTGTCAAAAGGTTGTCCGTCGTCGTGCGAGGTGAGGTAGTTTAAAACACTTTTTCCTTTTAGTTTGGTATTCAGTAGCTTACTGTACTTGGTGAATACTTTTTCGTAAGGTTGTTCCGCATCATACTTCAAATCGAAATTGATGAGGCTCTTGAAGCCATAGTCAAAGAAATCGACCTTTTTATCTCCAAAATCAAACTCACGTCCGCCGGTGATTCCATAATTGTATACTTCACCCACCATATAGAAATCATTTTCATCCAAAATGCGGTCGGGATGTTTTTTCTTCCAAGTTTCGAAAGCGTAGTTGGCCTCTTTATATAAATCGGACCAGGCATTTTCGTTTACGTGCTTAACCGTGTCTACTCGGAAACCATCAACACCAAAATCATTAATGTAATCGGTCAACCATTTGATGATGTAAAAGCGTGGTGCTCTGGGATAACCTGTACGTTCGAAAAACAACTGTAATTCATCCAATTCCTGGCTCAAACGACCTTCTCTTTTCCACTTGGCTAACAGCGCGTCAGGCAACTCTACCGCTTCATCTGATTCGGTTAAAATATCAGGTAGATTTTGTACCAAAGTACAAGCCGTAGTGTTTTCGTAGGTGTCAAAAGTACAGGCTGGCCCTGTTCTTACCCATTCTTCTGGCCATACGGGGTCTTTATCCGTTACGGGTCCAGTATGGTTCAAAACCACATCCAGCAGTACTCGTATTCCTTTGGAATGCGCAGTTTTTACCAGTTTCTCCAAATCTTTTCGGGTACCAAAATTCGGGTCAATGGCCGTCCAATCCTTGGTCCAATACCCATGATAGCCATAGGTGTTTCCGGTACCTTCATTAGTAGCGCCATGAATTTGTTCCACTATAGGGGTGAACCAGATGGCGTTGATGCCTAAATCGCTGAAGTAACCTTCTTCCAGTTTTTGAATAACTCCTTGTAAATCCCCTCCTTCAAAACCACGTAGGACGGCTGTTTCCTCAGTGCGTTCGAAATTGACATCATTTTCGGGGTTTCCGTTGTGGAATCTATCGGTTAAAAGAAAGTAGATGTTGGCCCCTTCCCAAACGAAAGGAACCTGCTTTTCCTGCTCGGGTTCTATCGTTACAACTTCTTCCTTTTTTTCAGCTTTTTTTGTCTTTTTGCAACCCAGGATAAAGGAAAAAAGAGACATAACGATAAGCAGTTTTTTCATTAAGGAGGTATTTTGCCTAAAACTATAAAATGAATACGGAAATTTAAAATTTATTTAAGAAGTGGAAGAAGCTTCTGGTAGGATTTTATTTCCGATTTAGGACCTTGTATTCTTCATAACAACTAGAGATGGCGTCCAAAATTTGAAGGTCGTTGGCCGTACGAATAAAGGACCTGGAATAGTTGCAATTGTTCAAAATGTCTTCAATATCAACCTTTTCCAGTTGCAAAAGCTCTTTTAGCGTCTCGCGGTCGAATTTGGAAGCCAAAAGATTTCGAATGTCTTCGTCTTCTTTCATTTGCCGCAGTTTGCGCATCTGTTTCGGTTTTTTCCCGAAAAGGTTTCGCAATAAATCCGCAGGGTTGAGAATGGCTCCCAGCACCTTGGTTACCGCACTGGGATTTTTATTTCCGGCTTCATAACTCCTTCCTAAACCTGAAATACTGTACTGATAGGCATTGTTGATAGGCAGGTTTTTGACATCAATCTCTAAGTATCCCGTAAGCTGGTAGGGTCGCACGATGACTTCTTCCAATGCATAGGCTAACTCTGTCAAGGCAATTTCAGTGCCCTCGAACTTGAACATGTCATTGGTGACGCGAACCTTCTGGGATTTGAATCCTAAAAAAGACAGATAAAGGGTGTCGTTCACCACAGCAGGAATGGAAAACTTACCTTCTTGATTGGTAATGGTACCCACTACTTGATTCAAATTGATGACGTGGACACTTTCCATCGCAAAGCCTGTTTGGGCATTTACTACGGTTGCGGTAATGTCACGGGGAACAACATCGGTTTCATCCGTCTGCGCCAGACTCGCGAAAGAAAACAACAAAAAGGTGCAGACGATAAATGGTTTCATGAACTCAGGATGCCTTAAAAATACGAAACAACTTAAAATTAAGGTTTAGGCATTTCGGTTTAATAAAGAATTAACGAAAAGAATCCTGGATGTTTCCCCCCTTTAGAACGGCCTCGACCGCCTTTTTTACCTTTTTTCGAATAGGGACGGTCTCCGCCCTTTTTGAATTTAGACCTTCTGTCCCCTCGGTTGCGTTTCTTCCCTGAACCGCTACCAGGTTTAGTCGAAACTTCCACATTGATAAAGCGTCCTTTTACTTTAAAGTCCGTGAAGGTTTGCAAAATGAATTCCGTTAGAGAAGCATCTGTGTTGAAGAAAGAGAAACTTCCTTTAGTGTCCACGTTGAAAACATCTTCTTTTTCGAGATTCAACGTGTCCCTCAAGAAATCTTTTAGACTCATCCAGTCGTAACCGTCTCTTTCACCAATATTGATGAAGTAGCGCACGGAACCTCCACCAGAATCTCTTCTTTCGGAACGTTCTTTAGAGGATTCTGAAGTATTGAGGTCCTTGGTTTTGCTGTAGTAGTTAAAGAAACGGGTAAACTCTACCGAAACAATTTTTTTGATGAGTTCTTCGCGGTCTAGCCCCTCCAAAACATCGTGAATGGCAGGCAAATACCCATCAATTTCAGTGTTGACTTCCGTTTCCTTGATTTTATTGGCCAAATGATACAACTGAATCTCACAGATTTCAATTCCCGTTGGAATCTTTTTAGAAATGAAATCTTGTTTGATTTTCTTTTCAATGGCGTGGATTTTCCGCATTTCGGAACGGGTCACGATAACCATTGAAATTCCGGATTTCCCTGCACGTCCTGTACGACCACTTCGGTGGGTATAGGTTTCAATTTCATCCGGAAGTTGGTAATTGATAACGTGGGTAATGTCGTCAACATCAATACCTCTGGCGGCAACATCCGTAGCCACCAACATTTGAACCTGCTTTTTCCGAAAGGCGTTCATCACCAAATCCCGTTGGTTTTGACTTAAATCACCATGCAGAGCGCCCGCGTTGTAGCCATCTTCAATTAATTTTTCTGCAACTTTTTGCGTATCTCTTTTGGTGCGACAGAAAATCACGGAAAAGATTCCAGGGTTTGCATCTGCCAAGCGCTTTAGTGCAGCGTAACGGTCACGACCCCCTACCGTATAATATTCATGTTGTACCGTACTAGCTCCGGCATTCTTGGTCCCCACCGTAATCTCTTGGGGCTTGTGCATGAACTTTTTGGCAATCTGAGCTACCTCTTTGGGCATGGTTGCTGAGAACAACCAGGTAAATTTCTCTTCAGGAGTATTGGATAAAATATCCTTGATATCCTCATAGAAGCCCATATTGAGCATTTCATCGGCCTCATCCAGTACGCAATAGTCAATTTTGGAAATGTCCACCATACCCCGACCAATCATGTCTTTCATTCGCCCTGGCGTAGCGACGACAATTTGCGCTCCTTTTTTGATTTGGCGCGCTTGTTCGGTAATGCTAGCTCCTCCATAAATGGCAACTGTTCGTAAACCTTTCACGTATTTGGAGTAGAGTTGCAACTCATTGGTAATCTGGAGACAAAGCTCACGTGTAGGAGAGAGAATGAGCCCTTGGGTTGTTCGGCTGTCGTGCTGAATTTTTTGAATCATGGGAAAACCGAAAGCAGCGGTTTTCCCTGTTCCCGTTTGCGCCAAGGCAACGAGGTCCGTTTCATTTTCCAATAAAACTGGAATGGCTTTTTCTTGTACTTCGGAGGGTTTTTCGAATCCCAAATCGGAAATAGCATTCAGAAGCGGTTGGGACAACCCCAATTCTTCAAATGGTGTCATAAGGTGTGTTTAAAATCGCAAATATGTAGTGTTGATTGAGCGATTTACCCCTTAGGCCCTTGCAACACGATGCCATACCGGCGGCGTTTTCAGCGGCAAAAGTAGTCTAATTTAAATGGAAGGGACTACAAATCAGGAACTTTTTAAAAAAGCCATCAACTTTTGAAACGCCCTGCCCCGATGGCTAATTTGATTTTTGAGGGACAATGGAAGCTCGGCAAAGGTTTTTTCGTAGCCCTCAGGAACAAAAATGGGGTCGTACCCAAAGCCACCATCACCTCGTTTTTCATGAATGATTTTACCATGTACTTCCCCCACGAAGGAATGAGCTTCTCCCTGCCAATTCAGGTGAATGACCGTTTGGAAATAGGCACTTCGGTCGGATGCATCTTCCAATGCCATTAGAACTTTAGCCATATTGTCTTCCGCACTCTTTTGCGGTCCCGCATACCTGGCGGAGTAAACACCAGGTGCGCCATGTAGCGCATTGATGAGTAAACCCGTGTCATCAGAAAAACAATTCAAACCATAGGTTTGGGTTACATAGTTGGCTTTGATGGCTGCGTTTTCAGCTAAAGTGTCTCCGGTTTCAGGAATATCTTCGGTACAGCCAATATCCGTTAGCGAACGCAAGACAAATCCAGAAGGTAGGGCTGCTTTGATTTCTTCTAGTTTGTTCAAATTATGGGTAGCAAAAACGATTTCCATAACGGATGGGTTTAATGGTGGTCAAAAGTAGTACTTTCACAAAAGTGGAATTGAACTAGCACATGCGAATAAAACTATTACCTCCTTTAGTAATGTTAGGATTTGGATTGGGAATGTACCTTTTGGCCAAATTTTTACCCGTCGGTCAATTCAGCTTCTTTGGTCAAGATGGATTGATGTGGTTTTTATTGGGAGCTGCTGTGCTAATTATGTTTTTGGCCATTTTTCAATTTAGGAAAGCTAAAACTACCTCTAATCCGATTGATTTGACCAAAACCAGTGCTTTGGTGATGGGAGGAATTTTTCAATATACCCGAAACCCCATGTATTTGGCTATGTTGATGTTATTATTGGCTTGGGGCTTGCGTTTGGGGAATGCCTTCAATACCCTTTTAGCGGCTGGTTTTGTGTACTACATGAACCATTTTCAAATTCGATTTGAAGAAGCTGCGTTGGAAAAGCAATTTGGCAAACCCTATCGTCTGTATTGTAAAAACACTCGGCGTTGGTTTTAAGTTTTTCATAGGAGCTTTCACTTTCCTCAAAGATTCTTACATTTTTTTATGATATTGTTATTTGTTGTTTCCTTTTGTAAGGGAGCAGTATCAGCAATACGATTTAATTTTACTTTTATGGCTTAATTAAAAAGAAGGCATGGTGGAAACCGCTAGGAAATATGTTTTCGATTTTGATAGCACCCTTACGCGTGTGGAAGCGTTGGATGTGCTTGCTGAGATTACCTTAAAGGACAAATCCAACAAAAACGAAATCATTAAGGAAATCCAAGATATTACCAATTTGGGTATAGATGGGGATATTTCGTTTACGGAATCGCTTGAACGCCGAATTGGCATGCTGGGAGCACATCAAAACGACTTGGAGCCCTTGGTAGATGAATTGCGACAGAAGGTTTCCAAATCCATCGCGGCCAACAAAGAGTTTTTCCAGAAGTATACCGATGATATTTATGTCATTTCTTGCGGATTCAAGGAGTTTATTGACCCCATTGTAGAGGCATATGGCATTCCATCCGACCGGGTATATGCAAACACCTTTCGATTTGACACCTCCGGAAATATCATTGGTTTTGATGAAGAAAACGTTTTGGCTTCCCATAATGGTAAGATTGAATGTTTGAAACGCCTAGACCTGGATGGTGAGGTACAGGTGATTGGAGATGGGTATAGCGATTATGTGATGCGAGAAGCCGGAATTGCGGATAAATTCTTTGCGTATACTGAAAACGTACATCGTGAAAAGGCTGCCGAAAACGCTGACCATGTCACGCCTAACTTAGATGAATTTTTATTTGTGAATGATTTGCCACGTAGTTTATCGTACCCCAAGAATCGTATAAAAATATTATTGCTCGAAAACGTGCATCCCGATGCTTTCGAAAACCTCTCTGAAGAGGGTTTTTCAGTTGAGTTAATCAAGCACAGTTTAACCGAGGAAGAACTTATCGAACGTATCAAGGGAGTTCATGTTTTAGGGATTCGCTCAAAAACCCAGGTGACCCAAAAGGTTTTGGATGCAGCCAATAAGCTTTTGGTCGTTGGTGCTTTCTGTATTGGTACTACCCAAATTGACTTGGATTACTGTAAAAAGAAAGGTGTAGTGGTCTTCAACGCACCCTATAGCAACACCCGCTCGGTAGTAGAGTTGGCCATTGGTCAAATCATCATGTTGATGCGTAATGTGTTTACGCGCAGTACCGAAATTCACAAGGGTGAATGGAATAAAACCGCCATCAACTCCAAAGAGGTTCGTGGGAAGAACCTTGGCATTGTTGGGTATGGAAACATTGGTAAACAGCTATCCGTGCTCGCAGAAGCCATCGGCATGCGTGTCTATTACTACGACGTATCAGACCAATTGGCTTTGGGGAATGCCATTAAGTGTAGTTCTCTGGAAGAATTGTTGGGCCTTTCCGATGTAGTTACGCTGCACGTGGATGATAATAAAGCCAATCAAAATTTCATCTCTGCGGAAGAAATCGAACAGATGCGGGACGGAGCTTACCTTATCAACTTGTCACGTGGTTTTGTGGTGGACATAGAAGCGTTAGCCGAAGCATTAAAGAATGGGAAACTGTCTGGAGCAGCAGTAGATGTTTATCCTAGTGAGCCAAGGTCCAATGGAGACTTTGCGACCCCACTGCAAGGCTTGACCAACGTTATCTTGACCCCACACGTAGGAGGAAGTACCGAAGAAGCACAACGCGACATCGCCGATTTTGTGCCGAATAAAATCATGGATTACATTAATTCTGGAAATACGGTAGATGCAGTAAATTTCCCAAACATTCGTTTGCCCAAGCAGAATAACGCCCACCGCTTCTTGCACATACACAAAAACGTACCGGGTATTATGGCTAAGGTGAATGAGGTTTTGGCCAAGTATGAAATGAACATAACGGGTCAATATCTATCCACCGATAATGAAGTTGGGTATGTTATCACAGATTTGGACAAAGAGTACAATAAAGAGGTGATGACCGCCTTGCGCGAAATTGACCATACCATCAAGTTCAGGGTACTTTATTAAGGGCTTTTGGGTGTGCGTTAACAGCGTTCACCATGGCTATTTTAGGATTCACAACATTTTTCGGGAAAAGGGATTTTTAAAATCTAATTTGTAGGCAAATTCTTATTAAAGGAAATGCCATTCAAAAAACTGAAGGTTTTTAAAAAAGGATTTCGAGCCTATTATCTTTTAGTAGTCTCCATTGTCTTGTTGACCATCACCATCCAGACCATAACCCAATATTCATTAAATAAGCAGAGCTCTTCCGCTTTGGTGGTGAATTTGGCTGGTCGACAGCGGATGTTGAGTCAGCGACTTCTGAATGAACTTTATTCGTGTCGTTATCACAATTGCGATTATGCCGACATGAAACTAACGCTGACCAAGTTGGTTCAGATGAATGAGTTCTTGCAGGATGGCAATGCCGCTCTGAAAATAGCACCCTTGAACGATGAGTACATCTTAAGTCGGTTTGACAAGTTGGAACCGCATTTAAATTGGCTCTATGCTGAATTAAAGGATTTCAAAAATTTTGAAAACATTTCTTTTAACGATGTCCGCTTTCGGGTAGATAGGTTTCTGGTTATCATGGACAATATCGTAACCCTTTTGCAGCGAAAATCCGAAAAGGATATCAAAGCCATGATGGTCATTGAACTTGAGCTGGCGATTTTCTCCATTTTTATCATCGTGTTCGAGATTTTGTTCATCGTGAATCCCATCTTGAATCGCATTGTAAATCAAAAAAAGAAGTTATCCGAAATAGCTTGGCATCAATCCCATGTGTTCAATTCGCACATGAAAAACATTGGAGATTTACAATATGTTTTAAAGGCGGAGAAAAATCCTGAAAGACAACGTGAAATCTTTGGTTTTATCACGGAAGAGCTGGACCAACTAAAAACGGTTTCAGACAACATGGTTCGTTCGCTAGAAAAGACCACCGAAGTAGCAAGACCCCATCATTTTGTGATTAGAACGGTAGAAAATCTTCTTGACCGTTATCAAATAAATACGAAGCCTAAGAAAAAGTCAAAAGCGGTCAACGATGATGGTACGGTTCATTCCGTAGAATTGTAAAGGCCCTGTAGATTTGTTCTACCACCAAAAGTCGCACCATCTGATGTGAAAAAGTCATTTTGGAAAGGCTTATTTTTTCCTGGGCACGCTGGTACAACACTTCATCAAATCCGTATGGACCCCCGATGACAAACGTCAATTGCTTCAAGCCCGAATTCATTCGTTTTTGTAAATGCTCTGAAAATTCCACTGAAGAGAAGGTTTTCCCTTTTTCATCGAATAAAATAACATGGTCCGAAGGTTTTACCTTTTTCAGAATCAGCTGCGCTTCCTGTAGTTTCTGGTTTTTTTCAGAAAGGGCCTTCGTGTTCTTAATGTCAGGCAGCCATAACATTTCAAAGTTTACATAATGACCTAAACGGTTGGCATATTCCGAAATGAGCTGAGCCAAAGCTTTGCTATCGGTTTTACCAATGGCGATGACTTGAATGTTCATATTCAAATTAAATAAATTCTTTAGGGACCATGGCTGATTTGAGCCCACAAATTTTGGGTTTTTAGTACATTCGTAAAAACGCCTCTTATGATTTCAAAGGAAGAGTTCCAACAGGAAATTGACCTTATTATCCAAAATGCTATTCGAGAAGATGTTGGAGACGGGGACCATAGTTCGTTGGCTTGTATTCCAGCATCTGCTGAAGGAAAAGCAAAGCTTTTGGTCAAGGATGAAGGCATTCTAGCAGGGGTGGCTTTTGCACAACAAGTGTTTAATTATGTAGATGGAGACTTGTCCATGACCGTTGAAATAGAAGATGGTAGTGCGGTCAAATATGGAGACGTTGCGTTTTACGTAAGTGGGAGCTCACAAAGTATTCTCAAAGCAGAGCGTTTGGTGCTCAATGCTATGCAGCGTATGAGTGCGATTGCGACCAAAACCCATCATTATGTGTCGCTTTTGGAAGGTACGGGAACCCAAATTCTAGATACCCGTAAAACCACCCCAGGGATTCGGGCGCTGGAAAAGTGGGCGGTAACCATTGGAGGAGGAGAGAATCATCGGTTTGCGTTGTACGATATGATTATGCTAAAGGACAATCATATTGATTTTGCTGGGGGAATTCGTAACGCCATCGCCAAAACGAATACCTATCTAACGGAAAACCATAGAAATCTAAAAATCATCGTAGAAGCGCGTAACTTGGACGAGGTAGCACAAATTTTGCAAGGTGAAAATGTCTATCGCATCCTATTGGACAATTTCAATTATGAAGACACCCGAAAAGCTGTAGCGCTCATTGGCGAGCAATGCCTAACGGAATCTTCGGGAGGAATCAATGAAGAAACCCTTAGAAAGTACGCGGAATGTGGTGTGGATTACATTTCATCGGGCGCCTTAACGCATTCAGTTCACAATATGGACCTCAGTTTAAAAGCAGTATAGCCCATGGCCTTGACCCTAGAAGAAAAGCTGGAGAAGATACCGGTGGTCAAAACCGTGGTCAAGTTATTGAAACGTTTTAAACTAAAGGCGTTTGAGGGTCTTTCGCTGTACGATTTAATTGAAATGTATTTGGTGGGCATCGTCAAGGGAACCCTTTCCAGTAGGGCTAGTTCCATTGCATTTAGCCTGTTTATGGCTTTATTCCCCTTGCTCATCTTTCTGATTACCTTATTGCCATTCATCATTCCCTACGCCAGTGTGGGTAATGAGAATTTTGATGCGCAGTTTTTGTTGTTCTTGGAGTCTTTTCTACCTTCCGCAACAAGCGATTACTTTGGAGATATTTACCAACAAATCAAGGACCAACGAAGAGGGGGGTTATTGTCCTCAGCCTTCGTGCTTTCCATCTTCTTGGTAGCCAATGGCGTGAATGCCATTTTTGGAGGATTTGAAAACTCCTACCATGTGGATTTGACACGAAATTTCTTCCGTCAATATGCATATGCGCTCATGGTGGGTGTGATTCTTTCCATTCTATTGATAATTGCCGCGGTATTGTACGTGTATTTTGAATTCTATATTGTGGAATATACGAGCGAATACCTAGGCAAAACACTGGGGTATGACCAAGAAAAGGGTGACACCTTAGGAATTCAAGCCACCAAATTGATTTTCTTCACCAGTTTATCGTATTTAACCACCTCCATTTTATACTACTTCGGTACTGCGGAAGGGAAACAAGCCAGGTTTTTCTCCTCCGGGGCTTTGATGACGACTTTACTTTTTTTGGTGACTTCATATCTTTTTGGGGTTTATGTTGAAAAATTTGCCCGTTATAATGAACTTTACGGAGCGTTGGGAGGCCTTTTGATATTAATGGTCTTCATTTGGTTGAATTCCAATATTCTTTTGTTGGGATTCGAATTGAACGCCACTTTGAATTCACTTAAAAAAAGACATGAAAAAAGAAATGCGAAGTAAACTGATATGGGTTGTAGGATTGGTTTTGTGTGGATTTCAGCTATCTGCCCAAACCGTGTTCGGTAAATGGAAGACAATTGACGATACTACCGGAGAGGCCAAAGCCATTGTGGAAGTGTATGAAAAAGACAATACCTTAAATGCAAAAATCCTTCAGATTTTAGAGGAGGGTAGGGAAGATGCGGTGTGTATCAAATGCAAAGGCGATTTGAAGGACAAACCCGTCAAGGGCATGCATATCATCAAAGATTTTAAGCCTAACGGAACGAATGAATACAAAGGGACCTATCTTCTTGACCCTGAAAATGGCACTACCTATCGCGGAAAACTATGGTTGGATGAAGACAATGCCAACCGTTTAAAAGTTCGAGGTTACGTGGCGTTTTTGTTTCGGACGCAAACTTGGCACCGAGTGAACTAAAGTAAGTGGATGCCATATTTCGTAGATGTTGTATTACCCATTCCCTTAGAAAGGACGTTCACCTACAGCCTTACTGCTGAGGAAGTAGCGCGTATCCAAATCGGAACACGAATTGCCGTCCCTTTTGGAAAGTCCAAAATCTATACGGCCATTGTACTGAAAACCCATGAGGTTGCTCCAGAAGTGTACGAGGCCAAACCCATCTACCAGATTTTAGATGATGCACCGCTAGTCACCCAAATACAACTGAAGCATTGGATTTGGATTGCGCAATACTATATGTGCACCCTGGGAGAGGTGGTCCGAATGGCACTGCCTTCGGCATTGTTACTCGAAAGCGAGACCTTGATTTTAGCGAAACCGGATGTGGAAATCAACGATACGGAGCTAAAGGATGATGAGTTTTTGGTCTACGAGGCCTTGCAACACCAATCCATGCTAAAGGTTGGGGAGATAGCGGATATCGTTGACAAAAAAAATGTACTTCCCTTGGTCAACCGAATGGTAAAAAAAGGGTTGGTTGCTCAAAAGGAGGCCCTATACGAGCAATACAAACCGAAATGGGTCAGTTTTGTCAAACTTTCTGAAGCCTATCAAGAGGATGACGCTTTGGAAACTTTGCTGGATGAACTTACCCGCGCGCCACAGCAAAGTAAGGCTATTTTATCGCTGTTTCAATTGCAATCCGAAAGTCCAAAACCGATACCCTTGCAACAGCTGCTCAAAACCAGCGAAGTGTCGAGAGGGGTGGTGAACGCTTTGGTGAACAAAGCTGTTTTGGAAGTTTACCAGTTGCAGATGGACCGCATTGGATTTGATGAAAAAGTCAATAATGCAGCGATTTATTTAAATGAACACCAACAAACCGCCTTGGATGCCATTCAAGAAAGCTTTTCCCAAAATAAGGTTGCCTTACTTCATGGGGTCACTTCCTCAGGAAAAACAGAGGTGTATATCAAGCTGTTGGAAGAAGTCATAACCAATGGACAACAGGCCTTATACTTAGTGCCCGAGATTGCACTTACAGCCCAGTTGGTGGGAAGGTTACGAAATCATTTCGGTGATAAGGTCATGGTATACCATTCGCGCTACAGTGTGCACGAACGGGTTGAGGTTTGGGAGAATGTAAGAAAGCATACTGACAAAGCACAAATTATTATTGGGGCTAGGTCTTCGCTTTTTCTTCCTTTTAAAAATCTGGGTTTTATTGTGATTGACGAAGAACATGAAAGTTCTTTTAAGCAATTCGACCCCGCTCCACGATATCATGCCCGGGACGCAGCAATTGTTTTGGCTTCGTTGCAGGGCGCGTCTTGTCTTTTGGGTTCAGCGACCCCTAGTCTAGAGACTATGGATAACGTGTATAAAAAAAAATATGGATATGCTGAAATATCCCAACGATATGGCAATGTCCTAATGCCAGACATTTCATTGGTTGACCTAAAAGAGGCTACCAAGCGAAAGAAAATGGATGGACATTTTTCAGAGCGATTGATTGAGGCGATGAACGGGGCTTTGGAAGAAGGTGAACAGATTATCCTTTTTCAAAATCGAAGAGGATTTTCTCCTATTGTGGAATGTACCACTTGTGGTCATGTGCCGCAATGCCCAAATTGCGATGTGAGTTTGACCTATCACCAATACAAGAATCAATTGCGTTGCCATTATTGCGGCTATCACATGGCCATGCAAAACCAATGCAGGGCATGCGGGAGCGCAACCTTGGATAAAAAAGGGTTTGGTACGGAACAAATTGAAAAAGAATGTACCACCTTGTTTCCAAACGCAAAGGTGGGCCGTATGGATTTGGATACCACCCGCGGTAAACATGCCTACGAAAAAATCATAACCGCTTTTGAACAGCAAGAAATTGACATTCTGGTAGGTACCCAAATGGTTGTCAAGGGGCTGGATTTCAGGAATGTTTCCTTGGTGGGCGTTATGAATGCGGATACGCTATTGCATTATCCTGATTATCGTGCCCATGAACGTACCTTTCAAATGTTGACCCAAGTAGCAGGTAGGGCAGGGCGCACGCAAACCAGAGGAAAGGTGTTGATTCAAACCTACAATCCTTTTCATCAAATTTTACAGCAGGTTACCACGCATGAATACGAACAGATGTTTCAGCAACAGCGTTACGAAAGAGAACAGTTCAAATATCCGCCCAAGCTTAAAATCATCAAGATTACCTTAAAAACAAAAGATTTTAATCTTTCCAACGATGCATCGCGTTGGTTTGCCCAGGCTTTGAAAAACATTCCGAATATTACCGTTTTAGGTCCTGAATCACCAGCCATCGGAAGAATTCGAAGAGATTACTTAAAAACGGTGCTGGTGAAAATAGGAAGGGAGCAGTCTATGGCTCAAATAAAAAATAGCATTAAAAGAATTGAACAATCCTTTAATGCTATTTCCCAATTTAAACGCGTTCGATTGGTCTATGATGTAGACCATATCTAACTTATACGTTGGCTAAAGCTTCAGCCAACTCGGTTTTCTTGTTTCTACTTAATGGTATCTGTCGTCCCCCTACTTCCACATTCTTACTGTTGAACTTTTCAATTTTCTCCAGATTTACGATATACGACTTATGGATACGCAAAAACTTTTCTGGTGGCAACTGCTTTTCGAAAGACTTCATTGTAGAAAGAATCACAATGTTTGCTTCATCAGTCACCAACTTGATATAATCACCCAAAGCTTCAATCCATTTGATATCATTAAGGATTACTTTTCGCTTCTTTAGGTTGCTTTTTACAAAAATATGCTCTTCGTCCTCATCAACCCGATTCATTTGCTCGTATTTGGTAACAGCTCTTTTTACAGAAGCCTCAAAACGTGCCATGGTTATTGGTTTGTGTAGGTAGTCGGTTACGTCATAATCGAAAGCCTTCAGTGCGTAATCGGGCTTTCCGGTAATTAAAATGACTTGAGGTGGGTTTTCCAATGCTTCCAAAAGGTCAAAGCCGTTGATGATTGGCATTTCTACGTCGAGGAAGATTAGGTCGATTTCGTGGTTTTTCAAACCGTTTTTAGCCTCGATTGCGTTGCTGTATTCTGCGACCAGGGCTAAATGAGGATGATTGTTGACCAACTTCGCCACGGCCATGCGCTGCATGGAGGAGTCGTCAACGATTATACTTTTTAGTTTCATAGAATGGGGTGATTTGTAGGGTTTTAAATCATCGGCAAATTACACAAAAATGGGGTTAAGCGGCAACAAAAGATGTAAACATGGTCCATTCTGTTGTGTACTTTGCTATATACGATATGTAGTTCCGATTGGTTCATTTTGTTAATAACTTATTAATTTAAACGAGGAAATTTCTGGGTTCTTGCATGGCGAAGGATAAATGATTACTTTTGCGCTCCTTTTAAAATATGTATATATGAACCATTACGAAACTGTTTTCATTCTAAATCCCGTTCTGTCTGAGACCCAGATAGAGGAAACAGTAAAGAAATTTGAAGATTTCTTGACTAAGAATGGTGCCAAAATGATTGCCAAAGAAAATTGGGGACTCAAAAAATTGGCTTATCCCATTCAACACAAAAAAAGTGGGTTTTACCACTTATTCGAATTTACTGTAGAAGGTAGCGTAATTGCTCCTTATGAGTTGGAATTCATCCGCGACGAGCGTGTGATGCGTTTCCTTACGGTAAAGTTGGACAAGCACGCCATCGCATGGGCGGAAAAAAGAAGAACCAAATTAAAAACAAACGCTTAGGCTCATGGCATCAATAGAACAACAAGCAAAAGCAAAAAAAGATGGGGAAATCCGGTATTTGACCCCATTGAACATTGAAACGAACAAACAAAAGAAATACTGTCGTTTTAAAAAATCAGGTATCAAGTACATTGATTACAAAGACCCTGACTTTTTGATGAAATTGGTTAACGAGCAAGGAAAGCTTTTACCAAGACGATTGACAGGAACTTCTTTGAAGTATCAAAGAAAGGTGGCGCAAGCAGTAAAACGTGCCCGTCACTTGGCCTTAATGCCCTACGTAGGCGATATGTTGAAATAATAAAGTACTAGAAGCATGGAAATTATTTTAAAGCAAGACGTACAAGATTTAGGGTTTAAGGATGATATCGTAACCGTTAAGAACGGTTATGGTAGAAACTATTTGATTCCTCAAGGGCTAGCGGCATTGGCAACACCTTCTGCAAAAAAGGTTTTGGCCGAGAACCTAAGACAACGCGCCTACAAAGAAAAGAAGGTTATCGATGAAGCGAACGAAAAGGCAACCGCAATTAAAGGTTTGGAAATTAGAATTCCAGCTAAGGTAGGTGCGGGTGACAAATTGTTCGGTTCCGTAAGTAATATTGATTTGGCTGCTGCTTTGGAAAAAGCGGGTCAAGCCGTAGATCGAAAGTTTATCGCCATCAAGGGTGGAACCATTAAAAGAGTTGGGCCATACAACGCCCAAATCCGTTTACACAGAGAGGTAATTGTAGATTTTCCATTTGAAGTGATTGCCGAGGCAAAATAACATCAAATTATAGTTAATAACTTGTTAAGAGCTATGCGTGCATAGCTCTTTTTTTTGTCCTATGTTTGCAGGAACTCGAAAAACTTATAACTAGCTCATTATGAAGAAAATTATGCCTTTGGTGGTGTTGGTTTTCGCCTTCATTACCTCGGGTTATGCCCAGGTTACTACCTCAAATATCCGTGGTGCTGTCGCGGATGACCAGGGTGAACCCCTTTACGGTGCCAATGTGGTAGCCGTTCATACCCCTACTGGAACCCGTTACGGAGCCATTACCAACGAAGAAGGTCGTTTCAATCTATTAAACCTAAGGATTGGTGGACCCTACGAAGTAACCATTTCTTATGTTGGATTCAAATCGGATGTTCGAAATGAAATCTTTCTAACATTGGGTAAAACGTTTAACTACAGCACCCAACTTGCATCGGATAGCCAAGCACTGGACGAAGTGGTTGTGGTGTCAGACCAATCTGGAACTTTTGGAAGTGACCGTACAGGCGCTGAAACGAGTGTTGGGCGACGTGAGCTGACAAGACTCCCAACCATTTCAAGGTCTGCAAACGATTTCATCCGATTGGAACCTGCCGCTTCTTCCGGAGCCTCAGGACTTTCTTTCGGGGGTAGAAATGACCAATACAACAACTTTTCCCTGGATGGTGCCATCTTCAACAACCCCTTTGGTTTGGATGCGGCAACTCCTGGAGGGCAAACCAATGCGCAGCCGATTTCCTTGGATGCGATTGACCAAATCCAAGTAACTACTGCACCATATGATGTAACTCAATCTGGATTTACTGGCGCTTCGGTAAACGCCGTAACCAAAAGTGGTACTAACGATTTCTACGGAACCGTATATGGTTTCTTCAGAAATGATGACTTGACCGGTGGTAAAATCAACGGCGATGATGTGACCAAAACCGGATTGGAACAAACACAATACGGTTTGAGTATTGGTGGACCCATCGTCAAAAACAAACTTTTCTTTTTCGTAAACTTTGAGAAGGACGACCTAACTGAGCTCGGTACAGATGGTTTTGTCCCAAATACCGGTACAGGTGGAATTAGTGAATCGCGTGTGTTGCAGTCAGATATGCAGTTGGTGGATAATATCCTCCGTCAGGTGGTTATAGGACAAGATGCTTCTGGAAATGATATTTTCTACAACCCAGGTGCTATTACAGGCTTCAATTTTGACCAAGAAAGTACCAAAGGAATCATCAAACTGGATTGGAACATCAATGACAACAACCGTTTGGCTGTGATTTACAACTTCTTGAATGCTTCCAAAGGAAAACCTGCCAACCGAGATGCGATAACGTTTAGAGGGCCTAGTACCCAAACCTTGCAGTTTGAAAACGCGGGTTACGAAATCAACAATAACATTCGTTCGGTACAAGTTGAATTGAACTCTACTTTATCCTCTTCGGCTACCAACAAGCTCCAGATGGGGTATACCCACTTTGACGATTTTAGAAATCCATTTTCAACACCCGCGCCAAGTATCGTGATTTTGGATGAGACCGGAAGTTCGAACTACATCATTGCTGGACACGAACCGTTTTCCATCAACAACCGTTTGGACCAGAAGGTATTCCAGATTACAGATAACTTGAACATCTTTAAAGGAGACCACACCTATACTGTTGGTTTCTCTTACGAAAGATTCCAATTTGACAACTCCTTTAACCTTGGTGCGTATGGCGCTCAAGGGGTTTTCTTCCCCACCAATTCCATTGCTGAGTATCGTGACCCGGCCAATGAGGCTGGTTTGGTCGCTTTCTACCAAGGTGCTTTTGATGCTGCTATTGCAACAGCAAACAACAACAATCAATTTGATGATGGCACACCTGGGGGTTGGGCTTTGGCCGAGACCAATGTGGGGCAATTGTCTTTCTACCTGCAAGACCAATGGGACGTTACAGACCGCTTGAAACTTACTTACGGTGTTCGATTTGACCGTCCCTTGTATTTCGATACCAGACAAAAAATTGCACAAAATATTGACCGTAAAGGAGGTACACTCGCTGAAGGAGGTACTTACGCTCCAGATATTCTATATTTTGACCCAGACACGAATGAACGTATTACCATTGATTCAGAACAATTGCCTACAAGCGATTGGTTGATCTCTCCAAGATTTGGATTCAATTGGGATGTCAAAGGAAACCAAACCCTTCAGCTTCGTGGAGGTTCAGGTTTGTTTACAGGACGTTTCCCGTTTGTTTGGTTGGGGAACCAAGTTCAAGGAACAGACTTTTTCTTCTATCAAGTAGTTGACCCTGATTTCCAATGGCCACAGGTTTGGAGAACCAATATTGGTTTAGACAAACGTTTTGACAATGGGATTATCTTAACCGCTGACGTTTCTTATACCAAGGACATCAACGCGGCTCACGTGCAAAACTGGGGATTGGGTAACCCTTCCTCGAATTTGGTTGGAGTGGACAATCGTGAACTGTACACCAACGATGATAAGGCACAGCTATTTGGACCCAATAGTGCTTTCGTATTTACCAATTCTGATAAAGGAAGAATTTGGAATGCTACCTTGAAGTTGCAAAAGACTTTCGATAACGGGCTATACACTCAATTGGCTTATAGCTACCTAGATGCCAAAGAAGTAAACTCCATTGATGCAGAAATCACTGGAGACGCTTTCGCAGGTAACGCAATTGTAGGTAATGCAAACCGAGACGTATTATCCAATTCAAGATATGGTGATACCCACAGAATCATTGGGGTGTTGTCCAAGTCCTTTAAAACAGGGACTACGATTTCATCTTTCTTTGAGTATGCGCGAAGCGGAAGGTTCAATTACATCTATGGGGGCGACATCAACAATGATGGTTCTTCCATAAACGACCTTTTGTATATTCCTACTTCAGCTGAAATAGGTCAAATGACCTTTAGCGGTCCCGGGCAAGCGGAAGCTTTTGAAGCTTTCATCCAACAAGATGATTACTTAAGCGACAGACGCGGACAGTATGCTGAGCGCTATGGTGCACTAGCGCCTTGGAGAGGAAGATGGGACGTTAAAGTCCTTCAGGACATTAAAGTCAATGATAAAAACAAGTTCCAACTTAGTTTGGATATCCTTAATGTAGGTAACCTTATCAATTCCAATTGGGGTGTTGTAGAACGACAAGATTTTGACCAAGTTTTGGGTGTATCCTTCCAAGATGCCGACCCAGACCCAAACAATTTTGTTCCTGATTTCACTCAGGCTCCGATTTATACTTTTGATGAGAATCGTAACGAAACCTTCTCTGCTGATACGCGTTTGCTATCCAGATGGCAGGCACAAGTTGGGGTGCGCTACATTTTCAACTAAGAATACCTAAAGATTTATCTGAAAAAGGTCGTGTGTTCCACACGGCCTTTTTTATTTTTGCACCTCATGAAATACACACGTCTCACGCAACAGCAACTAGAGGAGCTCCATCCGGAATTCATTAATTTTTTGGCGACACAGTCCATTACGGGTGAGGAATGGTCTGCGTTAAAAAAAGACAAACCTGAAGTTGCCGAGCAAGAATTGGATGTATTCAGTGATTTGATTTGGGAAGGCGTTTTAAACCGTGTGGAGTACCTCGAAAACATCTCGGAATTGCATATGCATTTGTTCCATTTGACCGAAAAAGAAATGAAACTCTTTTCGGTGAAAGTACTGAACCCCGAAATTGATTTGCGCACCCAACAAGGGTTTTCTTGGTTCAAACGAAATTTTCAATCCGATTTTGTAGAGTATTTAACGGCTTCAAAAGCCTATTCCGAGGATAAAAACCAAGATAAATTCGAGTTGATTCAACAAGGTGCTGTTATAACTAAAGGAGAGTTGTATCAGTGGTTTGAACAGATTATGGAATAAGCCTTTGGCAAAAAGTAATATGCCAAAAACTCATCACTCATCTATGGGTCCATCTGTTCGTTCATGGTCACCAGTTTCAATAGCGTGTAAATTATCCTCATTTTGTATCCCTATTTCCCCATCTTCGGCAGAACAGGAAACCATAAATAGGCCAACAATAAGACTAAACAGAAAAATCAAGTTGAATTTCATATTTGTTAGATTTAAAGATTACTTCTTAAGAATGGCCCTTTTTCTAGTCTAAAATGATTCTGATTGGACCTATGGCAAAATGCGAGATACTAAAACTAATTATTCATCTATAGGCCCATCTGTTTGTTCATGGTCGCCAAATTGAGTGTTGACGCCATTTGTATTTTGTGATTGATTGCTAGAAAAATCAATATGGCTATCAATAACTGCACTGCCTTGCAGGCCAATATCATCTTCTTGCTTAGAGCAGGAAGCAAAAAGGATAATAATAAATAAGCCAAACGATAAGAAAGCAGTAGTTTTCATAAGTGATTAAAGACTGTTTTCCAAGAATAATCCCTTTTTCGCTATTGTAATGACTGGAATTGACCTATGCCTGTTTTGAATTGATAGATACCCCGAGCAAATCGATGGTTGCAAGGTTTGTTTTAATTTGACCCTAGTTGAATAAAAAAGGCCACCTTTCGGCGGCCTCAAGAGCAAAAAGGAAATCACTTGGGGGTGTTTACTTTACAATACTGATTGTAATATTACATTCTTTTGGATGCATCAATCAGATGGAATTCATCAATGCGCAATTTGAATTGATGAATCCAAAGCTTGAATCCATGTATATTTGCACGAGAATTTGAAATCATGCCGCAAAAACCATCTCTACCTAAAGGAACCCGAGATTTTTCGCCTTCAGAAGTAGCCAAACGCCAGCACATTACCGAAACCATCAAAAAACATTTTGAACGGTATGGTTTTGAGCCTATCGAGACGCCATCTTTCGAGAATTCCGAAACGCTTTTAGGAAAATATGGAGAAGAAGGGGATAGATTGATTTTCAAAATTCTGAACTCTGGTGACTTTATCTCCAAAGTGGACGATGTCACCTATAGTTCAAAAAATTCAACCACAATAGCTCCAAAAATTACAGAAAAAGCGCTGCGTTATGACTTAACGGTTCCTTTTGCCCGCTATGTGGTGATGCACCAAAATGAGATTGCCTTTCCTTTCAAGCGATACCAAATCCAACCCGTGTGGAGAGCAGACCGTCCGCAAAAAGGGCGTTTTCGCGAGTTTTACCAATGCGATGCTGATGTGGTCGGGGCAAAATCGCTTTTGCAAGAGGTTGAGTTCGTCAGCTTGTATGATGCGATTTTTACTGATTTGGGATTAGAAGGCTGTACCATCAAAATGAATAATCGAAAAATCCTTTCTGGAGTAGCCGAGGTCATTGGAGCACAGCATCTTTTGATTGATTTTACCGTTGCTTTAGATAAGTTGGACAAGATAGGAGAAGAGAAAGTCAAAGCCGAAATGATGGAGCGGGGATTATCGGCTCATGCGATTGAAAGAGCAGCCCCGCTTTTCCAAATGGAAGGGGATATTAGCCAGCAGTTTGAGCAATTGAAAAAGCTCTTATCTGAATCCGAGATTGGTTTGGAAGGGGTAGGAGAGCTAGAAGAAATCTATACCTGGGTCGAAGAATTAGGTTTACAAACTGCAAAACTAGAATTGGACGTCACCTTAGCTCGTGGATTAAACTATTATACAGGTGCAATTTTCGAAGTGGCCGCGCCAGAAGGGATAGCTATGGGGTCCATTGGTGGCGGTGGACGTTATGACGACTTGACTGGGATTTTTGGATTAAAAGACGTTAGTGGCGTTGGTATTTCTTTTGGTTTGGACCGCATCTATTTGGTATTGGAAGAACTCGGGCTGTTTCCTGAATATTTCAATCTCCCCAGTCATATACTATGCCTCAACTTTGGTGATAAAGAAGCTTTGGCTGCAATGAAACTCGTCAAGCGTTACAGACAGATGGGCCACAATGTTGATTTTTATCCTACTGCGGCTAAAATGCAAAAGCAGATGAAATATGCAGATAGGCGAAAAGTCCCTTGTGTTATCCTGTTGGGTCCTAAAGAACTAGAAGGGGGATATTACATTATAAAAGATATGGCTAGTGGAAAACAACACCAGTTTTCTTTGGATGCGCCTATAGAACCACCCAGTTGGGAGTTTTAAAGCTTTCCTTTCAAAGCGTTAACCACCACTTGATATCTGTTTTCTGAGTTGGGAACCAAACGAGAATCTTCCGAGGCAACCATTTTCTCAAATGCTTCGAGCGTAAACCATTCTAGGGCTTCTACCTCTGACGTTTGTGGAGTCAGTTCCGTTTCTTGGGGTAAAGGATATAAAAAAGTGTGGGTAAATTCCCGGTCAAAGAGCGTTTCAGAGTGGCGATGTTCCGTTTTGAACACTTTGAGTTTTTGTAGCTTCTGAATCTGAATTGAAACGCCAATCTCTTCGGAAATCTCCCGTTGTGCTCCCAGTTCCATACTTTCGCCAGCTGCCACATGACCCGCTACCGAAACATCCCAAAGCAATGGAAACGTTTTTTTGTGCTTGCCGCGTTGTTGTAGCAAAACAGACCCTAAAGGGTCATAACACCAAATGTGTACGGTTGAATGAAACAGCCCCTGTCGGTGCGCTTCTGATTTCAAAAGGGTGGTATTCGTGTAGTTTCCCTCTTCATCAAGGATGTCAACGTATTCATCCATCCTTAAATTCTTTTAAATGCTTAATCGAAATAACTAAAAGTCTCCCCGGATTTTATAGTCAAGAGGGTTTCGTAAATCAAACGAATCACGTTTTCCACGTCATCCCTATGAACGGTTTCAACGGTTGTATGCATGTAGCGTAAGGGCAAAGAAATCAATGCTGAGGCTACTCCGCCATTGCTGTATGCGAAGGCATCTGTATCCGTTCCTGTGTATCTTGAAGAAGCTTGCCGTTGAAAAGGAATCTCTTTGGCTTCAGCAGTTTCAATAATGCGTTCACGCAGTTTTTGTTGCACTGCAGGTGCATAAGATACCACAGGGCCTTTCCCCATGGAACAATCTCCTTGAACCTTTTTGTCAATCATAGGAGTTGTCGTATCATGCGTAACATCGGTAACAATGGCGACGTTGGGTTTGATGGTTTCTGTTATCATTTCAGCACCGCGCAGTCCAATTTCTTCTTGTACGGAATTGGTAATATATAAACCGAAAGGTAGCTTAACCTTGTTTTCATGCAATAAACGGGCTACTTCAGCAATCATGAATCCGCCTGCGCGGTTGTCCAATGCACGGCAAACAAATTTGTCTTCATTTAAAATGTGAAATTCATCGGGGTAGGTAATCACGCAGCCTACATGGACACCCATTTTCTCAACTTCTTCTTTGTCTTTGGCGCCTATATCAATGAAAATGTTATCCAATTTTGGCGCTTCTTCTTTACCCGCTCTACGGGTATGAATAGCCGGCCAACCGAAAACACCTTTCACCATTCCGTTTTTGGTATGGATGTTCACCCACTTTGAAGGCGCGATTTGATGGTCGCTCCCCCCATTACGAATCACGTAGATAAGCCCATTATCGGTAATGTAATTTACATACCAAGAAATCTCGTCTGAATGCCCTTCAATCACTACTTTATAATCCGCTTCGGGATTGATTACAGCTACCGCCGTGCCATACGTATCGGTGATAAATTCGTCTACATAAGGTTTTAGATAGTCCATCCAAAGCTTCTGACCTTCCCATTCGTAACCTGTTGGGGAGGCATTGTTTAGATAGTTTTCGAAAAATTTAAGGGATTCTTCAGTGATGATTTTGGTAGTAGCCATTCGTAACGTTTAGGAGGCAAACATAGTAATATTCACTTTTATTTAATAGGGCAATCTGGTCATTATCCTTAATTTTAACCCCAAATTTTGTTAACAATTTTGATGTCCCGATTCTTTTTGGTTTGCGTGCTAAGCCTTTTTGCTTCACCTCTTTTCTCCCAAGAAATTGAGAAGGATACTGTTGCAGACTACTACGTTCGTTTCGAAGGGGATAGTATTTTGAGAAGTTCTATTGAACTAGACGAAATCTATATTTTCGGAAAGTTGGAGTTTGCCTCCAAAAAGGAAAGGTTACGCTATTATATTCTCAGGCGGAAGACGCTTAAGGTCTATCCCTACGCCAAATTAGCCGCAGAACGTTTGGTTGAACTCAATGATAGCCTTGATAAAATCAAAAAGAAGCGTCACCGGAAACGTTACACAAAAAAGGTACAGAAATTCATAGAGGATGAATTTTCAGCGGAATTAAAAAAGCTCACTCGTACAGAAGGACAGATTTTGGTTAAGCTTATTTATCGACAGACCGGAAAAACTGCTTTTGCATTGGTCAAAGAACTCCGTAGTGGATGGCGCGCATTTTGGTATAACACCACTGCCAAGGCATTCAAAATTAGCATTAAGGAAGAGTTCCATCCGGAACGAATACACGAGGACTATCTTATTGAGGACATCTTGCAACGTGCCTTCGCAGCGAGCCAGTTAGAACGGCAAAAATCGGTTTTGGATTACGACTACGCAATGTTAACCAATAAATGGAAAAACGAAACCGCTTCTCCAACCAAAAAGAGTCAGTAAACTCAGTTTTCTTTAGGAGGTTTGGATTTGGACCCAAATAAAGCGTTCATGAGTGTTCTTACGGCATAAAATCCCATCCCAATCGCTACGACCGCCAAAATTAGTCCTACAATCAACACCGGAAGATACGCAGGGTGGTCTTGGTTTTTAAAAGCTTGGTAAATCACTACGGGTGCCAAGAACATCAAAGCCGCCGTATACCCGAAGCGTTTCAAACTTTTTACCAAAAGGACCTTATCCGTATGCATGAAACGAAAGTACGGAGATTGCCCTATATTTAGAGAAAACATATCTGAAAATGATAGCATTGGTTCTCTTGGGCATTTTGGTTTTTATTGTTGTCGCTACGGTGAGATTCAAAATGCATCCAGTGTTTTCATTGACCATCTCAGCGATAGTCGCAGGGTTGGGTTTGGGGCTTTCTCCGGAAACCATTCTGAAAACCATGGGCGAAGGATTGGGTAAAACTCTCTCTGGCATAGCATTAGTCATTGCCTTCGGAAGTGTGATTGGAATTTATTTGGAAAAAACCGGAGCTACGCAAGTATTGGCGCAGACGGTGTTGCGAGGCGTTGGGTTAAGCAAGTCACCATTGGCGTTAAATTTGGCGGGCTATTTGGTTTCCATTCCGGTTTTCTGTGATTCAGGATTTATCATTTTATCTTCTTTGAACAAGGCGTTGAGCAAACGAAGTGGAATTCCTGTAATGGTGTTTTCAATTGCATTGGCCACAGGACTATATGCCGCGCATGTTTTTGTACCTCCGACACCAGGACCGCTAGCCGCTGCCGCCATGCTGGAAGCCGATTTGGGGATGGTCATTCTGTTGGGATTATCCGTTTCCATACCCGTGTCCATCATGGGCTATGTTTGGGCGAATTGGATGGGCAAACGCATTGGGGGAACCCAAGTTGAACTAGAGGCTGCTGAAATGAAAGATGCCACCGATAATTTGGCTAAAATCAAACCCTATCAGGCTTTTTTGCCCTTGTTTGCCCCAATTGTTTTAATTGCATTGAAGTCAATAGCCAGTTATCCTAGCCATCCTTTTGGAGAAGGTGTCTTTTTCAAAACCATTGATTTTATTGGGAATCCCGTAGTTGCCCTTTTGGTAGGGGTGGTGCTAGCGGTGGTTTTGGCTCGAAAGGTTACTGCTCCCGATAAAAGCAAATGGATTCCAGAAGCTTTAGGACAGGCCGGTTCTATCGTTCTTATTACCGGGGCAGGTGGGGCTTTTGGTGCTGTTTTACGAACTATTGATGTAGGACAATGGATAGGCACCAATTATGAGTCTGGTCTGGCAGGTTTGGCCATTACATTCGTGATTGCAGCGTTGCTGAAAACCGCTCAAGGTTCGTCTACGGTAAGTATTATTACTACCTCGGCTATTGTTGCTCCGCTGTTAGGCGCTTTTGGATTGGAGTCCGCTTTAGATAAAGTGCTTGTGGTCCTATCGGTTGGAGCGGGAGCCATGACCGTTTCACATGTGAATGACAGCTATTTTTGGGTGGTTTCCCAGTTTTCTGGTTTAAGCACTAAAGAAGGATTACAAGGCCTAACGTTAGGCACATTAATACAAGGATTGACCGGCTTTGGATTGATTATGTTGCTTTATCTAGTACTTTGATTACTCTATCGTAATCGTTTGACTGAGCTGTTGCACAACGGCAAAGTAGCCTAGCGCAAAGGAGTCTGGTCGGCCTACATTATCAAAAATCTCACGGTTGTCTAGGCCTGTTACATCGAACATGTTCCCTCTGACGGTAGCAGCTGGCGTTTCAAAAACCCCACCATCATTTTCGGTTTGTTCTACCAACAGGTCAATGTAGTTGAAGAATTGCTGGTCTGCACCGAGGATATTGACCTCAATTTCATCACCAGGAACCAAATCTCTTTCAGGGAAAAAAGAGAATTCAAATTGTTGGCCATCAATAAATTGGTCATCAAGGGCTAAAAATTCACCTTCTTGAAAATCAAAAACATAATAGTTTTCTTCTTCAGGAATGTCCGTAATGGTCACTTTAATTTCGGTGTCATCGTCGTCAAATAGGGTTTCATCACCTTGTTCAAGATTATCGATGGGCACCGTTGGCGCATACATGGTTTCCCCAGCATAACGTCGGCCTTTGTGTTCCACAATTAAAAAGAAGGTCGTGTTGGGGTTCAAAAACTCGGTTCGAATGCGTTCATCAACATCATTTCCGACTGTATCTGGCTCGTAAATACCCGTTCCTGGAACGAATTCTTTCAAAATAGAAGTGCCAAAGTTCAGGCTAAAGGGGTCTTCAGGGTCTGATTCCCCAACTAGAATAACGGCGCTCTCAACTTGTGCAATAGTGTTGTTTTCAAAAAAACTGGAGGATTCTGTAAATCTGATTTTTACATTGGCAAATTCTTGCGTAATATCCACTCTCACGATTCCATTGACCACCAGACGTGTTTCCGGTTCGGGTAAATCAACGTCAATCACATCTTCACAGGCAAGGAATAGACCAGATAGGCACATCATGCCTAACGTTAAAATTTGTACAAGTCCGTTGCTGCGGATAATCATTCAATTGTTAGGGTTTCTGTAAATTCTTGTACCACCGCGAAATAGCCTAATGGAAATGCTTCTGGTCGGTTTACGTTGTCAAAAAGCAGGGTGTTGTCTAGCCCTGTAACATCAAAAATATTTCCGCGAACGGTTGCGGCGGGCGTTTCGAAAACACCTCCATCATTTTCGGTCTGCTCCACCAACAAATCCACATAATTGAAAAACTGTTGGTCAGCACCGAGAATGCTTACGGGAAGCACATCTCCCGGGAATAAATCGCGCTCTGGAAAAAATGAAAATTCGAACTCTTGTCCATCAATAAACTGATCGTCCAAAGCCAGAAACTCCCCCTGTCCAAATTCAAAAACATAGTAGTTTTCTACCTCGGGTACATCGGTAATGGTCAGTACGATTTCGGTATCATCTTCGTCAAACAAAGTTTCCGTGCCTTGTTCGATATTGTCAATGGGGACACTAGGTGAAAATGGCGTTCTGGCGGCATATAGTCTTCCTTTGTGTTCAACGATGAGGATGAAAACGGTACCGGGAGCGATTGCGGCAGTGGGAATTCGTTGGTCTTCGTCAAAAGTTGGGTCTGGAATGTAGATACCCGTTCCCGGAGCTGATTCAGCCAAGTTTGAAACCTGCTGATTGACGATAATCTCAGGAGCGTTCGGGTCAGGCACACCATAAATAATCAAGGCGTCCTCCAAAATGGTAACTTGATTCTCTTCAAAGAAACTACTGGATTCCGTAACCTTAATTTCAACAGGCACGAATTGTTCGCCAAAATCTACTCGTAACAAGCCATTGACTACAAGTCTCGTTTCGGTTTCGGGTAAGTCCACATCGATAACGTCTTCACAAGAAAAGAGGCTGAGACTGATAACACACAGAAAAATAACGGATACTCTCATCTTAAAACTTGAAATTATAGGTTACTGCAGGAACAACACCAAATATTGCCGTTCGAATGGCTTCATTACGTCCAGTATCTTCATTTTGTCTGAAGTTGATGGAAGCTGCATTCATACGATTATAAACGTTGTAAACGCTAAAAACCCATTCAGATTGGAACTTTTTTTTCGGATTCCGCTTTGGGCGGAGTGTTGCGGCAATGTCCAATCGGTGGTAATCGGGAAGCCTGGTTTGGTTTCGTTGCCCAAAGAATGGTACGACAAGACCTTGAAATTCAAATTGACCTACCGGGAAGTTGGTCGGCTGTCCGGTTTGATAGATGAAGTTGGTATTGAAACTCCATTTTTTGTTCAGTTCATAGTTTCCATAGATGGCCAAGTCATGGGTTTTGTCAAAGGGAGTACTATACCATTCCCCATTATTGATACCCGTCTCTTGATTGGAGCGACCATTGTCAAACGTTGGTACTCGTCCTGGAGTACGCTGTTCCGAACGGGAAAGGGTATAGGAAACCCAACCGGTAAG
Organism: Bacteroidota bacterium; assembly: GCA_039820925.1. Taxonomy (GTDB): domain Bacteria; phylum Bacteroidota; class Bacteroidia; order Flavobacteriales; family Flavobacteriaceae; genus Flagellimonas. The sequence goes on along the minus strand of JBCBPD010000002.1, from coordinate 16,626 downwards.
GGCACCTTCATTCTTTCGGAATAAGAATTCCAATCCATAGGCCCTCGCTTCACCATTTAAAATCACCTGTTCAATGGCGTCATTGGCAATCAAATCGGCTCCGTCGATATAATCAATTCGGTTTTGGACTTCCTTGTAGAAACCTTCCAATTCCAAGGAGTACTCTCCGTTTTTGATATTTCGGAAATACCCTAAAGCATATTGGTCCAAAAGCTGCGGCTCTACAAACGGTCCACTCGGTGTCCAAACATCCAATGGGGTAGGAGAGCTCGTGTTTGAAAGCAAATGTAGATACTGGGCTAAACGGGTATAGCTTGCTTTTATGGAATTATCATCATTTAAGGTGTACGCCATTGAAACCCGAGGTTCAAAATTGGTAAAAGTCTTTAGATTGGTTCCTCTACCTGGATTGATGGTATCAATAGGTTCCGCCTCGCGATACACCAATTGAAAAGGGTCAAAGAAAACAGGTTGGTTGTTTTCATATACAAACAGCTCATCTTGCCCCAACCGGTTGAACACGCTAAACCGAAGTCCATAATTAACACTAAGGTTAGGGGTAACTTTTTGTTCTACGCCAACATATGCCGCGGCTTCATTGGCATATTTTTTAGTCAATTGCTCTGCCACAATGCCAGAATCTTCCCGATTCGGTTCGATTTTCCCTGGATTGAAAACATAATAAATGTTGTTGATTCCATAGTTGATTTGAAGCTTGTCGTTAATGTAGTGTTTCAAATCGTATTTCAGGTTGAAGTTCTGAATTCCTGAATCCCATTCAAATCCTACAAAGTCCAATTCCAGTCCGTAGAAGTAATCCGAATAAATCAAAGAGAGGTTGGAAAATAGCTTGTCAGAAAAGAGGTGATTCCATCTGAAGTTCCCAACTGCATTCCCGTAGGTGTTTACAAAACTGTCATTGATACTAAAAAGGTCTCTTCCGAAATATCCTGAAAGATAAATGCTGTTTCGGTCGTTGATTTTATGGCTGAGCTTGGTATTTAAGTCATAAAAGTAAGCTCTGTTATCAATATCAAATAATGGAAGAAACAAATGGGCATATGAGGCTCTACCCCCAATCAAAAAGGCTGTCCGGTCTTTTACGATAGGCCCTTCCACGAGCAAACGGCTCGCCACAGCTCCAATTCCACCACTTACTTTGGTCTCTTTACTATTTCCTTCCCTTTGGAAAATCTCAAGTACAGATGATACACGACCTCCGTACCGCGCAGGAATACCGCCCTTGAACAATTTCACATCTTTGATGGCATCTGGATTGAATACGGAAAAGAACCCAAAAAGGTGGGAGGAGTTGAAGATGATGGCTTCATCCAATAAAATCAGGTTTTGGTCTGCGGCACCCCCACGAACGTTGAAACCTGATGAGGCTTCCCCTGCATTGGTCACCCCAGGCAAGAGCACCAAGGATTTGATAACGTCTGCCTCTCCAAGTACTACGGGAATTTGTTTGATGGTACTTACCGCCAAATTGTTCACACTCATTTGTGGTTTTCGGATATCAACACGCTCTACATCCTCCGTAAGGACAACCTCTTCCAACTCCTGGGTTTCTTCGGTCATTTTTAAATCCAGCTTGGTGTTGGTGTTCAACGAAACGGTTTGGGATATATCAGCGAAACCCAAGTACGATGCTATTATTTTATACTCTCCTGAGGGCACAGTAATGGAATAGAATCCATATTCATTGGTTGTTGTACCGGTTTTGAGCTCAGGAATTGCAATGGTTACTCCAATCAAGGTTTCATTACTTGACGCTTCACGAACCGTACCGCTTAAAGTATATCGTTGTTGTGCAAAAGAAAAAGAAATGAAAAAGAGTAAGAATAGAGGTAGGAGTTGGTTTTTGGACATTCGCATGGTTTTTCTAAAGTTATGGAATTTGGTAGAGATTTATTTAAAATTAACAATTGCCTACGGTTGCACTGTGAGTATGCGCACATCGAACTCGCTCAGGGCGAAATACCCGAAAGGAAAGTTGTCAATATTGGTGGTGTTTACAATGTTTCCGCGGACATTGGCGGGTGGAGTTTGAAAAGGACCTCCACCATTTTCCCCAGATTGGGTCAAAGCTTGTTCCGCAAAATCAGCAAAACGGCTGTCTATACCAAAAAGGGTTATGGTAAGCAAATCGCCGGGGTCAACATCCTCGTAAAAATATGAGAAGGTCAATTGTTCATTTTGGAAGAAATCATCATCGATAACCAAAAAATTATCAAACCCAAAGGAGAACAAATAATGGTTGGGCTCGTTGGGTAAGTCCGTAAAGGTTACTTTGACCTCGGTCTCCTCGTCTTCATCGAACAGAAACCCATCCCCTTGTTCCACATTATCAATGACCGGTGCAGGAGACAATTGTTCTGTAGCAATAAAGGTTTCCTCTTCATAGATAACCACTAAGGTATACTCCCTGCCAAATTGCAAATCAGGAAATCCAGTTCTGAAAACACCTGGTTCATTTTCAAAGAGTTGGAAAACATCGCCTGTCTCTTCGTCGGTTATGGAAACCGTGGCATTTTCTGCTGGAGGATTGTCTTCTTCGAAGAATGGGGTGGTCAAGGTAAGTTCAACCTGTCCTACGGTAATGGGTTCTCCATTGTTTTCATTATACCCGATTAGGGCGTCAATGACCAATTTCGGTTCGGAAGTTGGAAGGTCAACTTGAACAACATCTTCACAGGAAATCAATAGTGCCACTAGGAAGGCAACCGTCAGTCTTTTCAATACAAACATGAATCGAATTCGCTATTCAAGCTAAAATAGTGAAACGATTCAGGCACTCGTATTCCTTAACGGTTTTTTAATCCGGGAACCTTTTTTTGCCTATAGGGTATTTTTCAAAACGCTGTTGAATGTTGCACTTGGGCGCATGGCTTTTGAAGCCATTTCATAGTCTGGTAGGTAATATCCTCCCATATCAACTTTCTGGCCTTGGGCTTCTATGAGTTCTTTCAAAATCACATCCTTTTGGGCATCCAACTGGCGAAAAACTTCTCCAAATAGGGTAGCCAACTCCATATCCTGCGTTTGTTTTGAAAGCTCTTCAGCCCAATATAATGCGAGGTAAAAATGACTTCCTCTGGTGTCCAGTTCGTTTACTTTTCGCGAAGGGGAACGATCCTCTTCCAAGAAAGTTTCGGTAGCATTGTCCAACGCTTCGGATAAAACCTTGGCTTTGGTGTTGTTGTTCTTTTCGCTATAATGTTCCAAGGAAACGCCTAGCGCTAAAAACTCGCCTAGGGAATCCCAACGTAAATGTCCCTCTTCAAGAAACTGCTCAACGTGTTTTGGTGCGGAACCACCAGCCCCTGTTTCAAAAAGACCACCACCGTTCATTAAAGGAACAATGGACAGCATTTTAGCACTGGTGCCTACTTCCAAAATTGGGAAAAGGTCTGTCAAGTAATCTCGAAGTACGTTTCCGGATACGGATATGGTATCTTTTCCTTCCTTAATGCGTTTCAAGGTAAATTTTGTGGCCTCTACTGGGGATAGGATTCTAATATCCAATCCGTCCGTATCGTGTTGGTCCAAATAGGTTTCGACCTTGGTAATCAATTCCCGGTCATGTGGACGTTGTTCATCCAACCAAAAGACGGCCGGAGTTTGTGTGGCTTTTGCTCTTGTTACCGCTAGTTTGACCCAATCTTGAATGGGAGCGTCTTTCACTTGGCACATTCTCCAGATGTCACCTTCACCCACTGGATGCTCCAACAGAACCTCTTCGTTTTCTGTATCGACAACTTTTACGATTCCTTCCGCATCAATTTGAAACGTTTTGTCATGCGAACCATACTCTTCGGCTTTTTGTGCCATCAGTCCTACATTGGGTACCGTTCCCATTGTGGAAGGGTCAAAAGCACCATGTTCTTTACAGAAATCAATAGTGGCCTGATAAATGCCTGAATAGCTACTGTCGGGAATCAAGGCCTTCGTATCGCGTAATGCTCCATCCTTATCCCACATTTTTCCAGAGTTTCGAATCATGGCGGGCATAGAGGCATCAATAATGATATCACTTGGCACGTGAAGGTTTGTAATCCCTTTATCACTGTTCACCATGGCGAGGTCGGGACCCTGCGCTATCGTTTCGTTAATGGCCTTTAATAGGGTGTCTTTTTCCGAACTGGAAAGGTCTTCAAGTTTTTCCAGTAGCGTTTCAAGACCGTTGTTTGGGTTGATGCCCAATTGGGTTAAGGTCTCGCCATAGGTTTCAAAAACCTCTGAGAAATATACTTTCAATGCATGTCCAAAAATGATGGGGTCGGAGACTTTCATCATAGTTGCTTTGAAATGCAATGAAAGCAGGAGGCCATTGTTTTTGGCGTCTTTGATTTCTTTAACCAGGTAGTTCACCAAAGCTTCTTTCTCCATCACTGCTGCATCTATGACTTCGCCTGCTTGAAGCGATATGGATTCCTTTAAAACCTGCATGGTGCCATTAGATGCATGCCATTGGATTTGAACGTTTCTTTCCTTTTGAAGCGTTACGGATTTTTCAGTATGCCTAAAATCACCAGAATCCATTGTAGCGACATGGGTTTTGCTGGCGCTAGACCATGCTCCCATGGAATGTGGATTCTTTTTGGCGTAATTCTTTACTGCTTTTGGGGCCCGTCGGTCTGAGTTGCCTTCCCGCAACACCGGATTAACGGCACTACCTTTGATTTTATCGTAAGTAGCTTTGATTTTTTGTTCTTCTTCCGTTTGGGGACTGTCAGGATAATCTGGAATGGAAAATCCTTTCCCTTGGAGTTCCTCAATGGCTTCTTTCAGTTGGGGAATAGAAGCACTGATATTGGGAAGTTTGATGATATTCGCTTCTGGACTTTTGGCCAATTCTCCTAAAACCGATAAATCGTTGCTCTTCTTCTGCGTATCGGATAAGTATTCCGGAAAAACAGAAAGAATACGTCCTGCTAGCGAAATATCTTTTGTGGTAACCGTGATGCCTGCTGGTTGCGTGTAGGCTTGAATGATGGGTAAAAAAGATAGGGTGGCTAATGCTGGAGCTTCGTCAGTTTTGGTGTAAAAAATATTGGCCATTCGGGTGTTTTTGTTTAAGCGGTGCAAATATACAATTTATGACCATTGAAACACCTAGAGGTCTACCAAAACAAAAGCCATATCCGCGTAATACGTGAATATGGCTTTCTGAAAGACTCTCGATTTGTCTATCGTTTTGAAAACGATTTAGCAACCATTGATTGCATCGTGATGTCTTTAACGTAACTTCCATCATGGTTTGCACCTTTCCAGAAGCACATTGATTTGACGTTATCAAGAATAACATGTACTACTCTGCTCATAACCTCCACCTTCAAAAGAATTTCTTTTTCCAGTATCCTCAGATGTATTGCTCACCTTTTGGATTATCAATGTTTAAAGAACGTTAACTTTAAATATTACTAACATTAGTATGACACTAAAGTATCTTTTTTCAAGCGTCCTTCCAAAAATCTAAACGATTTATAATCAACACTATATAAACCAGGGTTATCAACAATTGTTCATAAAAAAAGCACCTAACGTTAGGTGCTTTCTCGTGTTATGTTTGAAGGTTGGTTTATCCGCGTACCTCTTTAATACGGGCTTTTTTACCAGTAAGACCTCGGAAATAATAAATTCGAGCTCTTCTTACTTTACCTTTTTTGTTGATTTCGATGCGTTGTAATGCAGGCATGTTGATTGGGAAGATTCGCTCTACGCCAATAGTTCCTGACATTTTACGAATGGTGAATGTTTCGGTTGCACCAGTACCTCTTCGTTGGATAACCACACCTCTAAAGAACTGGGTTCTTGTTTTTTCACCTTCCTTAATTTCGTAGTATACCGTTATGGTATCACCAGCAGAAAATTTTGGAAAATCTTTTTTTGATACGAATTCGTCTTCTACGTATTTGATTAACGATTCCATTGTATTTCGTTTGCGTTATTCAAAATCAACTTTCACGTATCTCGTCAGAGGTTAATTTTGAGATTGCAAAAATACTACATTCTTCATAACCTGCAAGGGATTTATCCGTTTTGAGTAAAAATCAGGTTATTCCCAAAGCAAACTCTTAAGATTTTAGAAGGTCGGGTCGCTTTTGTTGGGTTTTTTCCAAAGCTTTTTCCTCCCGCCATAACTCTATTTTAGGGGTATTGCCACTCAAAAGGATTTCAGGTACATCAATACCCTTATAAGATGCGGGACGAGTATACACCGGGGGCGCCAATAACCCATCTTGGAAGGTATCTGTCAATGCAGAGGTTTCATCATTGAGTACCCCGGGTAATAACCGAATGATGGCATCGCATAAAACGGCTGCCCCCAACTCACCGCCCGAAAGTACGTAGTCTCCAATGGAAATCTCTTTGGTCACGAACATGTCACGAACCCTTTGGTCCACTCCTTTATAATGTCCACAAAGGATAATGAGATTTTCTTTTAAGGATAAGGTATTCGCCATGGACTGGTCCAAAGTATCCCCATCAGGGGTCATATAAATGATTTCCTGATAATTTCTTTCTGAGGTCAATTTTGAAATACAGCGGTCAATAGGCTCAATCATCAATACCATTCCCGCACTACCACCAAATTGGTAGTCATCAATTTGCTTGTAGTTGCCCAACCCATAGGTTCGCAGGTCATGAAAATGAACTTCTACGAGGCCCTTTTCCTTTGCCCGTTTCAAAATGGAAGCACTAAAAGGACTTTCAAGCAACTCTGGTAATACCGCGATGATGTCAATTCTCATGACGAAAAGATATAAAAAAGCCGCATTCAGTACTTATCCGAAGGTAGAAGTAGCTTCTCTGTTACTGGGGTGTACCCGTTTTGGGTGGCTTATTTTTTGTTTTTGTTCAGCTCGTCCTGGAGACGTCGACTCACTTTTTGTTCCCTTTCCAATGCCTTTCTGCGATGGTCTTCGTACTCTTTCTCCAAATCAGCTAAAGCAACCTTCGCTTGCTGCGTCAAAAAGTTACTATTTCGAAACTTGTAAATGAAAAGTATCAAAAGCAGCAGCAATCCAGCAACAATGGCCCACATGATGGCCTTGTAGGTACCTTTACCAAGCAAAGCACCGAAAAACGAAATACTATCCTTCTCCTTGGTGATGGTATTCAGGTTGTCAGTGGTTTCCTTAAGCTTGGTGCTTAAATTGGTAATTTCCGCATTGTTCCCTTCAATGGTCTCCGTTAAGTTTTTAATGGAAGTATTTGCAGTTGTGATGGAATCAAAAACGTTCTTTTTGATTTGAATCAAGTCCGCCACTTTAATCACTTCATAGCGTACGCCGTTGGCCCGATAGTTTCCTGATTTTCTTTCTAAAGTTTGAAACTGCCCTTTAAGTGAGTTGTCTTCTGTGGCAGTAGCTTCCGTCGTTTGGGATTGCGCAAAAGTGAATCCAGCAAATAGGGTGAAACAAACGAATAGCGTGATGTGTTTCATGGTCATATGTGTTTACTAAATTAGATTGAGGGTTCGGCGAAATTACGTTATTCGCTGAAAATTCAAAAGAAAAAGCGGTGGACGTATTTTTCTAATAGTAGGTAAACCTTCTCACCTTTGAAATGTATTTGGCAAGCCGAATGACTTGATGGGAATACCCATATTCGTTATCATACCAAATGTACATCACCAAGTTTTTCCCATCTGCCGAAACCAAGGTAGCCTTGCTATCATAAATTGATGGTGCCGAAGCGCCTACAATATCCGAAGAAACCAATTCATTGCTCAAGGAATACTTTATCTGTTCTACCAAATCACCCTCTAATGCATACTTCTTTAAAATAGTATTTACGCTTTCTTTTGAGGTTTTGGTTTTCACCTCAAGGTTTAAAATGGCAAGGGATCCATTCGGTACGGGTACACGGATGGCGTTGGAAGTTAGTTTACCTTTTAAGACAGGAAGTGCCTTGGCCACTGCTTGACCTGCTCCTGTTTCGGTAATGACCATGTTCAAAGCGGCAGCTCTACCACGCCGATACTTTTTGTGCATGTTGTCCACTAAATTCTGGTCATTGGTGTAGGCATGTATCGTCTCGATATGCCCTTTTTTGATGCCCAACGAATCTTCAACCACTTTTAGAATAGGGGTGATAGCATTGGTCGTACATGACGCAGCCGAATAGATTTTGGTTTCATCCGGGTCAAATTCATTTTGATTAACACCGTGAACAATATTGGGCACCTCCTTTCCTGGAGCCGTAAGCAATACACGACCGGCACCTTTGGCGACCAAATGTCTCGATAAGGCTTTTTTATCACGGAAGGCCCCCGTATTATCGATTATCAAGGCATTGTAAATACCGTATTTGGTATAATCAATGGCTTCGGGTTTATCCGCAGAAATAAAACGTACTGTGGTTCCATTGATGATTAATGCACTATTATCCAAATCCACGTCAACGGTACCCATAAACTGTCCGTGAACAGAATCCGTTTTAAGTAATGCGGCGCGCTTTTCAAGAATCTCTTCAGATAGTTCTCCGCGCACGACCACGGCGCGAAGCCTTAATTGACTTCCTCGTCCCGTCTTGGCCATAAGTTCTCTTGCAACCAGTCGACCGATACGCCCAAAACCATAGAGGACTACATCTTTCGGTTTGATTTCCTTGGATGCGTTGGAGTCCTTTAATTTATCGAGAACAAAGGCCTTTACGTTTAAGTGATTGTTGTCGTCGGAATGATATTCATAGGTGAGTTTGCCGATATCAAGTTTCGCTGGAGGCAGTTTGATATCGTTAATGGCTCTTAAAATTTCTACGGAATCGAATATGGAAATGGGTTTTTGCACAAACTCCCCCGCATATTCATGTAGATTGATGATGTCGCTGACATTTTTATCAATAATCTGATTTTTGAAAAGAACCACTTCTATGGCTTTGTCATACCACAAGTCACTGATGATTTTGATGAATTCGGTGGTTGCTTTTCTTCTATCTGCCTGAAAAGCAAGTTCTTTCTCGTAAGACCTGATGTCGTTCATATTTTTGGTAGCGTTGTAATGTGCATATTTCCGGCAAAAGTATATATTTCAAACGTTTTCGTAAAGGGTAGGGTACAAAAAAAGGCGCCTTTTCAAGACACCTTTTTTCTATTGTTTCACGAAGACTTATTGCAAAATCAGTCTTTCTTTTTCTCCATCCTTATTGACCATGGTAAAGCTGGTTCTGCCATATCTTGAAATCTCCTCAAAATGTGCCTTGGCATCATCAATATTGGTGACCTTATTACCATCCACTTCAGTGATGACTTTGTTGCGCAAATCGTAACGACGGTATCCCTCGGGAACTTCAATGATTTTCACACCTTCATCCACACCATACTCTTTTTTGTCCTGTTTTGATAGATTTTTGACAATGAAACCTACATTCGGCAAAATCAAGGATTGTTGTTTTCTAAGGGTCACCCGCTTGGTTAATTTTTCCCCGTCACGGTCCACGACCACGTTTACGGCATCACCGGGACGTTTGGAAGAAAGGTACCCCGTAAGCTCTGAGAACTTACGCACCTTAATATTATCTACTTGTTTGATGATGTCTCCTACCTTCAAACCAGCCAACTCTGCACCTGAACCTTCGGACACTTGGGAAATATGAACACCTTCAATTTCATCTAAACCCCGTTCAATGGCTTCTTTGGATTTTTCATTTAATGCAGAAATCCCCAACAGCCCTCTTTGAACATTACCAAATTCCATAAGGTCTTCAATTACCTTCTTGGCAATATTACTAGGTACAGCAAAGGCATATCCTACATATGAACCGGTTTGGGAAGTAATCGCCGTATTGATTCCAATTAAATCGCCATTAGTGTTGACCAATGCGCCACCACTATTACCAGGGTTCACCGCAGCATCGGTTTGGATAAAAGACTGATTTCTCCCTAAGGAACGTGCTTTCGCACTGATGATTCCCGCCGTCACCGTAGAAGTCAAACTAAATGGATTTCCAACGGCTAAGACCCATTCACCCACTTTAGTATTGTCTGAATTCCCGAAAGCCAAGTAGGGGAGGGCATCTTCCACATCAATTTTCAATAAAGCAATGTCTGAGGCCTTGTCCGCGCCAACCACCGTAGCTTCGTAAACTTTTTTATTATTGAGCGTTACCTCTAAGCGACTTGCGTTGTCAATAACATGATTGTTGGTGACGATATACCCGTCAGGGGTGATGATGACTCCGGACCCCGTACCTACTTGTGGGGTAGGTTGTCGGTCTGAACCATAAAAGAAATCTGCAAGACTGCCACCGCTTCGGCTTACCGAAGTGTTTTTTACGTGAACTACCGCATTCACTGTTTTTTCCGCAGCAAGGGTAAAATCCACATCGCTTAGGGCAGCCCTACTGGTAGTCGTGTTACTAGTTTGGATAATGGGTAATTCGCCAGATTCTGAACTGGCTTTATAGGTGTTGTCTTCAAAAAATAATTTATAAGCGCCTAGAGTTATCGCGCCAGAAATTAGAGATATCAAAAATAAACCTGCTATTCTCTTCATAATTCAATACAATTTTAACATTTAGCACCTCACAAAATTAAATGAAATCAAATGCCGTGGATGCAGTTTAACGACCTTTTAACTCGTCTGGAATGAGGAATGGAAATCCTATCTTTGTAGCTTATTCACTTGAGGATGGAAATTGATTTTTTCAAGTATCAAGGTACCGGAAATGATTTCGTTTTGATTGACAATCGGGAGGGTTTGTTTCCAAAAACTGATACGAATTGCATAAAGTACTTCTGTGATAGACGTTTTGGCATTGGAGGAGATGGGCTGATTCTCCTTGAAAATGATGACGAGGTTGATTTTAAGATGGTCTATTTCAATTCTGACGGTGCGGAAAGTACCATGTGTGGTAATGGCGGAAGGTGTTTGGTAGCTTTTGCCAATTATTTAGGTGTGATTGAAGACAAAGCCGCTTTTAGGGCGGTTGATGGTTTGCACGAAGCGACTATTGATACTTCAGGCAAGGTGAAGCTGAAAATGAAAGACGTGGATGAGGTTGTGGAGCGGGAAAGCCATCTTTTTTTGGATACCGGCTCACCGCATCATGTCCAGATGGTTAAAAACGTAGATGGATTGAACGTCCAACAAGAAGGAAGCAAGATACGATATGGACTTTATGGTCAATCGGGTTCCAACGTCAACTTTGTGGAGCCCTCTGACAGTAATGTTTTTAAGGTCAGAACCTATGAAAGAGGGGTGGAAGCTGAAACACTATCCTGTGGGACGGGAGTTACGGCCGTCGCCCTAGCGATGCATGCGAAAGGATTTACAACCGAAGACACAGTACTTTTGGATACGCCTGGGGGCGAATTGCGTGTCGATTTCGAAACAACCCAAAGCGGATACCAAAGTATTTATCTAACTGGCCCTGCCCAACAGGTGTTTAAAGGAACTATTTCATGGAAAGCTTAAAGGGGGAGCTTGTGGTATTGCGGGCTTTGGAGCCTGAAGATTTGGAGTTTCTGTACCAAATCGAAAACGATACGGATATCTGGGAAATCAGCGGTACGCTGAAACCCTACTCACGCAAAACCTTGCAGCGTTATCTTGAGAATACGCATCTCGATATATATGAAGCAAAGCAATTGCGTTTATGCATTTGTGATGGTATGGGTCAGCGTATTGGATTCATTGATATGTTCGATTTTGACCCGAAAAACCAACGCGCTGGTTTGGGAATTGTCATCGCGGATGCAGAACAACGCGGTAAAGGCTATGGTGAGGAATCGGTCTCACTTTTTTGTGACTATGCTTTTTCCCATTTGTTGCTCAACCAGGTGTATGTAAATGTGCTGAGTCATAATACCGCCAGCTTGCAACTGTTTTCCAAGTTGGGTTTTCAACAAATAGGTATCAAGCGAGAGTGGGTTCGCACTGAAAAAGGCTTCGCGGATGAAATCATGCTCCAAAAACTAAAATCGGATGTACATTAAAAAAATACTTTGGGCAGTTGCCATTTTGGGTGTGATAGTATGCGGCGTAATCGTTTACAATATTTATAGCGCCATATTTGACCCCAATACACAGTTCAATAATGAAGTGGCGTATGTCTTTATTCCCTCTGATGCGACTTATGATGAGGTAGAATCGCAATTGACACCTCTATTAAAGGACATGGGTTCGTTTCGTTCTGTAGCAGAGCGCAAAGGGTACGTGAGCAATATCAAAGCTGGCAAGTATCCCATTCGTGAGGGAATGAACAACAATGAAATCATTAATGCCCTGCGCAGCCAAAATACACCTATACGGGTTTCTTTTAACAACCAGCAATCTTTGCAAGATTTGGCTGGAAGAATTGGGGAACAACTTGAAGCGGATAGTTTGGAATTGCTTGAAGCATTTCAAAATGAAACCTTTCTAAAGAAGAATGCTTTTGATGAAGACTCGCGACTAGGGATGTATTTGCCCAACACCTACGAGTTTTTCTGGAATACCTCGGGAGAGGAGTTCCGAGACCGGATGTTTAAAGAATACAAGAATTTTTGGACCGCAGCTCGATTGCAAAAAGCCAAAGAACAAGGTTTACAACCAAATGAAGTGATTGCGTTGGCTGCGATTGTTCAAAAAGAAACCGTAAAAGTAGATGAACGCCCTCGAGTGGCTGGGGTGTACCTAAACCGCATAAAAAAGGGAATGTTGTTGCAAGCAGACCCAACGGTCATCTTTGCCATTAAAAAGGAAACGGGAAATTACGATACCATTATCAAGCGGGTTTTGTATCGTGATTTGGAAATTGATTCGCCTTACAATACCTATAAATATGCTGGAATACCTCCAGGGCCGATTACCATGCCTGACATATCCGCTATAGAAGCCGTACTCAATCCAGAAAAGCACAAATATTTGTTTTTTGTAGCCAATGTTTCCGACTTTGGATACCACTTATTTGCGGAATCAGCTTCGCAACACAACCGAAATAAGGCGCAATATATCCGATGGTTGAATTCAAAAAAAGTCCTTAGATAAGGTCGTTTATCGTTAATATTCAGCACCTTAACGGAATTTAAGGCGGTTTTAAGAAAATCTTATGAGCTTGCCGAGGTTTTAATAAAAGTCTCCTCCTATATTTGCCGGCCAAATTAGAATTAGAGGATTTGGTCCTCAAAATTCTATAAAACTATATGATTATGAAAAGATGGATTAGTTTCATTCTACATCTTGCCATGATTGTCATTCTAACGAGTTTCGGCTCGTACACTTTAACCGAAAAGGAAACTGTTGAAGTTCCAGAATCGTTACGAGTGACTACTGAATTTGAAAATGTAATTCGCACGGAGCAAGAGCTAAATACCGAAAGCGAATTAAGTACCCCCCCGTTTTTAGGCAAGTCGTACAATGGATTCAAAGAAGCATTAGGCTTTAAGGAATCACAAGGAAGATATGGTGTAGTGAACACCTTGGGATATCTTGGGAAATACCAATTTGGGGCAAATACTCTCAAGTTAATGGGTGTTTACAATCCTGGAGATTTTCTAAAAGATGCTGCGTTACAAGAGCGCACCTTTCACACCAACATGTCGCGAAACAAATGGATTTTGCGAAGAGATATCAAGCGTTTTAATGGAAAACGTATTCGTGGAACCGTAGTTACCGAATCTGGTATTCTAGCGGCGGCACACCTTGCAGGAGCAGGTAACGTGAAAAAGTACCTTCGCTCTTATGGTAAAAGAGATGTAGCCGATGCATATGGAAGTACAATTTCCTACTATCTCAACAAGTTTGGTGGATACGATGTTTCCAACGTGGAACAAAAGAAAAATCCGAAAGTATAACACTTTCGCTGTTTAACAAGAAAAAGGGACCCTTGGGTCCCTTTTTTTATGCTTGGATGATAAATATCGCTGGTCTTTTGTTGAATTCAAGGGTCATTTCGCCCCATTCATGAACGATTTTTGTTTTGATGAACTCGGTGGGTAGAGTGATGTCACAGGCGATACACAATCTTGTGGTCTTTTGGAGGGTCTTCACCAATTCACCCAACAACTTTTCATTCCGATAAGGCGTCTCCATAAAGATTTGCGATTGGCCCGTATCTCTCGAAAACTTTTCCAATTTTCGAATCATGGCTTTACGAGGGGTAGTATCGATGGGCAAATACCCATTGAAAGCGAAGTTTTGGCCATTCATGCCGCTGGCCATCAAGGCAAGTAGGATGGATGAAGGCCCAACAAGAGGAACTACCTCAATACGTTTTTCATGCGCAACACGAACAATGGCTGCGCCAGGGTCAGCGATGGCAGGGCACCCAGCTTCGGAGAGTACACCTACGTCCAGTCCATGAATGCAAGGGTCCAAAAAACTAGGCAACAAAGCTTCATCCGTATACTTGTTCAGCGTTTGGATATTGAGACTGGGCTGTGGTTTGCTCGGATTAATGCGTTTGATGAAACGTCTTGCAGTTTTTTCATTTTCCACAACGTAGTGGTCGATGTTCTCCACCGTACGCTTGATGGATATCGGAAGCACTTCTAAGGGGGCATTGTCTCCCAAAGTAGTGGGAATCAAATACACTTTTCCGGCTACTAATTTGGGTTTATCCTCTTCCATCTTGGTTTAGGTTTTGGGCAATATGGGTACAAGCCAATTCAATCATATCAAAAACACGCTCAAAGCCGTCTTCTCCACCGTAATAAGGGTCAGGAACTTCCGAAAGACCGTTGTTTGCCATTTTCATAAGTAATTGCACTTTGTTCCTGTCGGATTCGTTTCGGGCCAAAGCAATAATATCATCGTAGTTGGATTGGTCCATCGCATAAATAAAATCAAAATCCCCAAAATCGGATGCCGAGAACTTTCGACAGCGCTGTTGGGAAATATCAATGCCATATTTGCGCGCTACTGCAATCGAACGGGGGTCTGGCGGGTTGCCGATATGGTACCCAGCCGTCCCTGCGGAATCCACGGACACTGTACTATCCACTTTTGAAGCCAGAATGCCTTCTGCCAAGGGTGACCTGCAGATATTACCCAAGCAGACCATCAACACCTTGGTTTTCATAAATAAATGGGGATTAAGAGAATTTCTTGTTCAAATCCTCAATGTACTTTCTGAATTGTTTGTCGGTTTCGGCTAGGTTATCGACCGTTTTGCAAGCGTGCAATACGGTAGCGTGGTCACGCTTTCCAATCTGCGAACCAATACTGGCCAAAGAAGCTTTGGTGAATTTTTTGGCGAAGAACATGGCTAACTGGCGCGCCTGTACAATATGACGCTTTCTGGTTTTGGACTGTAAAGTAGCTACATCCATTTCGAAGTAATCGGAAACTACCTTTTGGATATAGTCGATGGACACTTCACGTTTGGTGTTCTTGACAAACTTCTCTACCACCTGTTGTGCCAGCTCTAAAGTAACCTCACGTTTGTTGAAAGAAGATTGTGCAATCAAGGAAATGATAGCACCCTCCAACTCCCGAATGTTCGTTTTGATATTTTTGGCAACGTGGTCGATGATTTCTTCAGGCATTTCTACCCCGTCGCGATACAATTTGTTCTTTAGGATGGATACCCTCGTCTCGTAATCCGGACTTTGCAGTTCTGCCGAGAGCCCCCATTTGAATCTTGAAAGCAAGCGTTGTTCAATATCCTGCATATCCACCGGAGCCTTATCCGAAGTTAATATGACCTGCTTGCCGTTTTGGTGCAAATGATTGAAAATGTGGAAGAAAACATCCTGCGTTCCAGATTTACCCGACAAGAACTGAACGTCATCTATAATAAGGACATCAATCAGTTGATAAAAGTGAATGAAATCGTTCCGGGTATTCTTCTTAACGGATTCAATATACTGTTGGGTAAATTTTTCCGCAGAAATATAGAGAACGGTTTTCTCTGGATATTTGTCCTTGATTTCTACCCCAATGGCATGGGCCAAATGGGTTTTTCCTAAACCAACCCCGCCAAAAACGAGTAGGGGGTTAAAGGAAGTCCCTCCTGGCTTGTTCGCTACCGCCATACCGGCAGAACGCGCCAAACGATTGGAATCACCTTCCAAGAAATTCTCAAAATTATAGCTTGGATTGAGTTGTGATTCAATCTTAATATTTCGAATGCCGGGAATCACAAATGGATTCTTCAGCTCAGGACTTTTTGAGGTAATGGGCACATCCAATTCTTGAGGTGCCATCGCCGTTCTATTCGAACTTGGAATTTGTTCTGTAAAAGGCTCCTTGTTGCCATACTTGTTTTCCATCTTGATGATGTAAATAAGTTTGGCATTTTTACCAAGCTCTTTCGTCAAGGCTACTTTGAGCAACTTCACATAGTGCTCTTCCAACCATTCATAAAAAAATTTACTGGGAACCTGAATGCTCAATGCATTGTCGTTTAACTTGATAGGCTTAATAGGTTCAAACCAAGTCTTGAATGCCTGCGGTTGGATATTATCCTGGATAAAAGCCAAACAGTTGTTCCATACGGAATTTGCAGTAACACTCATAAAAGTTTTTCCTTGTTTGTTGGTTAGCTATAACGCCTTTTGATACGGGAAATCAAGGTTTGTGATTACCCCTTTGGATGCGAAAAAAAAACAATACTTTCAACTGGGAATTCATTTTTTTTTTAAAAGATTTGTTTACATATTTGTCGCATCCAAAGGGGTAATCACAAACCTTG
>JBCBPD010000001.1:0-116293 GCA_039820925.1 Bacteroidota bacterium | reverse complement strand
GTCCTGGGACATAGATAAAAAGGGTGGCAGATTCAGAAAATATGAAATGAATCCGTTACCCTTTACCTTTGCATACCATGACCGACTATTACAACTACATCAAATCGCTCTTGATTTTTCCAGACAATTCATTCTTCACCGCAATATCTTGTTCTGTTGGCGGAAAGTCGTCAATAGAAACCAAGCTGCTCAAATGTGCTAGCTTGTTGGTTAACCGAATGGGGAAATTCAAAGGATCTTGATTACTTCTGTTTTTCGTTTGATAAAGGGCCTTTTCAATAGCACCAAAGCCTTCTTTCATGGTTTTGGCCTTCTCCACCAAGCTTTTGGTTTGCTCATTGTCCTTGTATTGCTTCATGAAAGTGTCCAACTTGGTATTTATTTTTCGAATCTTTTTGATGGATTGATGCGCCTTGTCGACTGTTTCATTGATGTCAGCAATAAAATCATATTGTTTTTGCATATCCGCCACCGAAACCTCAGCTCTTGGATCAGGTAAAATCTTAAAGGTTTCAGATTGGTCACTTCCATTGACATTCAAGGCAACTTTATAACTCCCCGGAACGGCTTTTGCACCATTCAAATTGGCCCACCATAAAATCATGCCCTTCAATTTTTCGGCTCCCTTACCGCGAGTATCCCAAACATGGGTGTTGCCTCCCTTTTTGATTGCTGAAAGCTTCTTTTTCTTGTCTTTGGCATGGGTGCTAAAGTTGGCAAGCGTATCCCCTTGCATCGACAAGTAGCTTAATTGGATGGTATCCTTTTCTTTGTCAAAATCCTTCAAATAAAAGTGGGTCACCACGCCATTCGGATGGTTTTGTCCTTCTGTTTTAGAAGGTTTTTTGGTGGCGCGCCCTTTGGTGCGATAACTGTCTTTTGGTTGGAATAAAATTGCATTCGAAGTTTTTTGGGAAGCTTCCAACTGATGTAAGACGGTCAAGTCATCAATCACCCAAACGCTTCGACCTTGGGTAGCCACCACGAGATTATTATCTTTCAATGCCAAATCCGTAACAGGTACAATCGGGAGGTTTAGTTGGAACTTTTGCCAGCTACTTCCGTCATTAAATGAAACATACATTCCTGTTTCCGTTCCAGCATATAATAACCCTTTTCGTTTTGGGTCTTCGCGCAATACTCGGGTGAAATGTTCAGGGTTTATTCCATTGGTGATTTTGGTCCACGTTTTTCCGTAGTCTGTGGTTTTGTACAAATAGGGTTTGAAATCTCCCAGTTTATAGCGTGTTGCTGCTACGTAACACGTGCCTTCGTCAAATGCGGAAGGTTCAATACTATTAATCATGCTCCATTCAGGGAGACCGGCAGGGGTAATATTTTCCCAATTTTGCCCTCCATCTTTGGTAATATGAATAAGCCCATCATCACTACCTACCCAAAGCAAGCCTTCCTTCAAAGGGCTTTCATTTGCGGCAAAAATGGTGCAATAGTATTCAACACCTGTATTGTCTTGGGTTATGGGCCCTCCGCTCGATACCAGTCGAGAGGGGTCGTTACGAGTCAAATCATCGCTTAACAACTTCCAACTTTGACCTTCATTGGTGCTCAAATGCACATGGTTGGAAAAGGTGTAGAGCTTCTTCGGGTCGTGTTTGCTGAAAATTATGGGGAAATTCCACTGAAAACGGTACTTCATGCCTTCAGCACCATACCCCATCGGATTATCGGGCCAAACATTGATGCCACGAACGGTATTGTTCTTGTGATTCACTCTTGTCAAGAATCCGCCATAACTGCCTCCATACACAATGTCGTTGTTGGTAGGGTCAATAGCAATATGGGCACTTTCCCCTCCGGCGGTAGATTCCCAGTCATCTTCATCAATAGAACCGCCATCACTGCGATGGTTGATGCGAATGGTGCTGTTGTCTTGTTGCGCGACATAAATGCGATAAGGAAAAGCATTATCGGTGGTTACCCTGTAAAACTGAGCGGTGGGTTGGTTGTAGTAGGTACTCCAAGTTTCTCCTCCATCATAACTTACTTGAGCTCCCCCATCATCTCCAATAATCATCCGATTGGAGTTCTCAGGTGCTATCCATAAATCATGGTGGTCTCCGTGCGGCGCGTTAAAGGTTTTGAAGGTTTTTCCACCATCCGTACTTCTGTGGTAACGCACATTGAGCACGTATACCTTATCGGCATCTTCGGTGTCGGCATACACTCGGGTGTAATACCAAGCCCGCTGACGCAATTTTCTTTCTTTATTGACTTGTGTCCATTTTGTGCCACCATCATCCGAACGATACAGTCCACCTTTTTCTTTGTTTTCGACAATGGCCCAAACCCTATCCGAATTCACAGGAGAAACCGTCACTCCAATAATTCCGAGTGTGTCTTTTGGAAAACCTTCGTTTTTTGAAATCTCTTTCCAAGTTTCTCCACTATCCGTACTTTTCCAAAGGGCAGAACCGTCTCCTCCACTACTTAGGCTATATGGCGTTCGTTGTACACGCCAGGTAGAAGCATATAAAATTCGGGGATTATTGGGGTCCAACGTAAGGTCAACCGCTCCTGCTTGATTATTTACAAACAATACTTTCTTCCAGTTTTTACCTCCGTCCGTACTTTTGTAGATGCCTCGTTCTTGGGTAGGTTTGTAAATGTTCCCCATAACAGCGGCATAAACAATATCATGGTTGGTAGGGTGGACTTTTATTCTTGGAATATGTCGGCTTTTTTCAAGACCCATTTGCGTCCAGGTCTTTCCAGCGTCAACTGTTTTCCAAATACCATAACCAGAGGAAACATTTCCCCGCACGGTTTTTTCTCCACCTCCTACATAAATCACATTTGAATCACTCTTGGCCACTTCAACCGAACCAATACTTCCTCCAAAAAAACCATCTGAAATATTGCCCCAAGTGCGTCCGCCATCTGTAGTCTTCCAAACCCCTCCTCCCGTAGCACCAAAATAGAATAGATTGGGTTCGCCGGGCACACCTGTTACAGCTGCTGAACGCCCTCCCCGGAAGGGTCCTACCAAACGATAGCTCAAACTGGAATAAAGTTCTTCGGGATACTCTGGCGTAGCTGATGTGCTTTTTCGACGTTGTGCCTCGGTAGACCAAGGCATAAGAACCAAAGCCAGCAAAAATATGCTGGCCTTCAATAGGCTTACTTTCATTTTCTTTTGCGTTGAATTAGTCAGACTTAAATTTAGGCAAAATCAAGTACTGCCTCCAACTAGTTTGTCAAAAGATTAAATAGCTTTAAAACCAATAAATGCGCTTTAACACTATCCTATTTAAAGGATATTTACCTTTATAACATGTTGATATTATTGAAGTTCACCCCTGTTTGAGAGGGAGACACAACATATCTTTCGTTAAATTCTTGCAAGGAAATACTTTTGACCGATATGCAAAATCGAAGATTTAAGCGACCTTTTTTAGCACAACTTGTTTTTGTGCTTGTTGTATTGGTATGCTTCAACAGTTCACTCTTCGGTCAAAAATCAGCTCCCGTTGCCACGGACGACACCTACGCTTTAGGTATTAATGCGAGCTTGGTAGTAAATGCGGGAAACGGTTTGTTGGCCAATGATTCAGACGCTAATGGAAACAACACCATGAGTGGCCGAACCACCGCAGTGACGGCTCCAACTTCAGGGGCAGTAACTTTGAATGCAGATGGAAGTTTTACATACGTCCCTAATACCGGGTATGTGGGACCAGATTCGTTTACCTATCAGGTTTGCGATGACGGAACGCCAAGTGTACTTGTCTCACGTTTCGATTTTGATACGGCTACGATTACAGATGCTACCGTAGGACCTGATGCCACTTCAGTGAACTCCAACGCAGCTCAAATTGGTTGCGGAATTCATTTTCCCTCTGGAGCTGGTGGTTCAACCGGTTTTGACATTGTGGTTCCAAATACTACTGGAATTTTTGATTTTACCAGCTTTACTATATCCTTTGAATATCAGGACCAAGAAAGTACTGCTGATATTGTTACAGCAGGAAATTTTAGAATCTACCATATCACCGGAAACGAAATGGGCATTCGTGCCACAGTTATCAACGGCACTACAGGGCTTCAAGAAGAATTCGTTATTACTTTAGGAAGTTTTGTAAGTGGAAATAACCCTTACACCGTAAGCTATAGCGAAATTACAGGTGAGGTTACCTATACCTCAAATGGCACCACTACTACATTTGCCTTCGCACCACCTAACTCACCCCTCGATACTTCTTTGGCCACCGATGTTATTATTGGTCGCTTTATGGATGGAAGTGGTTCCTCTTTACCCTCATTGTGTAGTATGGAATTTGTCGACGACAGTGTGCTCTGTGATACGGGTGATGTTGCTTTGACTGTGACTTCCAGCGTTATCACCAATCGAAACATCACTTATCGGGTTAGACCGAACTAGTGTTCGTTTTACTCGGGTGTATGTTTGTGTTCCAACAGGGATTCAAAACTGACATAATCCAAAGCTTTAGCATGGGTACCTTCCAAAACAACCGGCGGTGCAAGTCCTTCTATAACAGCTTCTTTCCATCTCGAAACACATAAACACCATTTGTCCCCTGCTTTTAATCCCGGGAATTGAAAATAGGGAAGTGGAGTTATCAAGTCATTTCCACGATTCCGTGTAAAACGTAAAAACTCATCCGTCATAATAGCGCACACCACATGGGTTCCGGTGTCTTCTGCTCCGGTTTTGCAATACCCATCGCGATAATACCCAGTTTTTGGTTCAAAGCAGCAAGCTTGGAGTTCAGTCCCTAAAACATTCTTTTCTCCCATAACCTAAAAATACCACTTCGTACACCAATTGTAACATTGTTCAAGGTTTTTGTACCAATGGAATGTATCCCTATCGCATTTTTTTTAGCTTTAAGAGCAAAACCTAAAAACACTATACCCATGGATATTTTTGGAAAAATCAAAGAAAAGCTCAGTAATGAGTTTATTGATATTGTCGAGTGGCTAGACTACACGGAC
Source organism: Bacteroidota bacterium (assembly GCA_039820925.1). Classification (GTDB taxonomy): domain Bacteria; phylum Bacteroidota; class Bacteroidia; order Flavobacteriales; family Flavobacteriaceae; genus Flagellimonas. The sequence goes on along the minus strand of JBCBPD010000001.1, from coordinate 111,319 downwards.
GATACCATTGCCCATCGTTTTGAACGCTACCAAAACGAAATCAAAAACGGCGCGAAGTTGATTGTGCGTGAAGGACAGACCGCTGTTTTTGTGAACGAAGGTCAATTGGCAGATGTTTTCACGCCAGGAACCTATGAACTCACCACACAAAACCTTCCTATTCTGGCTACTTTAAAAGGATGGAAATACGGATTCAACTCTCCATTTAAGGCAGAAGTCTATTTTGTGAACACCCATTTGTTCACCGATGAAAAATGGGGTACAAAAAGCCCTATCACTTTAAGTGATGAACGCTTCGGGCTAGTGGAGATTCGTGCTTTTGGCACCTACGCCTTCCGTATTTCCGACGCAGGCAAATTCATTATTGACATCGTTGGCACGGACAACAACTTCACCAACTACGAAATCAATGAACATTTAAAAAGTTTGATTGCAACACGCTTTACGGATACGGTTGGGGAAGCCAACCTTCCCATTGAGTTGTATGCTGCAAATACTTCGGAGTTATCAGAAACCTGTAAAGAAGTGATGGCACCCGAATTTGAAAGTGTGGGCATTTCCTTGGAAAAGTTCTACATCGAAAATGTTTCCATGCCTGAGGATTTGAAAAAGGAAATCTTCGAGTACAGCCGTATTGATAAGTTAGATTTGGACAAATTGACCAAATTCAAAACTGCCAAAGCCATTGAGGCTGCTGCAAAAAATGAAGGAGGCACGGCAGGAGCTGGCATGGGCATGGGTATGGGCTTTGTGCTTGCCCAACAAATGGGAGGTTTGATGAATCCACAAATGGGAACTGCGCAACAGGTACAACCTACCAATGCTGCGGTACCCCCTCCGATGCCCGTTGCTGTACAGTATTTCTATGCCGTGAACGGAGCACAACAGGGTCCTGTTTCTTTTGAACAACTTCAAGCGCTTTTTGCTGGACGTACCATTAACCGGGATAGTCTGGTTTGGAAACAGGGTATGGATAATTGGGCGCCACTGAAAGAGGTTGCAGAATTGAAATCGTTTTTAGGCGGAAATACCCCTCCTCCGTTACCGAATTCGTAATCCGTTCGCAACGATCAATCCCGTACCTGGGGGATACTAAAATGGAAAGTCAAACAACTCAAAAAACCGAACTGAAGAAAGCCTGCACCAATTGTGGTGCAGAGTTGAAATACAAACCGGGTACCACCTCCATTGTTTGTGAGTATTGTGGTCACCAAGAGGCCATTGCCGTTGATGAAACCGGTTTTGAGGAGTTGGAACTGTATCCTTACCTACGCGAAATGGGTGGGCTAAAACACAGTGAGCAAATTAGCATGCTTCACTGCAAAAATTGTGGCGCCACCCAACACGTAGAAGAAAACTACAAATCTTTGCATTGTGTTTATTGCAATTCGCCCTTGGTCATTGAAGATGCCTATCAAGACGATTGGATTCTCCCAGGGGCTATTCTTCCTTTTCAAATTGATAAAAAGCGGTCTCACCAAATCTTCCAAAATTGGGTAAAACAGCTTTGGTTCGCTCCGAATAAATTCAAAAAAGCGGCTTTGGACCCTCAATTCACCAAGGGGCTATATCTTCCCTATTGGACCTTTGATGCACAGCTGTTCGCTACCTATTCCGGACGAAGGGGAGAATACTATTATGAAACAAAAAGGGTGCGAAATTCTCAAGGAAAAATGGTGTCACAGCGGGTTCGCAAGACGCGATGGTATCCTGCTTCTGGACAAGTTTCCGGTTTTGTGGATGACACTCTGATCCAGGCGTCTCAACAACGAAAGGGAAGAGTGCCCACTAAAATTGCCCATTGGAATTTGAAACTCCTCCAACCGTTTAACAGCAGTTTTTTGACTGGTTTTGTTACAGAGAAGTACACCATTCCATTAAGCAAAGGGCATTTGCAATCCAAAGAGATTGCTCACGGAATTGCCAAACGGTGGTGCCGACAAGATATCGGTGGAGATACGCAAAGGGTCACCAAAATGGATATGCAATTGAGTGAAGAAACGTTTAAGCATATCCTTCTTCCTGTATATGTGAGTGCCTATCGCTTCAACGGAAAGGAGTATAGTTTTTTCGTAAACGGAGAAAACGGAACGATTTCGGGGACGCGTCCCTACAGTGCTTGGAAAATTTTCCTCACGGTGCTTTTTGGACTTTTACTCATTGGAACCTTTATATTTCTCGCAAAAACTCAAGGATGAATTACGAAACATTAATGCACTGGCATCTGGTCACCGTGGTACCCTGTATTTTTTTGGGTGCCTATGGGCTCTTGGCCAAAAAAGGGACTCCAATCCATAAAAGTTTGGGCAAAATCTACATGGTTCTGATGCTCATTACCGCCGTGCTGACCCTTTTTATGCCTGCAGATGTCGGAGGGAGATTCCTCAATCATTTTGGTTGGATTCACCTGTTCAGTTTTCTAACCATTTGGACGGTACCTACCGCATATACGGCCATCAAAAAAGGAAATGTAAAAGCACATCAACGAAAAATGGTGCTGTTGTACCTCGGGGCCATTGGTATTGCGGGTGGATTCACCTTAGCTCCAGGAAGGTATTTGCATGAATTCTTTTTCGGATAGCCGCTAAAACATCATCGGTAACTCATCTTATTGTCGCTTTTTGTACCTTTTTTGAAATTCACTTCAAAAAACAAAATCATGAAAAAACTGAGTTGCCTTCTGCTATCGGCGCTCTTATGCGCATGTACCTCTCAGGTTTCAAACGCTGACACATGGAATGTGGTGTTAAAAACCAATAAGGATGGAGAAATCTTAAAGGGAAGCAAAGATGCTTTAATGGAAGCCATTCGCGGTGGCGCCGACATCAAAATTGGATGGGGAGGAAAGCGGGAAGACCTCTCTATCGAACATTTGTCATCACCGATTTGGCTCGCCATTTTAAGCGAGGAAGAAGTCATGGCTCATCTTGACCCCCAAGTGCTTTCTGGAATTGACTGGGAAAATTTAAACGCCAACTATGAAGACGCATCCCTTTTACAACAGGAATGGCGTGTAGTTTTGACGACAAAGGGTGATTTTGACGCTATTTGGTATGATAAAAAGGCTGATACCTTAATCAGAAGGTGGCCTCAAAAACATATTATGACTTGGTTTGCGAAAGGTTCCAATGAAAAAAAGGCTGTTCCGCTCTTTAGTAAATCTTGAATGTACGTCTACAAATTCAATTTTGTTCGAACGCTAGTTATCCAAAAACACCAAACAAACGGGACTTGGAAAATCCATTTTATGCAGAAACTCCAATATTCCATTTTCTGAAGCTCTTTTAAAGACAGAAATCGAATTGCTTCGCTCATTGGCGACCAACAAAAAGTTTCCGCTAGGGTCAAGCGTAAAACTTCGGGGCCAGTCTCCTTGAACGGAAGTTCGTTCTAAAAATTCGATTTTTCCGGTCGCTTTATCCACAGCAAAAGTTACAATGGTGTTTTCGCCGCGATTGGAGCCATATAAAAATCTTCCATCCGGCGATAAGTGAATGTCCGCGCAAGATTTTACCCCTTCCCAATCGACAGCAATAGTGCTTTCTGTCTGGATTGGATTATAGCTCCCTTCATCATCTTGTTCAAAAACAGTAATCGTGGCATTTAACTCATTAATTACATACAAGAATTTCTCAGCTTCGCTAAATACAAAGTGACGCGGACCAGCCCCATCGGCTAGTTCTATAGAAGCTTGATGCGCTGGCTCCCAATCCTCTCCCTTCATGGTATATCTTTTGATACCATCCAAACCTAAATCCGCAACAAATAGTCCTGATTCATTAAAATGGGTCTTGTGCACATGAGAGGTTTTCGTACTATCCAAAATTTTATGGTCTATCAACTGTCGTTTTCCCAAACGCCCATCACTTTCCAAATCGAAAACACTCAAGTTCCCTCCGGTATAGTTTGAAATGGCCAATTGGCCTTCATCAGATAAAGCCACATGACATGGGTGGGCACCTCCAGTTCCCTTGCTGTTCAGTTCCTCCAAAACCCCATCTTGAAGTGAAAAAGCAGTCACGCCTCCGCCCAAACTATCAAAATCAGCAGTCTCCTGTACCGCATACAAAAATTGCTGATCTGAAGAAACCGCCAAAAAAGAAGGGTTGGGCAGCTTGGCTAACAATGATGTGCTATCCAACCGACCAGTACTCGAATCAAAAGACACTTTGTAAATTCCTTCACTCGCCCCCGCGGTATACGTCCCGACCAACAATGTGTAGTTTTTTGTCATAGGTTCTTTTTCTGAACAACTTAGGGTCATCAACAAAAGCAAAATAAAGCCTGCGTACGAAAATCTCATCTGTATCATGGTATTTTGCTGAAAGTAACAACTTAATTCGACAATTGAAGGTTCTTTGACCCCTTCTTAATATTTTTGATTGGTGAGCAAGGAGGTCTTGATATTGGTGTTGAGTAGCTTGGGGTTGTGTCAAGCCCTTTTTCTTTGTGCGTATTTGTTCACCTTGAAAAAAGGGGAACGAAGTGCCAATATTTTGTTGGCTTTGGTGATTTTAGGATTGACTATCCGTATTGGAAAATCAGTGCTTAACGTCTATTTGGACCTGGAGCCTTGGCAACGAAACTTAGGACTATCAGGCGTGCTTCTTACAGGCCCGAGCTTGTGGTTGTACGGCAAAGTACTGTTGACCGGAGAAAAATGGAATTCACAGTATTTGAGGCATTTTTTAGTTTTTGTGCTGTTTGCTCTTTTCGCGGGATGGATTGCTAATAATGGCTCCATAATTGGAGTGGCTGTGTATTGCTCCGTTTTTGCTCATTTAGCGCTTTACCTTATTCTTTCTTTCAGGATTTTTGCAAACCATCGGAAGCAAGTGCATCCGCAAAAATCGAATTGGTATCGCAACTTGGTCATTGGAGTTTCCTTTTTGTGGGTTTATTATATGGGGCACCTTTCCGGTATCTTCTCCTTTTATATCGGTGGCGCTTTGTCTTTCTCGTTGCTGATTTACATCTTCTCTTTTCTATTTCTACAAAAACATGCTTTTCAATTGGGGAAGTACAATGCTTCCAAACTGGATTCAAGTGCATCGGAAGAAATCATGAAACGTTTGAAAGCGCTTTTTCAACGAGAAGAAGTCTACTTGGAAAGTACATTGACGTTGGAAAATGTCGCCAAGGACCTCAAGGTTACCCCCAGAATTCTTTCTCAAGCCATCAACCAAACCCAACAAACCAATTTTTCTGGTTTTGTGAACCATTACCGGATTGAAAAAGCAAAAAACCTATTGCAGCAACCCAAATATCAAAAGGAAAAAATCGCTAGTGTAGCTTTTGACTGTGGTTTTGGCAACGTCACTTCCTTCAACCTGGCTTTCAAAGCACAAACCCAAAAAACACCTTCGCAATATCGAAACGCGTTTTTCAAAACGTGATTTTTCGTTTTAAGATTCATGTTTTTTAAAGATTAATCTGTCAGGTTAAAGCTTTTTTGCTTCGTAAAACACCTGAAATGAAAAACATTCCTTTTCTAGGTCTTATCCTATTATTGGGGTGCCAGACCCAACAAAAGAAATCTCCTAATCCTCATCATCCGGAGAAAAAGGTTGTGTTTGAGGGACTAAATCATCCGTGGAGTATTGCCTTTTTGTCTGAAGACGAAGCACTGGTTTCTGAAAAAGATGGAGACCTTGTAAAAATCGATTTAAGCTCTAGGACCAAAACCATCCTTAAAGGTTTTCCAAAGGACCTGACCGATAGTATTCGAGCGTACAGCATTGGAGACAACTCAGGAATCTTTGAAGTATTGTTGGACCCTGATTTCAAAAAAAACCAATGGGTTTATTTTTCCTATGCCGCCAAAAAACAAGGAGAGGGCCGAACCACCAAAGTGGTTAGAGCTCAATTGGAAAACGATTCGTTGGTCAACCATCAAACGTTATTGGTGGCCGAACCTTTTGCTCGAGAATATTTCCATTTCGGTGGAGGAATGCTGTTCGGGCCTGATGGAAAATTGTACATCACCATCGGCGAACGTTTGTATTGGGAACGCGACAATCCACCCATACCGAATGCACAAAACCCCAAAGACAAACGCGGTAAAATCTATCGTATCAATTCAGATGGCAGTATTCCTGAAGACAATCCTGATTTTGGAGAAGGAGCTATTCCAGGCATTTATGCCATGGGGATTCGTGCTGCACAAGGACTAACAACGCATCCAGAAACCAAAGCCATCTGGTTCTCTGAACATGGTACCATTCAAGGTGACGAAATCAACATGCTTATCGCGGGAGCCAATTATGGTTGGCCCAATGTGACCTCGGGAAAATTACGTAGCCCCAATTACAAACCTCCCAAACTTCCCGGAGTTTCCTTTACTCCCCCGGTATGGTTCTGGCCGCATACCGTCGCGCCAACTGGATTGACTTTTTACACCGGTGCGGACTTCCCCGATTGGAAAAACAACTTATTGGTTCCAGGGTTGTCTCGAGGAAGCTTATGGCGATTCCGTATTGAAAATGATACCGTGAAAAGTGCTGAAGAACTCTTCATTGATGACCGAGTGCGCATTCGAAAAGTGAGACAAAGTCCTCAAGGGAAGTTATACATCCTTACAGACGAAGATGACGGAAAACTGATTCAAATTATTCCAAAAACCTATTCAAATTCTCAATAAATGAAACAAATTCTTTTACTATCCATCTGCTGTTTGAGCCTTTCGCTACAGGCCCAATCTGAAACTGAAGCCATTAAAGAAACTCTCAATAAATATTTAAGAGGCTCTTCTTACAGCGAACCTGAAACCATTCTTGAAGCCTTTTACGAAGAAGCGGATTTATTCCTGTACAAAGAAGGTGAAGACATTTTTCTTTGGACCCCACAGCAATATGCCACGGCTATGGGGAAACGAGAGCAAGGGAAATACAATGGCCGGGAAGGTACCATTCTTGCAGTGGACTATGCTAACAACATCGCCACGGCTAAAGCTGAAATCTATATCCCTAAAGCCAATTTGAGGTTTATCGACCTATTTCTGCTTAAAAAACTGGATGGAACATGGAAAATCATCAGTAAAGCAGCGACCAAAATCGAGGAATAACTATCCCTTTGCCACCTCAAGTGTTGATTTGATTTCTTTTCGTAGATAGTAGCCCGTAACTATTGTGGCCAGTACATCGGCAATGGGAAAAGAAAGCCAAACCCCCAATTCACCGAAGAAATTGGGCAGCAGTAAAATCAAAGGGATGAAAAAGAAGCCCTGTCGGGTTAAGGTTAATAGCAAAGCAGGAATCGCTTTTCCTATCGCTTGAAAATAAGCCGCGCCAATAAGTTGAAGGGCAATAATCGGCGTGGCCGCAAATACCCATCGAATTGCGTTTGGAGTATGGGCCAATACAAATTGGTTCATGGCCTGTTCATCGGCACTTTGATGGGGTTGGTTGCTTAAGAACAGCCCGGTTATCACATCCGGAAAAAGCATGAGGCCCAAAAAAATAAGTGAGCCCAATACACAGGCGTACCTGACGGCCTTATTGATACTTTCTTTTACACGAGCATAGTAAGCCGCTCCGTAGTTAAATCCCGCTATGGGTAAAAACCCTTGCGTAACGCCAAAAATGGGAAACAACGCAAACATTAGAATACGACCAATAATGGCATAGACCGCAATCATTGCCTCACCCCCAAGGTTGAACAGGATATTGTTCATCAATAAATAGGTGAAACTGACCACCGCTTGCCGAGACAAGGTCACAAAACCCAAGGAACCTATTTCCCTGAGAATGGCAGATTTAAATACCAAATGACCCGCATTTATTTTTAACTCCGAAGGACCATACAGGAAAAACAAGGCTACATAAATAGCAGATACGGCATAGGACAGGGTAGTCGCCCAAGCCGCTCCGGCCATACCCATATCCATTACGTAAATAAAGATATAATCGGCCAACAAATTGACCACTGAGGGTAAAATCAAGCCAAACATGGCAAACTTTGGTTTACCTTCTGCACGCATGACGTTGTTCCCCATCATGGTAAAACCCAACAAAGGAACTCCGTAAAGAATAATAATGTAATAGACCCTAGCCACCGAAAAAATACCACCCTTACCTCCAAAAAGAGGTATCAAACTATCCGTGTAGTATAGGCCAACCATCATCATGGTGGTGGTGACCAAAAGCGTCAATGAAATTTGGTTGCCAAAGGTTTTAAGCGCCTTTTCTTTTTGGTTGGCTCCTAGGGCTCGAGACAAAATACTAGAGCCTCCAACGCCAATGGCCATTCCCAAGGCTGCTATAAAAAAGGTAATGGGTAGCACGACGCTAATCGCCGCTATGGCAATCGACCCAATCCAGTTACCCACGAAAATTGAGTCAATCAGCACATTCAATGACATTACCAGAATACCAATACCTGCAGGAACGGCTTGTTTCACAAGCAGTTTTCCGATGGGTTCAGTACCCAATTGGTCTGATAGTACTTTTGCCATGCTTGTATAAATCCCCTAGCGGTTTAATTCAAACTAGGGATTGTGGAAAAAGGGTCAAACGGGGAGTTCGGCTTTGGCTTCCCAAGCTGTTATCCATTTCGCCATTAAAGAAACCCAAGCATCACTATCATTCAAACAGGGAATGTGTTTGTAGTGTTCTCCTCCCGCTTCCTCAAATTCTTCTTTGCCTTCCATGGCTATTTCTTCCAGGGTTTCCAAACAATCACTTACGAAAGCAGGGGTAATGACCGCTAGTCTTTTTTTGCCTTCTTTCGCCAAGCGTTCAAATTCAAAATCAGTGTAAGGTTTCAACCATGGGTCACCGGCCAATCTAGATTGAAAAGAGGTGCTTACTTTTTCTTCAGGGAGACTCAAGTAATTCTTGACCAATTCGGTGGTATCGTAACACTGATGACGGTAACACGTATGGTGCGCCACAGAGTTGACTTTGCAACAGCTCCCATCAATTTTGCAATGGAATTTAGTCGGGTCAGACTTTCGAATATGTCTCTCTGGAATGCCGTGATAGGAAAACAATACATGATCATATTCAAAATCTTTCAATCCTTCAGCAATGCTCTCGGCCAATACTTTAATGTATTCTGGATTGCTGTAGAAAGCTGGCATGGTAGTCAAGTGCATGTTTGGAAAGTGCTTTTGTTGCACTTCCATGGTCTTTACGACAACGGTTTCATAACTCGACATGGCATAATGCGGGTACAAAGGCACCAATAATACCTCATCAACCCCTTTTTCTTCAAGTTGTTTGAGTGCCTTTTGAATGCTCATGGTACCGTAGCGCATCCCTAAAGCAACAGGCATGTGGATTTGCTGTTGCACCTTTTCCGCGAAGCGTTCCGAAATGATGATGAGCGGAGAACCTTCATCCCACCAGATTTTCGCATAAGCCTTTGCCGATTTTTTAGGGCGCGTTTGCAAAATTATCCCGCGCACCAAAACATTCCGCAACCATTTGGGCACATCAATTACCCTTTCGTCCATCAAAAATTCATCGAGATACGGCTTAACGTCCTTGGGAGTAGGACTATCCGGCGATCCTAAATTCACCAACAAAACACCTTTCATAGCGGGAAAAATAAGTTTTAACTAGGGTGCAAAAATACTACTTGAAGCTGATTTAACATTTCAATACACCCATTAGTTTCCTTATAATTCCATAGATAACGCTAATTTCACCTAAAGAAATTATTCCCCTATGCGATATGTTGTTTTCCTGTTACTATTTGTTTGGGGTATTGGTTCGATATCAGCACAGGTAGTCTATTCACAAGAGGATTCAGTTCGGTTTGAGGCAAAAATCCAGGAGTTGAAGTCCATCCGTGGGAAGCACTTGGGGGATTCAATTGTAACCATAGGGAGCTCGTTTTTAGGGACTCCCTATGTGGAAAAAACATTGGAAGTTGGCGAAACCGAGCAACTGGTTATAAACCTAAGGGGATTGGATTGCACCACTTTTGTGGAAAATGTTATAACCTTCGGGAAGCTGGTCAAAAGCGAGAAGTATGCTTTTGAAAACTTTACAAATGCACTACAAACTGTTCGCTATCGCGATGGAGTGCTCAATGGCTATCCTTCTCGACTGCATTACTTTACCGAATGGATTCGAAATAATGCCCAGAAGGGTTTGGTTAAAGACATCACAAATAAACTAGGTGGAGAAATCGTATCAAAACCCATCAATTTTATGGGTACACATCGCAAATTGTACCCTTTTCTGGCTTCAGACGAAAATCATGAAGCTATTCTAGCCGTAGAAGCGGAATTGGCCAAGGAAGAACTATGCATTCTCCCACAAGAAATGATTGAGGAAAAAGAACACCTTATTCAATCTGGAGATATTATTGCGTTAGCCACTTCCATTAAAGGTTTGGATGTAACCCACACGGGATTAGCTATCGAAAAAGAGGGACGGATTCACCTGCTACACGCTTCGTCCTCAGGTCAGGTGACCATCACCAAGGTGCCTTTGATAGATTATCTTAAAAAAATAAAGCACAATACAGGAATTATAGTCGCAAGACCCATATTCTGAAAGACTAGGGTTTTACGCCCAAGCACCAAAGAATTCCTCCCAACAAATGTTTTTGAAAGTCTGGCTCGTCAAAGCTTTCTTTGGTATGACCTCCGCCGGTGTAGAAAGACCGACCTCCATCAAACTCGTGAAACCAAGCAATTGGATGGTTTTCGCCATTAGTCCCACCCTCATAGCTTGTTTCATCCAAGTTTAGCAAGACTTTCATTTTTGGATTCAGGTTTTTATAGTTGTACCACTCATCACTTCGTTGCCAAGTGCTGCCCAAGTGAACGGTTGAAGGGTGGGTGTTATTTAGCACATCTATTTTTGCATCACGAATGTTTGGATTGTTGGGGTGGCTATCAAAATACCCTCCGACTAGCTTTCCAAACCAAGGCCAGTCGTATTCGGTATCGGTTGCCGCATGAATCCCCATGAAACTTCCACCGCCTTTGATATAGCTTTCAAAGGCAACCTGTTGTTCATCGTTCAATACATCTTGAGTAGTGCTCAAAAAAACCACAAGCTGATAATTGGTCAAATTGGTTGTATTGAAATCTTCAGACGTTTCCGTTTGTAGTACCACAAAACCATTATTGCGTCCAAGCTTTCGAAGGGTCTCCACTCCTTTTTCTATGGATTCATGGCGATAACCTGCGGTTTTACTAAATACCAAAACAAATTTTGGCGGAACCACTTCTTCCGAAGCATTTTCTTCCGTATTGGTTTGGGCGTTGGAACAGCTCCATAAAACGAGCAACAAAAGCGATAGGGTTAGGCGTTTCATAACTTGATGTTAAGCGATAGAAGATAAATACTTTTTGGGGGTCGTCCCGTACTTCTTTTTAAAAGAGGCGATAAAATGGCTTGCGGTGCTATAGCCTACTTTCAATCCTACTTCATTGACATTATGCCTGCCGGTCTCAAGCATTTTTCGTGCGAACTCCATCTTATAATCGAACAAAAAACCAAAGACGGAGTCTCCATAAATCTGTTTGAAACCTTCTTTAAGCTTCTTCAGACTTAAACCAATTTCTTCAGACAACTGATTCAAGGTAGGCGGTTCGGCCATGCGAGCAATGATGATTTCCTTCGCCATTTTTATCTTCCTCACGTTCTCTTCATCCGCTAGAAAAGGACATTGTTCCAAATCTGCTTCGGGGGCTCGATTAAAATAGAGGGAAATGAGTTCATAAACCTTGCCTTTTACGTACAATTCCTTCATAAAAGGGTTCAAATTGTATTGCATCAACTGACTCAACACCACCGCGATGGAAGGCGAAACCATTTCTTGACCATAATATTTTTTCTCTCTAAACTCTTCACTTAAAAAAGGAATGTACCCTGCCTCTTTTGAGAATAAGGAATGGAATTTTCGGATGGTCATAATTACTGACAACAACCAAGTATTGGGCGAGACAATAGCATGCAATGGCAAATCACGTTGGGTATTGTACAGCAGTAAACTGTTTTCTTCAGACACTTCCAATTGATAACCGCCTTGATTGAAAAGAAATTTTGAATTTCCTTTCAAACAAAAGTGAAATTGAATGAACGAACTATCAATCTCACGCTCAACAAGCGTTTCCTCTTCACTGTCATTTTGAATTTTAAGAACAAAAAAACCAGATTCTACCAAAACTTCCTCGTACGAACCTATAGCGATACTTTTCATGGATGCAAATTAAAATTCTGCGAATACAACTTTATTTAGAACTACTCTAAATTAACATCTTTTTCTTTCAAAACTCCTTTTTTCATTGACAATCCCAGATTTTTTAGAAATCTGGCTTCGTCTGGAGCCTTATGCGGTATTAAAAGTTCCGCTAGCGTTATTTTATCAAATATACGCCTTCTATTTTTGTGCTGATTTATTGCCTTTCATGAGGAATACCAGTAATTCGAGAAATAGTTCGTTCTACGGTATTGGCCTTAGCTACAAAAAAGCTGACGCCGATATTCGTGGAAAATTCAGTTTAGACGTTCCGGCTATCGACCAAATCATGGTCACTGCAAAAGCAGAAGGCTTGGATGGACTGCTCGCTATTTCTACTTGCAACAGAACTGAACTTTACGGTTTTGCGCAACATCCTTATCAGCTTATCAAAATGCTTTGTGACCAGACGGAAGGAACCGTTGAAGAATTTCAAGAGGTTGCTTACGTGCATAAAAACCATGACGCGATTACACATTTGTTTCGTGTAGGTACTGGACTGGACAGTCAGATTCTTGGTGATTTTGAGATTATCAGTCAAATCAAACAAGGGTTTTATCGGTCTAAAAAACATGGAATGACCCATCCCTTTCTAGAGCGTTTGTGCAATTCGGTGATTCAAGCCAGCAAACGTATCAAGAATGAAACACAGATTTCTTCGGGGGCCACTTCGGTAGCTTTTGCTTCCGTTAAGTATATTTTGGAGCACTACCCCAACGTTTCTGAGAAGAATATTTTGCTGTTCGGAACGGGAAAAATTGGGCGAAACACTTGCGAAAATCTCGTAAAACATTCCGACAACTCGCATATTACCCTAATCAACCGCACTCGAAATAAAGCGGAAGCCATCGCGGGCAAATTCCAACTTACGGTAAAGGACTACGGTGAACTGCAAACCGAAATACGGAAGGCGGATATTTTGGTTGTTGCCACGGGCGCTCAGCTTCCAACGGTTTCCAAAGCTTTGATTCATCCGAAGAAACCCCTTTTGATTTTAGACCTCTCTATTCCTAAAAATGTTTCCGATGATGTAGAGGAATTGGAAAATGTCTCCTTGGTGCATCTTGACCAACTCTCTCGCCTCACGGATGAGACTTTGGAAAAACGCCGACAGTTCATTCCGCAAGCGGAAGAAATCATTACCGAAATCAAAACGGATTTCTTAAAGTGGTTGGAAACCCGAAAATTTGCTCCCGTCATCAGTGCCTTGAAAGAAAAACTCAAAGTAATGAAGGCGGAAGAAATCGATTTTCACTCGAAAAAACTCTCCGATTTCAACCAAGACCAGGCCGAAATTATTTCGGACCGCATTATTCAAAAAATAACCAAGCAGTTTGCCAACCACCTCCGTAAATCAGATGTTGATACGGAAGACAGCTTGGCACTGATTCAAAAAATCTTTCAGCTGGAAATAGATTCCGAATGGGCAAAATCATAAGAATTGGTACACGCGAGAGCGAATTGGCCCTATGGCAAGCTAAAACGGTGCAATCCAAATTAGAGGATTTGGGTTGTGATACCATTTTGGTGCCCATTACCTCCACGGGAGACCAAATCCTTGATAAGCCTTTATATGAACTGGGCGTAACCGGGATTTTCACAAAGACTCTTGACATCGCCCTTCTCAAAGGACAAATTGATATCGCCGTGCATTCGATGAAGGATGTGCCCACGCAACTCCCGAAGGGAATTGTTCAAGTTGCTGTTCTGGAACGCGCCGACACGGAAGACATATTGGTTCATAAAGGCATTGATTTTCTATCATCCGACTCGGAAAACATCACCATAGCCACAGGTAGTTTGCGCAGAAAAGCACAATGGTTGCATCGTTATCCTCATCATAACGTGGTTGACCTTCGCGGAAACGTCAACACCCGTTTGTTAAAGCTCATTGAAAATGATTGGCAAGGTGCTGTTTTTGCCAAAGCAGGCCTGCAACGCATAAAGTTACTTCCTAAAGATGCCTTGGACTTGGATTGGATGATTCCCGCTCCAGCCCAAGGTGCCATGATGGTGGTCACCACCGATTCAGACGATTATTGCAAGGAAGCCCTATCAAAAATCAATCACACTGCTACTGAAGTCGAAACCCGAATTGAACGTGAATTTTTGAGAACCCTTGAAGGGGGGTGTACGGCGCCTATCGGAGCCCTTTCCAAATTAAAAGACCAATCGGTTTATTTTAAGGGATGCCTTTTTTCTCTGGATGGTAAGGAGAAAATCGAAGTTGAAAAAACCATTCCTGAAAAAGATATTTCAGGTTTCGGTCAACGCTGTGCCAATGAAGTTTTAGATTCTGGCGGAAACATTTTGATGCAACACATTCGCGATGAAAACAGTGCTGTCCACTAAAGTGCTCTCGCCTTCGCAAAAAGAGCTTTTGCTAAATGCAAAGGTTGGTTTCGTGGAATACAATGCCATCGACATCCACTTTACTGATGTAGCTATTCCATTGAAAGAACATCACTTCATCTTTACCAGCAAAAATGCAGTGAAGGTTTTTGTAAATGCCCTACAGAAAGCATCCAAAGATAGGAGTGTCTATCAATGTTATTGTGTTGGAGATAAAACCAGAGCGTTTTTGGAAGAAGAAGAACTAGCGGTTGTGGAAACCGCTCGAAATGCCGATGAATTAGCTGAAAAAATCATTAAAAACCATAAAACCAATCGGTTTATTTACATTTCGGGCAATCTTCGTCGAAATGAGTTACCTGAACTCCTATCCAATCATAACGTTTGGTATGAGGAAATTATAGGGTACGAGACCCAACTTAAACCGAAACCTTTTTTGCAACACTTTGATGGGGTACTTTTTTTTAGTCCAAGTGGTATTCGTAGTTATATCGAAGCGAATCCTACAGCTAAAAGTCCAGCATTTTGTATAGGTGAAACCACCGCTGAAGCGGCAAAACCTCATTTTAACACCATAATCATTGCCAATCGTCCCACGACGGAAAATGTATTGGTACAAACCATAAAGTTTTTCAACCAAAATGATTAAAAACGATTTATTCCTTCGGGCACTCAAAGGTGAAACGGTAGACCGACCACCGGTATGGATGATGCGTCAAGCCGGACGCTATTTGCCCGAGTTTATGGCTCTCAAAGAAAAGTATGATTTCTTTACGCGTTGTCAAACTCCTGAGTTAGCCTCTGAAATTACCGTTCAACCCATTCGTCGCTATGGCATGGATGCCGCAATTCTGTTCAGCGATATTTTGGTGATTCCGCAAGCCATGAACATTGAAGTGCAAATGAAACCCAACTTTGGGCCCTATTTGCCGAATCCAATTCGGAATGCGCAAGACCTGGAAAAGGTAATCGTACCAGATGTTCACGACGCTTTGGGATATGTAATGGATGCCATTGCCATGACCAAAGAAAAATTGAATGAGGAAGTACCATTGATTGGTTTTGCAGGGTCGCCTTGGACGATTTTGTGTTATTGCGTAGAAGGTCAAGGCAGCAAGAGTTTTGATAAAGCGCGAGGATTATGCTTTACCCAGCCCGAAGTGGCCCACGAACTACTACAACGCATCACGGATACTACCATAGCCTATTTAAAGGCGAAAGTGGCAGCTGGTGTAAATGCTGTTCAAGTTTTTGATTCCTGGGGCGGCATGCTGTCCCCACCAGATTATCAAATCTTCTCTTGGCCCTACATTCAACAAATCGTGGATGCCTTAAAAGAGGAGGCACCTGTCATTGTTTTTGGTAAGGGGTGTTGGTTTGCCTTGAAAGAAATGGCGAATTCTGGAGCGTCGGCCGTCGGGGTGGATTGGACCTGTTCTCCAGAAAATGCGAGATACCTCACCGGAGGTAAAGTTACCTTGCAGGGCAACTTTGACCCAGCTCGATTGCTATCACCTCCTGAGGAAATCAAAAAAATGGTCAAACAGATGATTGATGCCTTTGGAAAAGATAAATACGTTGCCAATTTAGGACATGGTATCCTGCCCCATATTCCGTTGGAAAACGCCAAAGCGTTTATTGACGCGGTCAAATCATATGGTGCGTGAAATGGATAAAACTATTGACACGCGCACGCCCCAAAATGTTTGGGAAATTGCTCTGGCTGTCGATAACCCATATCCTTTGTGTAGTTCCCACATTTTTGGCAACTCAACAATGTATGGCCCTGTCCACGGAATTATATGGTCGAAAACACTATCAAAATGGTCCTGAAAACGCTTTTAGACATGCCTTGTGGAACTACCTCATCGCAAAACGATGCTTGAGTTGGCGGAAGAACCCCACAAAGGTATTACGGTGGACAAAGCGCATTACGGACTGGCATGAAGACGCCTTTAGTAATAGCACGCTAGCCAGAAAAATGGATGAACACAATAATGCGGTTGGAAGACAACTATTTGAGGCCCATGGGGGAGACCAAGAAAAAGTGATGCACATACTGAAAAGAATGACAAGCGAATCCATTCAAGTTACTAAGGAAACGGATTTGAATCGATTAAAACAGCAATTCGTACACATCAAAACAACATGAAAGACGCATTTTACGCCTATATCCAACAATTGCAAGACACTATTACCGCGTCACTTGAAGCCATTGATGGAAAAGCACAATTTCAAGAAGATATTTGGAAACGACCCGAAGGCGGAGGCGGTAGAACGCGGGTGATTGAAAATGGGAATGTCTTTGAAAAAGGCGGCGTCAACATTTCTGCGGTTCACGGAGAACTCCCCAAAAGCATGCAACAGTATTTTGGGGTGCAGGATGCCGATTTCTTTGCTTGTGGTTTGAGTTTGGTACTTCACCCAAAAAATCCAATGGTGCCTACAGTGCACGCCAATTGGCGCTATTTTGAAATGTATGATAAAACAGGAGCTATTGTTGACCAGTGGTTCGGTGGTGGGCAAGACTTGACGCCTTATTATCTATTTGAAGAAGACGCACAACACTTTCATACCATCTGCAAAAAAGCCTGTGATGCGCACAATCCAGATTTTTATCCCACCTATAAAAAACGATGTGACGAATACTTCTGGAATACGCATAGAAATGAAGCTAGAGGTGTAGGCGGACTTTTCTTTGACTATTGCAAAGCCAAGGAAAGCACGTCTATGAAAGACTGGTATAATTTCGTCACTGAAGTAGGTAACAGCTTTTTGGAAGCGTACGTTCCTATCGTCGAAAAACGAAAGGAAATGTCTTTCTCCCAAGAGGAAAGGGACTGGCAAGAAATCCGGAGGGGACGTTACGTTGAGTTCAATTTAGTACACGACAAAGGGACGCTTTTTGGACTTAGAACCAACGGTCGCATTGAGAGCATCTTAATGAGTTTGCCCCCACATGTGCAATGGAAGTATGACCACCATCCAGAAGAAGGAAGTAGAGAAGAAGCCTTAATCAAGGTTTTGAAACACCCCAAAGCTTGGGTTTAATAGTATCTTCACAAAGCATGAAACAAAAAATTTATCAAATCGATGCGTTTGCCAGCAAGGTTTTCACGGGAAACCCAGCTGCCGTTTGTATTCTCGAAGATTGGTTAGCTGATGACCTCATGCAGCGCATCGCAGAAGAAAACAACCTCGCCGAAACGGCATTTGCTGTCAAAAATGGTGAACAATATGGTTTGCGCTGGTTTACCCCTGAAACGGAAGTTGACCTTTGCGGACATGCCACACTTGCGACGGCTTTTGTGCTTTTTGAATACTACGGACATGCATCAGATACCATTGATTTTTACTCGGAACGAAGTGGCCAACTTACGGTGAAGAAAACGGTAGATGGTCTGCTTTGTCTGGATTTTCCAACGGATGCTTTGGAAGAAAAAGAACACATTCCTGAGATAAATGAAGCCATTGGAGAAATTCCATTGGAAACCTTCAAAGGAAAAACAGATTATATGTTGGTATTTCCCTCACAAGAAGTTATTGAAGGTTTAAAGCCCAATTTTTTCCTTTTGGATAAGATTGATTGCCGCGGGGTCATTTGCACCGCTCCAGGGGAAACCGTTGATTTTGTTTCAAGAGCTTTTTTCCCGCAATGTGGTATCCCAGAAGACCCTGTAACGGGTTCGGCGCATACAACGCTAACCCCTTATTGGACCAAGCAACTGAATAAAACCAAACTGACGGCCAAACAGCTTTCCCAACGGGGAGGCGATTTGGTTTGTGAATACCTAGGAAAACGTGTCAAAATCTCAGGAAGCGCTGTTCCTTATCTCATTGGTGAAATTGAAGTTTAGCTGTAAGTAATAAGCATAAAGCTTAAAGCAAATGGTCAATTATAAAAATTACAAAGTCTGGCAAAAATCGCATCAGTATGTTTTTAAAATGTATGAGATAACCCAGGGGTTTCCCAAGTCTGAACAGTTCAACTTGATTTCTCAAATTCAAAGAGCTTCCATTTCAATCCCTACTAATATTGCAGAGGGTTGTGGGAGAGAAACTGAAAAAGAATTCGTTCGATTTCTTTACATTGCCTCTGGCTCTGCTCACGAGTTGGACTATTTATTATTGGTTTCTTCGGAACTTGGTTTTATAGAATCCAAGAATGCGAAGAAACTCATTTCCGAAATTGACGAAATCAAAAAAATGTTAGCTGCTTTAATTCGAACAATAAAAGCATCACTTAAAGCTTAACGCTGTAAGCTTAAAAACTAATCCATATGTATCCATTAATCCGAAATAGAAGACTCCGTCAAAACGAATCCATTCGAAGATTGGTTCGTGAAACCATTATCACTCCAGATGACTTTTTAGTGCCGCTATTCGTAGTGGAAGGCAAAGATGTGAAAGAAGAAATTCCCTCTATGCCCAACTATTATCGCATGAGTTTAGACCATCTGGAAAAGGAAGTTAAAGCGCTTTGGGAGATGGGCCTTTGTGCTGTTTTATTATTTGTCAAAGTGCCTGATGACCTAAAAGACAATAAAGGTACCGAAGCGCTAAATCCAGAAGGGTTAATGCAACGCGCCATTCAAACCGTTAAAAATGCTTGTCCGGATATGTTGGTCATGACCGATGTGGCCCTCGACCCCTTTTCAGCCTTAGGACATGACGGTATTGTGGCTGATGGACAAATCTTAAACGATGAAACGGCAGAGGTTTTGGCGGAAATGAGCGTCTCCCATGCCCAGGCCGGAGCAGATTTTGTCGCACCAAGTGACATGATGGACGGGCGCATCCTAACAATTCGTGAAGCACTGGAAGACGAAGGATTTCAAAACACCGGAATCATGAGCTACTCTGCGAAATATGCCAGTGCGTTTTATGGGCCTTTTCGGGATGCTTTGGATTCCGCTCCCGTGGACATGCAAAACGTCCCCAAGGATAAAAAAACCTACCAAATGGACCCCGCCAATCGTTTTGAAGCCATTCGCGAAACCCAAATGGACATTGATGAAGGCGCAGATATTGTAATGGTAAAACCAGGTCTACCTTATTTGGATATTGTTCGTGAAATTCGAAACGAGGTGGATGTGCCGGTGGCGGTTTATCAGGTTTCTGGAGAATATGCCATGCTCAAAGCCGCTTCCCAAAACGGCTGGTTGGACCATGATACGGTTATGATGGAACAACTGCTTAGCATCAAAAGAGCAGGAGCCAACATAATTGCCAGTTATTTTGCGAAAGATGTGGTGCGGGTATTGGGTTAAATCCTAAAAAATTATCCCTACTTTTAAATCAACCAATTAAGCTATGGGACTTCTCCTCTTCTACGCCTTTGTATCCATTTTCTTTTCGTTTTTGTGTTCTATTTTGGAAGCCGTGCTACTCAGCATTACACCAACTTACATCAATGTAAAAAAACAAGAAGGGAAAGAATACGCGGCACAATTAGAGGCGCTAAAAAAGGATGTCGACAAACCGCTCATTGCTATCCTCACTTTAAATACTATAGCCCATACGGTGGGTGCAATTTTGGTTGGCGTTCAGGCAAAGGTGGCCTATGCGGAATTGTACGGCACACAAACCCGAAGCATTTTTGGCATCGAATTTACCGAAGACCTTATGGTAGGGGTGGTCTCTACCATTATGACGATTTTGATTTTGGTTGCTTCCGAAATCATTCCGAAAACTATTGGGGCTACGTATTGGAAACAACTATCCAACTTTACCGCAAAAACGCTAAATGTAATGGTCTTCATTTTGAAATGGACCTTATTACTTTGGGTCTTGCAACTCTTCACCAAATTGATTGGCAAAAAAGGGCATCATGGCAGCGTACTGAGTCGGGAAGACTTCACCGCAATGACGGATATCGCGCATGAAGAAGGGGTTTTTGAAGAATCAGAATCCAAAGTCATTAAAAACTTACTACGTTTTGATGAAATCCTAGCCAAAGATGTCATGACCCCAAGAACGGTAATGAAAATCGCCTCGGAGGAAACCAGTATCCAGCAATTTTTTGACGAGAACCGACCTTTGCGCTTTTCTAGAATTCCACTGTTTAAAGAACGGGCGGATAATATCACAGGTTTCTTTTTGAAAGATGAATTGATGGAAGCCATCATCAATAAACAAGGGAAAGAACCGCTTTCGACTTTAAAGCGGGAGATTTTGGTGACCAATCGAAGTAAGCCCATTCCTGAGCTTTTCGAAAAATTTGTTGAACAACGAAACCATATTTCATTGGTCGTAGACGAGTACGGTTCCGTGAGTGGTTTGGTCACTATGGAAGATGTGATTGAAACCCTGCTTGGTCTCGAAATTATGGACGAAAGTGATAATGTAGAAGACCTTCAAGTACTCGCCAGAAGAAATTGGCAGACCCGTGCCAAACGCCTGGGTATTATCGAAGAGGAAACTGAAATGGACTGATGGAAGTTGCCTATTTTCAAACCCCTATCGGTTTTGCAGAGCTTAAAGGCGATGAAGATGGCCTAGCGAGCATCAAAGTTCTAGACGAAACAAGGGCTATTGATATCATCCCAGAGGTTCTGGAAGATGCGGTATATCAATTCCAGGAGTATTTTGAGAAAAAGCGCAAGCAGTTCGACCTCAAATTAAATCCCCAAGGGACGGCATTTCAAAAGAAAGTTTGGCAACAACTCCAGGAAATACCTTTCGGAAAAACCGTTTCCTACCTAGAGCTATCGAAAACATTGGGTGACCCCAAAGCCATTCGGGCGGTAGCTGCCGCCAACGGAAAAAATCCATTATGGATTGTGGTGCCTTGCCATCGCGTTATTGGGAGCAACGGCGATTTGGTGGGGTACGCCGGAGGATTATCCCGAAAAAAATGGCTGCTCGACTTTGAAAGTCCTGTGCAGCAGCAATCCTTGTTTTAATTACGCACTAGGTAAGTAGGTGTAAAAGGAAACTCGAAAACATCAATGAGTTCGCCAGTATTCGAAATTTGAAACACCCCACCACGGTTGGTAGCCTCCAATGCCCCAAAGCCCACCAAAAAAACGTTGTTGGTTTTGTCGTAGACCTGAGTGGTTATTCCAATACTTTCTTGAACGCGTTGTTCCACCTCATCCACTATGTTATCCAAAGGAAAAACCACGTTATCCCCTGAATCCAAATCATAGATTGCAGGGCCACTGGTCAATGTTGAAGGTTGTGCAAAAGTGAAATTGTAATACACTTTATTATCCAACAAAACCACATCATTTACAGGGCCGGAATCAAAACGAAGGTTGGTACTCAAGGTCATCCGATTCAAAAAATCGAGATTCGCTGCATCATACAATTCCATGACCGGCGGGTTCTCATTTTTTAGCACTGCCACTTCATCATTTTCCGTGATGAAATAACTAAAGGGTTCCTTTCCAAAATTCAAGATAACGCTCAGTTCTTCCGTCATCCAATCATATACTACCAACTTATGGTCCTGTTCGCTGTCAACGTATGAAATGTAAACTCTTTCATTGGCGGTAAGCGGTCTTGAAGTAGAAGCCACGCTTGTTTCGATGGTCACGTCGGTACCTGTATCTCCCAAAAGACTTACTCTTTGCAGTGCCAAATCTCTGGCGGTAAAAGGCCCGAAATAGCCAAAAAGAACGTTATTCCCCAAATCCGTGCCCCACGCCACAGAACGTTCATCGGTGAGTTCGTAAAACTGCTCAAAAACCATTCCCTGCAGTTGCTGGGTATCCCATTGATATAAGGTAAAAGCTCCTTGAAAAAAGGTATAAAAAGAAACTACTTCGTCATTTTGGCGGGTAGCTAGATAACCAATAGGGAGACCAACGGTTTCGGTCAGATTCGTATTGGTCCCTGCATTCGCTTCCGCATCATAGGAATATTGCAACACTTGGGTGTCATTTTCTCCAATGGCGATAAAACTTGTGGGAGAGGGAGGGATTGGCTCCGAGGTAGTTCCTTCGTCATCTGAACTACAGGCTACCAGCAGATAGCCGAAAAGTATCCCAAATAGGATTTTCGATTTCATAGCTTTCATCAATTACAATATACGATTTATAAATCCATCCCTACGAAATGCTCCTTAATTTGTTATTTTTCAGCCTATGAGAATACAAAAAACACCCCTTGATAACATTTTGTTTTTGGATATTGAAACCGTTCCACAACAACCGAACTATGCTGATTTGGATGAAGTGACTCAAGCGCTTTGGGAGCATAAAACGCGTTATCAACGGAAAGACCAAATTGAAGCAGACACTTTCTATGAAAATGCGGGCATCTGGTCCGAGTTCGGGAAGATAATCTGTATTTCGGTTGGGTATTTCAACTTGAAGGGAAGCTCACGGGATTTTCGGGTCAAGTCTTTTTTTGGTGAAGAAAAAACTCTGCTACATGCCTTCAAAAACTTATTGGACCAACACTACGAGCACCCTAAATTTTTGCTCTGTGCCCATAATGGAAAGGAGTTTGACTTTCCGTACATCGCACGTCGCATGCTCATCAACCGAATGGACCTTCCCCACAAACTGGATTTATTTGGGAAAAAACCATGGGAGGTACCGCATTTGGACACCATGGAACTCTGGAAATTTGGGGATTATAAAAATTTCACTTCTTTAAAACTGTTGGCGCACGTTCTGGAGATTCCATCCCCAAAGGAAGATATGGATGGCAGTATGGTCCGTGGCGTTTTTTATGAGGATAACGATTTAGACCGTATCGTAACGTATTGCGAACTAGATGTGGTGACCACCGCTCAGGTTTTTCTGCGAATGCGAAACGAACCGCTTATCGCTGAAACCGAAATAAAAAAACTCTGAGAAAACGAATGTTTTTTTGGAGTGGAAGCTTCGCCTCGGTTTCAACCAGTCCCTTTCGGGTTTCATTGGTTTGCATGACCTATTTTTTATAGAATTTGGTACTTCGAATACCTTCCAAATCCTGAACCATCAGGATATATAGTCCTGAGGCCAAATCTGAAACATTGATTTTTTCGGTTACGCTTCCCATACGCAAGGTGTTTCCTGAGGTAGAAACCAAAGCAAACATGGCGTTGGGCGAGTATTCGGAGTTTATGGTCACCCAGTCGGAGGCAGGGTTAGGAAAAACCTCAATTTGAAGTGCGTTGTCGTCAATGGAAAAGACACCATTCTCTTCCAAAACAGTATTCTTTCCATCGAAAGTGAAGGTATATACTTCTGAAAATTCAGAAACCACGCTTTCCGTACAAATGGAACGGATGCGAAAGTTGTAGGTTGTTCCGTTTTCCAGACTTTCGAATTGTTCTGTAGCTTCTTCGGTGAAATAAGAGGTCCAGTGGTCGTCAGATGCTGTTTTGAATTGCACCTCATACAAGGTGTCGGGAACACCGCCCCAATGAATGGGGACCCCATTTTCGGAAGCAGGTTCCAATCCCACTTCTTCAGGTACTTGAGCAGAACACTGATTCACTTTTGCTCCTGAAACAATTAACGAATAGGCTTGCTCACCGTTGGCAAGACTTCCTTTATGGGAAATAACCAAGGCATATTCGCCTTTGGCATCAGCCACATCGATTCGTTCAAAAGGGTCAACCGAGTTATCTCCTCGGGTAGCAGCGGCGGCGGCTTGTTTCGGATTTAATCGCCAAGGCAAAAAGACCTTCCCATTTTTTTCCAAACGAATGTCCAAATCGTTGACCAAGGCTTTGGTAGGGTCGTTCAATATTCCTGAATTCACCGTGTTGCCCTCGGGGTCAGTCCATGAAATTGAAATCAATAAGAGCTCTTCGCCATTTGCTTTGATATTGATGGTATGTTCTTCACCTTCCAGCAAAGTGTTTTCTTCAATTATGGAGGTAAAGCCCTCGTTCTGAATCACCTTTGCGGCACTCATTGCGTTCATAACCCCCCATCCCATTTTGTAATCTGGCCCGGCTGTTCCTACATCATCTGCGGTATGCAACGCCAAACCTTTTACGGTGGCCGCTTTTACATAGGAGCCGAAACTTTGTTTCGCATACTGCTGAAGTAACAGTAGCGCACCGGTAACTCCTGGAGCAGCCATCGAGGTACCCGTCGAGGTGCCATAACTGGTATTATTTTTTGAAGTAGTCGAAAAGATTGAAGCACCATCACCCACTAAATCTGGTTTGATACGCCCATCGTCGATAGGCCCTAGACTACTATACATACTGACTTCTGCATGTTTGAGTTGTCCTTGGTTTCCGATAGTGGTCTTTGCTGCTCCTACCGTAATACCATTTTTACTTGTAGCGAACCCCAAAAGCATATCAAAACCATCAGCACTTTGTCCATACACAGGTGATGCATTGTCTTTCGAACGTTGCGCATTGCCCGCCGCGGTTACCATAAGATAGTATGGGGCATTATACATGATTTTATCCCAATCTTGCGAAACCTTGATATAAGAACCAAAATACCAATCAGGCACACGGTCTGACTTAATCCCGTAGGAATGGTTGCTCAACAGCAGTCCTTGAGCCGTGGCTTCGGCGACTTCAATTTTATCTCGCGTCCAATCATGACTGATGGCATTGGCTTTAAAAGCAACACCTTTGGCATCAGGTTTAAGCCCTGTCGACACCAAATTGCCCGTAACTAGTGTGGCATGACTACTAATATCATCAGAAGCGTCACCGGAACGTACCCGATTCCCGAATTCTTGATGGGAGTTCAGCGCTACCCCAGCATCCCAAACCCCAACCTGCATTCCAGCACCATCCAATCCCAAATTCAAAAGCCCATCTGTATAAAGGGAATTTGCTCTTGAGACGTAGCTGGAAATGTTAGCGCATGTGGTGTAAAAAAGTGGTGTTCCATCTTCACCCAAATCGACCAAACCTAACTCTCGACCATTTTCAGTAGACTTCATGTGATTCGAAAACAAAACACCTAGTTTAGCTTGCGTAACCTCGTTCTCCGATTTGAAGTCTTTTATTGCAGCGAACAAATCCGCTTTAACGGTAAGTTCATCATCAACAGATGACACATGTATTTCTTGGGCAAACCCGAATTGAAAGAAGACAAAAGCGCAGAAAAATAGAAGGTGCCCGCAATGCGTTTTGGTCCAGTTTGGATAGTCCATAATTCCTTGGTTTGGTAGGATTTGGACTACAAATCTATTTTTAGCTGTGTTTTCATCGATAAAAAACCCTTTTATTTCGATGAACTACACGCTGTTTACAGACGAGCTGTTGTGAAAGGTGAATTTTGTGTGGTGTAGTACTTTTCTTTCTTCTAATTTTTCTGGAAAATCACATAAACCGGAAAGTGATCACTATAGCCACCCAAGTATTTTTTACCGGCATAGGTACGAAATGGGGTGCCTTTATACCTTCCTTTTCGTTCCTTTAGAAATTTAGGTGCGAAAATTTGAGCGCCTTTATAGTTATGTGTGCCGGGTTCAAAATTCAAAAAGCTATGGGATAGAATAATTTGGTCGAACAAACTCCATTGACCTTTGTAATTGGCACTTCCCATTTTTCGAGACAACAAACTTTGCATGGGATTGATAAACCGCTGTGATTCCATCAAGGTTTCGATGCTTTTTGCTGTGGGATTATCATTAAAATCTCCCATCACAATACAATTGAACACTTCTTCATCAGTCGTATCGATTTTACCCAAGACGGTTTCCGCGGCCTTTAAGCGTTTGAACTCGGTTTCCTTTGCACCATCCCTCCGCGAAGGCCAATGGTTGACAAAAATATGAACGGGTTCTTCGTTTAGCTTTCCATATACATATAATATGTCTCGCGTAAGGTCTCGTACGCCATTCGCTTCATGAATGAAAAGTGGAAGTATCTCAGAATTCAAAACCTCAAAATGGTCGGTATTATACAGCAGGGCAGTATCAATTCCTCGCTCATCGGGGGAATCAAAGTGCACCCAATCATAAGGAATCGCTTCCAAGGCTTTGGTGTTGACAAGGGCATTCAGCACATTGGCGTTTTCCACTTCCGCTAGTCCGACCAAAACGGGAGGAACTGAGCTTTCTTCCTTGCCAATATGTGCAATGGTGTTGGCAATCTTTTTGGTTTTCTTTCGGAAACGGTTCTCCGTCCAATGCTTCTTCCCCGTTTCTGTAAAATCATCATCCAAGGTATGGGGGTCGTCTACAGTATCAAAAAAGTTCTCAAGATTATAAAAAGCTACGGTGAAACGGTTGTCCAAAATAAAGAGAGGTTAGCGACAAGCCTTTACGGGGCTACGATTCTCATCGAAAATACGAAAAACGCTTTCAAAACATTACGTAGCTTTGCAGACAATCTACAGTTTGGATGCTAGAAAAAAAGGCCATTGCATACGAAAAAGCGGTGCTTATTGGAGTTATCAATAAGAACCAAAATGAGGAGAAGGTAAAGGAATACTTGGATGAACTCGAGTTTTTGACCTATACCGCTGGTGGGGAGGTTACCAAACGTTTTGTGCAGCGGGTAGAAATCCCAAATCCGAAGACCTATATCGGTAGTGGAAAGATGGAAGAGGTGGAGCGTTACGTGAAATCGAACGACATTGGCTCGGTAATTTTTGATGATGAGCTTTCGCCTGCCCAGCAAAACAACATTGAGAAGTTGCTCCGATGCAAAATTCTGGACCGCACCAGCCTTATCCTTGACATTTTCGCCCAACGGGCGCAAACCAGTTATGCCCGAACCCAAGTTGAGTTAGCGCAATACGAATATCTGTTGCCACGCCTTACCGGACTCTGGACACACTTGGAGCGCCAACGTGGGGGTATTGGTATGCGTGGACCTGGAGAAACGGAGATTGAAACCGACCGTCGGATTGTTCGGGACCGTATTGCATTGCTCAAAAAGCGGTTGGTCAAAATAGACCGTCAAATGGAAACCCAACGTGGCAATCGTGGCGCTTTGGTTCGGGTCGCTTTGGTAGGGTATACCAACGTGGGCAAATCCACCTTAATGAACGTCATTAGTAAAAGTGACGTTTTTGCCGAAAACAAATTGTTCGCCACCCTGGATACCACCGTTCGAAAAGTCGTTATTGGCAACCTCCCGTTTTTGCTGAGTGATACAGTGGGATTCATCCGAAAATTACCCACGCAACTGGTGGAGAGTTTCAAAAGCACCTTGGATGAAGTTCGCGAGGCGGATTTATTGTTGCATGTGGTAGACATTTCCCATCCCAACTTTGAAGAACATATTGCCTCCGTAAATCAAATTTTGGATGAAATCGAAAGTGCCGACAAGAAGGCCATTATGGTGTTCAATAAAATTGACCAATACCACCCTGAAGATTACGACGAAACCGATTTAGTGGCCGAGCGCACCTCAGCGCATTTTACTTTGGACGAATGGAAAAATACCTGGTACGGCAAACTGGGTGACCGCGTCTTGTTTATTTCCGCTTTGAATAAAGAAAATTTGGATGAATTCCGGCAAAGGGTGTATAAAGAAGTTCGCGATATTCATGTTACCCGATTTCCGTACAATCATTTTTTGTACCCCGAAAATCTGGATGAATTCTCCACCTAAAAAAGACAAAGTGTCTAGAATGTCGACGAACGACAACCCTTAACTTTTTCCACCACAACTTTATCTGCGTTCACAACAAAAATTTAAGGTCTAGCCACAGAAAACCTAATTTCAAATTGTTTTTAAGTGTTAGTGTTACCACGAGTCTACCATAAACTTAACCTACTTTTTGACTGTGGTTTTCAAGATACTTAAACGCAGTTCGCCCCAAATATAAAAGCCCTCAAATTGAGGGCTTTTTTCTTTAAGAAATACTGGGTTTTAGAAAGAGTAGCTCAATCCTAAAGTCCAGTAGGTTTGCAATTCGTTATCGATTGAATCGAAGGTCGCTTCAGGGTCTGGGGTTGGTGCTAAATTCTGAACAAAGTTCAAGGTTTCTTGCTTGTTGTTTCGCAGCCCAAAATCAAATCCTACCCCAATCACTTTCCAAAGGGTGTAGGCGAAGGAATTGGTCCACGTCCAGTTGCTCAAATCACCACTTTCATAGCTTTGGAACATGGATAAGTTACTCTTGAAACTCACCGCCCCAATTTGACGGGTATAGTCCGCAACAATTTTCGCACCCAAAGAAGATTCAAAAATGGTATCCTCGTCACTAAACACGAAGTTGTAGTTCAACGGATGGATAACTACCACCAAATTGTTGATTGGCGTCCAAGTGGCACCAATACCAATATCCAAATACCCAGGATTGTTCACGTTGCTCAAAAGTGTGGTTCGATATTCCGCCAAGGTCGATACGGCGAACTTTTCACTCAATTTTCTACCATAAAGGGATGTAATATTGAACACATCGGTAGCTTCGCGAAAGCTATCATCATCGGTGGGGTCATCTTGGTCATCCAGTTTTACCCAAGCCAAGTTGACATTCGCCGCATTGCGCCAGAAGAATTTTTCTTCTTGCAGGTTGGCAAATGCATTTACGGTAAAACCAATGTTCCCTGAGGAGTTGTTCGGAATACCCTGGGCGAACCAGTTGTTGAATTCGGAAATGCTACCGCCAATGGTACCAAAAGCACCAATCTTCCAACCTGGAAGTGCGTCCAGCTGTGATTGCAAAGCATCAACGCGGCCTTGGATAGCGGCAATGGAATCTTTTTTAGGGGCCATTTCGGCCTTGATTTCTTCAGCCGTTTGTGCTTGTACGCTAGTAGCCAAACCGACGAAGGAAAGCATTAAAAGGAGTCGTTTCATAGTATGGAGTTTACTGTTTAGACCCCAAAGGTAAAAAATGTCACTTCTTTCTGAATGTCGTTTCTTACGAAGTTGAAAAAGAAACGGAATCATAAACAAAAAAGAACCTGAGTCGAGCTCATAATCTTTTCAATACATCAACATAATGTCATTCCGTACTTCTTGCCCGACTTGCTAGGCGGGGATACGGAATCTATGATTCTCTTATGGATTCCTGCTTGCGCAGGAATGACAGTATGAAAAGACTACCTCAATGTCATTCCTTACTTCCTGCCCGGCCTGTCAGGCGGGGATACGGAATCTATATTAACTATTCCTGTGGATTCCCTCGTGCATGGGAATGACGACATGCAAAAGAACCTGAAACCCCTCCGGATTGGAGGGCAGGCAGTTCAGGCTGACCACCTTATTCAATAAGCTAGCGTAATGTCATTCCGTACGGACACTGAGCGTAGTCGAAGTGCGATACGGAATCTATTATCTGTATCATTTTTAGGGTTTTCATGGGAATGAG
Source organism: Bacteroidota bacterium (assembly GCA_039820925.1). GTDB lineage: Bacteria > Bacteroidota > Bacteroidia > Flavobacteriales > Flavobacteriaceae > Flagellimonas. The sequence continues at coordinate 81,572 of JBCBPD010000001.1, read as the reverse complement.
AACCTGAATCAAGTTCAGGTTGACCTCGTGATTGAATCAGAATTGTGTCATTCCGTACTGCGTGCCCGACCGGTCAGGCGGGGAATACGGAATCCTTTGCCAAATATATACACCGCGTTGCCCAAAATCCCTCATTCGTCAATTCGCAAGTAGCATTTATATATTCCCAAGCCCAGCAAACCCCAACGCTTGTTTATTTGCAGCCTATTTTGAAAAGGCATTGTCATGAAAAACGCTACGCGAGCATTTCTTCTTTTGGTTTGTATCAGTTTTGCATATTTAGGGTGTACCCCTGAGGAAACCCCTGTTACAGAAGTACAAGCACCTACCCCTACCCAAACGGTACCCCCAACTATTGAAAGTTTTAGCCCCCAATCGGCTTTTGCGGGGGAACAAGTAACCATAAATGGTACTGGCTTTGGCCAACTTCCTATTGGCATTCAAGTGTTTTTTGGGGATGTGGAAGCACAGGTGGTTTCGGCCTCCTCCACCAAAATTGTAGTGATAGTACCAGAAGGTGCTGAAGAGGAAAAGATACAAGTAAAGGCTGAAGGTGGTCAGGCGTTTACTGGTGAGGCGTTTACGGTTTTCGATTTTGACATGTATGTCGTAGGTTCCCAGCTGGGTGTAGGTTCACGAATTTGGAAGAACAATATCCTTCAAGAAGCAATGATTGACTTCTCCTCTAATTCTTTTCTCACTGGAATTCAAATCGTAGAAAACGATATATACGTTCTTGGAACAAACAACAACCAAATAGGCGTATGGAAAAACCAAGAACCCCTTCCAATAGAATATGGTACACCCATAAATACTTTTTCTAGTGATTTCTTTTTTGAAAATGGGGAAATGACCATAGCAGGAAATACAGGTAATCGTGGCCTCCTTTGGCGAGGAAATGAGGGGGAACCGTTGATACCATTCTTTAATGCAGGTGACAATTCTATCGTTAATTCGTTAACTAAGAATAACGGTATAACTTTAGTCGCTGGAAGAAATAAAGGAAAAGCGGTTGTTTGGGAAGACAATAAATTATTCTCATTACCTAATAAAGAAGGATATGACGACAGTAATGCGCAGGATATAGTCATAACAAATAATTTTAACGAGATTATTGTGGGAACAGTATCCTCTTCCATTGCCATACCAGAGGAACCTGCTATTTGGATTAATAGAGAGCTAAATATCTTACCCTTTCCCAATGATTTTATCGATATGAAAATTACGGCTGTTGCAGCAGATGACAATGAAAACTATTATGTAGTAGGGCATGGTTTTCGTAATGGTTCCTACAAAGCCTGTATTTGGAAAAATGGAGTCTTTTCAGTTTTATCTGATGCTGGTGTTTCCTCCAGTTTTGCTTTTGATGTGACTGTATTTCGAGACGATGTCTTTGTGGCAGGTAGAATAGGGAGTCCAGCCGTGGTTTGGATAAATGGTGAGCCAGCCTATTTAAGTACCGGACAGGCCAACGCTATAGCTATTACCGAAAAATAAAAGATGTCATTCCGTACTACCTACCCGACTGGCTAGGCGGGGATACGGAATCTATTATCTGCATCATTTTTAAGGTTTTCATGCGAACTAGAACCTGAATCAAGTTCAGGTTGACATCCCTATTCAATACATCAACCCAATGTCATTCCGTACTTGATACGGAATCTATGATACTCTCATGGATTCCCGCGTTGCGCCAGGGCTAAAGCTAAGGCGGCACGCGACCGCAGGAATGACAGTATGAAAAGACCATCTTAATGTCATTCCGTACTGCCTGCCCGGCCGGTCAGGCGGGGATACGGAATCTATTATACCCTTGTGGATTCCTGCTTTGCGCCACCGCTAAAGCTATGGCGGCACGCGGCCGCAGGAATGACAAGATGAAAGAAAGACTGGGTTTACATAGCATAAAACCGAGTTCTCGATACTTTTCCCTTTGGGAAAACTCGAACCGACGGTTTTTTATCGTGTTGGGTTGCGTTTCTTCTTGAAGAGGGGAACCGCAGAACAAGCTTCCCCATACATGACACTTTTAGCCACTTTTTGTATTTCAGCAATGGCCATGAGGTAAGCGTTTTGAGGTACGGGTTTGTTGGAGCAACCTTTAATGATAATGGGCTTGTCTTCAAAGTCTGAAAAATCATAACCAGACAAAGCTTCTTGGTACAATGCGGTTTCCAAGGTTTCCAAATCGCCTTGTACTACTTTTTTGGTAAAGGGAACCAGTTTGGAAGCGACCAACATAAAGGCCCAACCGGGCACAATCGCATCAGAAGAACAAGTCAAGGCTACATATTTGTCTTGATAAGAGAATCCATCCAATTCTTCCAACTGCGCTCGAAACTCTTTTTCGCGTAAAATCAGACCTTCATACAGCCATTGGGATATATCCAAAATAACCCTTTCACCGGGTTGGTATAAATCCTCAAGGTCAAAGGTGATGAGTTTGCTTTCTGCTACTCTGTTTACGATTTCTTTTTCCATGATGTCATTCCTGCGGAAGCAGGAATCTTTTTAATTAAATGGATTCCGCATCACACTTCGACTGCGCTCAGTGGCCGTGCGGAATAACAAATTAAATTATTTATAAAAGCCCTAACTCCAACTTCGCTTCTTCGCTCATCAAGTCTTGCGTCCAAGGCGGGTCAAAGGTGATTTCTACTTCCGCATCTTTTACCAAATCCAAGGATTTGACCTTTTCCTCTACTTCAACCGGGAGGGTCTCTGCAACCGGGCAATTGGGTGAAGTAAGGGTCATCAAAATCTTGACGTCATTGGCTTCATTGACAAATACATCGTAAATCAACCCCAATTCGTAAATATCCACTGGAATTTCAGGGTCATAAATCGTCTTTAAGACCTTGACGATTTTTTCGCCAAGCTCCTGGGTATCTATGGTAATTTCTTCGCTCATGTTCTTCTAATTTAATTGGGTTTGATACGCAATGGCGTATAGCTTTAGCTGCTTTACCATACTTACCAATCCATTGGCGCGTGTTGGGGACAAGTGCTCTTTGAGGCCGATATCGTCGATAAAGTCCGTATCCGCATCAATAATGTCTTGCGGTTTTTGATTGCTGAATGCGCGAATCAAAATGGCAATAATGCCTTTGGTGATGATTGCATCACTATCTGCGGTGAAGACCAATTTATCCTCATCCAATTCAGCATGCACCCAAACCTTACTTTGACATCCTTTAATGATGTTGTCATCGGTTTTGTAGGTCTCTTCAATCAGCGGAAGGGACTTACCCAACTCTATCATGTATTCGTAGCGCTGCATCCAGTCGTCAAACATGGAAAACTCATCTACGATTTCTTCTTGTATCTCTGTAATGGTCATTGCTGGTTTTTATTCAAAAATACGATTCAGTGATTTGTGAATCAATCTTTTAAGGGAATCCTAACAGAAACGTTACTGCAACATGCTTTGCGCCCGTTTTACACTTTCGACCAAAACATCTACTTCGGCCATGGTGTTATAAAAACTAAAACTGGCCCGCACCGTTCCCGGGATTTTATAATAATCCATAATCGGTTGTGCACAATGATGTCCCGTACGTACTGCAACACCCAACTTGTCCAAAATGGTTCCGATATCGTACGGGTGTATGCCTTGTATGTTGAACGAAATCACTGAAGTCTTTTCAGCTGCTGTCCCATAAATCTTCATTCCATCAATTTCGAGCAACTTTTCGGTAGCATAAGTCAATAATTCCGCTTCATAAGCCGCAATGGGTTCAAAACCAATGGCGTTCATGTAATCCAATGCTGCGCCAAAGGCAATTCCTCCACAGATGTTGGGGGTGCCTGCTTCAAACTTATGGGGCAAATCGGCATAGGTGGTTTTTTCAAAGGTGACCTCAGCAATCATCTCACCACCTCCTTGGTAGGGTGGCAGGGCGTTGAGCCATTTTTGTTTTCCATACAACATGCCAATACCAGTTGGGCCACAAACCTTATGGGCGGACATGGTGTAAAAATCCACGTCCAAGGCTTGCAGGTCTACTTTGATATGGGGTGCCGCCTGAGCACCATCAATCAATACCGCTGCATCGTATTTGTGAGCAGCTTTTACAATTTCATCAATGGGATTGACCGTACCCAACGCGTTGGAAACATGGTTACAGAACACGAGTTTCGTCTTCTCACTTAAAAGCCCATGATACGACTCCATAACCAATTCCCCATTTTCATTCATGGGAATTACTTTCAGCACGGCTCCGGTGCGTTCCGCCAACATTTGCCAAGGCACAATATTGGAATGGTGTTCCATGGCTGATACCAAAATCTCATCTCCTGATTTCAAAAAAGATGAAAAACCATTCGCCACTAAGTTGATACTGTGCGTTGTCCCTGAAGTCAGAATCACCTCATGGGCTTGAGCAATATTGTAATGGGTTTGAATGGTTTTGCGCGCCGCCTCGTAGGCATCGGTAGCTTCTTGCGAAAGCGTGTGCACCCCGCGATGAATGTTCGCATTCAAATTTTGATAATAATCAACGATGCAATCAATCACCTGTTTAGGCGTCTGTGAGGTAGCAGCGTTGTCCAAATAGACAAGCGGCTTACCATTAACTTGTCTTTTCAAAATGGGAAAATCTTCCCGAATTTTTTCTACATCTATCATAGCAATCATAAGATTACAAAGATACCTACAAATGTTAAAACCATTGGTATCACACTGATAAAGAAGAAGGTAATTCGTACCCCATCAAAATCGGTAGCCAACACCAATTTTAAAGTAACCCAAATCTTGTTTTATATCCGGAAGTCCGTCGATTCCTATGGTATTCCGGACATAGTCATATTGGACTAAAATGAAGAAGTTTTTGGTTACATCATATGAAAGTCCAAATCCAACATTGAATCCACCATCCGTAGAAGAGTCTACATTTCCTTCACCCTCAAGTAAATCTCCTTTGAATTTGGATGTAATCACCGTGTATCCGACACTTACGAACGGCCTTAACTTGGGTAAAGCCGGAACTTGTATTTCTGCGAAAACCTTTGGTTGAATCAACCAGTTCGTTTCATCAAAATCAAATAAAATCGGTTCGGTGACAGAAGTAATATTATCCCGAAAAACCCCTGCGTTTACTCCAGCACCAATATTTATGATTCCCAGTTTGGTGAAACGATACTTTATTCCCAAATCAATTATGGCGGGATTGTCGTTCCCTAATTCATCCCCAATGGATATGGGATAATTCGCTTCTATACTCCATTTCTTGTCCTGTGCCGTGGCACAAATTGAAATCAAAAGGCCAAGGGCCAATACTACATGTTTTGTCATTTTTTGCTTAGAATTTGTTGAGATTTCTAAGCGAAACTAGCCGAAAACATGGGTGGCAAACGGTAAGGTTTCGTTAATACCACGAAGCCAAGCGTTAAAAATAATACTGGAAATTCTTAGGTGCTTTTAGAGTTCAAACCCCACGCGAACGCCTAGTTTTTTGGCAATCAAGGCGTTGATACGGGCTTTTAGCTCTGGAATGCGCACACTTTCCAAAACGTTGTTTGCGAAGGCATACATCAGCAAGGCACGAGCTTCCTTTTGGGGAATACCTCTCGATTGCAAATAGAACATCGCGTCTTCATCCAACTGACCGATAGTACATCCGTGCGAACATTTCACATCATCTGCAAAAATCTCAAGCTGTGGTTTGGTATTTACCGTGGCTTTATCGCTAATGATTACGTTGTTGTTCTGCTGAAAAGCATTGGTTTTCTGGGCAATCTTGTCCACAATGATTTTCCCATTAAAAACCCCGGTGGATTTATCACCAAAAATACCTTTGTAGTCCTGATGGCTTTCGCAATTGGGTTGTGCGTGATGCACCAAAGTATGATGGTCTACATGCTGTTTGTCACCCAAAATGGTTACACCTTTTAAGGTCGAATCGATTCGCTCCCCGTTTTGATAGTAGTTCAAATTATTTCGCGTGAGCTTTCCGCCAAAAGAAAAGGTATGCACACGCACAACACTTTTATCTTTTTGGGATATGTAGGTGTTATCAATCAACGATGCGGTATCCAAATCGTTTTGCACTTTGTAGTAATCCACAATAGCATCTTGGGCGGCAAAAATCTCGGTTACGGAATTGGTCAATACCTCATTTCCTGTGAGGCTTTGGTGTCTTTCAATAACTTGTACCTCGGCATTTTCCTCTGCAACTACCAAGTTTCGTGGTTGCAGCATCAGCGCCGCTTCGTTACCCGTTGCAAAGTGCAATATTTGAATCGGTTTTTTCGGAACCTTGTTCTTTGGAATATAGATGAATGCTCCTTCTCTACTAAAAGCCGTGTTCAAGGTCGTTAAGGATTCGTCTTTTGACGCTACTTTATTGAAGTAAACATCGATAACCTGCCGATATTGGGGTTTGGTCAAGGCTGCGCTCATCAAACATACATCAACCCCGTCGTGTGTAGTTTCGGAAAGGTAAGAGCTGTATACCCCATCCACAAAAACAATCTTATAGGTATCAATTTCATGAAGGAAGTACTTTTTAATGTCTTTATACTCCAAGGAGCTTTCCTGTTTGGGGAAAACACTGAAGTCAATCTTTTGCAGACTATTTAGGGAAGTATATTTCCAGGCTTCTTCCTTTTTCGAAGGAAACCCTTTGGTCTCAAAATTTTTGATGGCTTCGCTGCGAACATCGTGTACCGGACTGTTCAGGTCAACGTTATTTTCGAATGCTAAAAATGAAGAGAGTAATTTATCCTTTAAATCCATTTTTTTCTTGTTGTCATTCCCACGCAGGCGGGATTCTTAATCAATAACAATTCTTATGGTAATGGATTCCCGTTTTCACGAGAATGACGACCTTATTGCGCTACAGTTTCCTGCTTCAACCAATCGTATCCCTTTTCTTCCAACTCGAAGGCAAGGGCTTTTGAACCTGATTTTACGATTTTACCATCGTGCAATACGTGTACAAAATCGGGTACGATGTATTCCAACAAACGCTGATAATGCGTAATCACTATAATCGCATTGTCTTTGCTTCGCAATTTGTTAACCCCATTGGCCACAATCCGCAAAGCATCAATATCCAATCCGGAATCGGTTTCATCCAAAATGGCCAACTTGGGTTCCAACATGGCCATTTGGAAAATCTCGTTACGCTTTTTCTCTCCTCCGGAAAATCCTTCGTTCAGGGAACGTGACAAGAATTTACGGTCGATTTCCAATAGCTCGGACTTTTCGCGAATCAGTTTTAGCATTTGATTGGCTGGCATGTCTTCCAAACCTCTAGCTTTTCTGGATTCGTTGATGGCCGTCTTCATAAAATTCGTTACTGATACCCCTGGAATTTCCACTGGGTATTGGAACGAAAGAAAAACGCCCATATGTGCTCTCTCTTCTGGGGAAAGGTCTTCCAAATCCTCGCCATCCAAAGAAAGACTTCCTTTTTTGACTTCAAATTCTTCCTTTCCTGCAATAACGGAGGCTAGGGTACTCTTTCCGGAACCATTTGGTCCCATAATCGCATGAACTTCTCCTGCTTTGACATCCAAATTGATGCCTTTCAGGATTTTCTTATCCTCGATGCTTGCGTGTAAATCGTTTATTTTTAACATGATATCCTCAATGCTTTTATCCAACTGAGCCTTCTAGGCTGATTTCCAATAATTTTTGTGCTTCCACGGCGAATTCCATGGGCAGTTTGTTCAGTACCTCTTTGCTGAAACCATTAACAATCAAGGCAATCGCTTTTTCGGTATCGATACCTCTTTGGTTACAATAGAAGATTTGGTCTTCCCCAATTTTACTGGTGGTGGCTTCGTGCTCTATTTGAGCCGTTTTATTTTTAGCCTCTATATAAGGGAAGGTATGCGCCCCACAACGATTCCCCATCAATAAGGAATCACATTGCGAAAAGTTTCGAGCGTTCTCAGCGCGGCTGTTCACTTGAACCAATCCGCGGTAACTGTTTTGGGATTGCCCGGCTGATATTCCTTTAGAAATGATGGTACTCTTGGTGTTCTTGCCCAAATGCACCATTTTGGTTCCGGTGTCGGCTTGCTGAAAGTTGTTGGTAACTGCAATGGAGTAAAATTCCCCAATGGAATTGTCCCCTTTCAACACACAGGATGGATATTTCCAGGTCACTGCAGAACCCGTCTCCACTTGCGTCCAAGATATTTTGGCATTCTTCTCGCACAATCCGCGTTTGGTTACGAAATTGAAAACCCCACCTTTTCCTTCCTTGTCGCCAGGGAACCAGTTTTGAACGGTAGAATATTTGATTTCAGCATCATCCAGCGCAATTAACTCTACTACTGCGGCATGCAGTTGATTCTCATCACGCGATGGAGCGGTACAACCTTCCAAATAACTTACATAGCTTCCCTCATCCGCAATCACCAAAGTTCGCTCGAACTGACCAGTACCCGCTTGATTGATTCGGAAATAGGTAGAAAGTTCCATAGGGCAACGAACGCCTTTCGGAATATAGCAAAACGAACCATCCGAAAATACTGCCGAATTCAAGGCCGCATAGAAGTTGTCTTTTTGCGGCACCACGGAGCCGATATATTTTTTCACCAACTCAGGATGCTCTTGAATGGCTTCGGAAATGGAACAGAAAATGATTCCTTTTTCAGCTAAGGTCTTCTTGAAAGTTGTAGCTACCGAAACAGAATCCATTACGATATCTACGGCAACGCCAGCCAACTTCTTTTGCTCTTCCAAGGAAATGCCCAATTTTTCGAAAGTAGCCAACAACTCAGGGTCCACCTCATCCAAACTTTCATATTTGGGCTTTTTATTGGGTGCCGAGTAGTAGCTGATGTCTTGGAAATCCGGTTTTTTATAGGTTACGTTTGCCCATTCCGGTTCCTCCATTTGTTGCCAAACGCGAAAAGCTTCTAGTCGCCATTCGGTCATCCACTCGGGCTCTTCCTTCTTTTTGGAAATTGCAATAACGATTTCTTCACTGAGTCCTTTGGGAAATGTTTCAGACTCTATATCGGTGTAGAAACCATACTCATATTCTTTAGTTTCTAGCTCTTTTTTTAATTCTTCTTCTGTGTACGCCATCTTTTTTTGTTTGGGTATTGCACCAAATAGGTCAACACTTATAATGAAAAACTCTCACCGCACCCGCAAGTACGCTGTGCATTAGGATTGTTGAACACAAATCCCTTTCCATTTAAACCTCCCGAATACTCCAGCGTAGTCCCCACTAGGTAGAGGAAACTTTTTTTATCTACAAGTATCCGTACTTGGTTATCTTCAAAAAGCTTGTCGCTTTCATCAGGCTGTTTGTCAAATTTCAATTCATACGACAATCCACTGCATCCACCACTTTTCACACCCACGCGAACATAGTCAGTGGATGCGTCAAAGCCTTCTTCGCTCATAAGCGAAACCACTTTTTGTCGTGCTGTCTCCGAAACCTTTATCATAATAGCTTGGATTTAATCTAAATAGCGAACAAATATACAGCATTCGTAGGCCATTACCGCATAACCTTACATTATAAATACGAATGTCAAAATAAGGTTTTTTTATGTTGTCTATTTCCATTTTGTTTAAGCTTAACAAAAATTTATAGAACAACAACATTTCCAAGTAGAAGATGAGCTACTTTATCCCCAAAACGACCAAATCGGTCATGCCTTTTGAGTTAATGTCGATGAGGGAGTTACTGGCCGATTCCCCAACCAATATGAGGTTGCCAAGGCTATTTTGAAGAATATCAAAACCAAAATCCAGCCCTTCGCCACCCATAACCATTTGGTCTTGAAGGTTGCCATTAGCATCCGTTTTGATGAGCCAAAAGTCATTTTCGCCTGCGTTTTCGGCCAAATCGCCTTCAACACTTTTACTGTTTCCAGCAATCACAAAACCCCCATCCGAGGTAAGCGACAGTCCCCTGGCGGCGTCAAAGGCAGAACCGCCAAAGGTTCTTTCCCAGAGTAAATCGCCATTATCAGAGACCTTAATTAGCCAAGCGTCGGATTCTCCATTGTTTTTGAAGATGTCTCCATCGGTGCTAAACGTTTCTCCGACAATGACATAAGCACTGTCGTCTGTTTTGACGACATCATAGGCTCGGTCTATGCCGGTTCCTCCAAACGATTTTTCCCAAACTAGGTCTCCTGTTCTTGATACTTTCACTACCCAGACATCGTAGCTTCCTTTTGAGTTGGATACATCAAAGTCATCACTTTCCGAAGCGCCAATCATGATTAATCCACCATCATTTGCTTCAACCGTTCCGAAAGAACGGTCATTGTTGGTGCCGCCAAAGTACCGTCGCCAAAGTAAGTTGCCTTCTGCATCCAGTTTGATGCCCCAAAATTCACCAACGCCATGTTGCGCATAAGTAGTAATCTTTTTTCTAGAATTCCCTTCTCCTCCAGATGAAGTGACATCCAGAAAACCAGAGAAGAAAAAGCCGCCATCCGACGTTTGTACGATATCATAAGCATGGTCATGCCCAGAGAAGCCAAAACTCTTCTCCCAAAGGATGTCGCCATTGGCATTTAAACGCACTATCCAATTATCATGAAAGCCTTGATTCAAGCTTCCATCGCCATCATCACTCATGGCGTAACCAACCATGGCATAGCCTCCGTCAGTGGTTTGAATGATGGATTGCCCACGGTCATCTTTGCTGCCTCCGTAAGTTTTGTTCCATTGTAAATCACCGGACGCGCTGAACTTCAGCAACCAATAATCATTTACAGCATGTGCCTTTCCTACCAAATCTCCATCTACGCTGTTGGTATACCCCAAAACCGCGAAGCCACCATCATTTGTGGGAATTATGGATTGAGCCGTTTCTTCACCAGAGCCGCCAAAGGTTTGAACCCAATCCAAGGTATAGTTTATTTCAACAGGGGGTGCTTCGAAAAAGGTGTTCACCTCATCATCGCAACCGAATAGTCCGATGAAAGCAAGTCCCAATATGAAATTTGTACGATTCACCTCAATTTGATTTTTGAATAACAAAGAGTCCTGAGTTGGAATCGCTCACAATAATTTTTCCACTTGAGAAAAAGGGATAGACACTCCAGACCCCATTGAAGCTCGTAGCATCATTAGCCGGAAAAGTGTCAAAAAAGCCTTCTTCAACCATGACTTGGTTTTCAATCTGGGAAATGTCCAAGACCCGGACGCCAGCAGTGTAGTTCGCGAGAAAAAACTGGTCTCCCAAAACGTATCCGTTATGATCAATTGCTTTGGTAGGTCCCGAATATTCCATGTGTAATTGTGGGTTGTCCAAATCGGTAAAATCAAAAACCAAGGTTCTCGATTCAAAGCCAAAATCGGCTTCGTCTAGCTCATCCCCTAAAAGAAAAAACCGATGATCTTCGGTAAACCAGCCCTGATGGGTGTAGCCAATGTTCGGATAGGTCAAAGACTCAATTTGGGTTGGATTGGATTTGTCTGTTATGTCAACAATCACAATTTGATTTTCATTGGCCCCTACAAAAATCTCTCGCCCTGCATAATCCGTATCTGGCCCAGAATAGGTAATGACTTGGGCATCATGCGTGTATCCGTCGGCGGCATAGCCTCCGGAAGCGATGGGGTTTGCAGGGTTTTGAATATCCACAAAGTGGACCCCGCCATTGAATGCATCGTTTCTTGCCGTACCAACCGGATACACAAAGCCTTGGGTTTCATTGATAACGACATTGTGCGCATTGCCAATATTGGTGTATCTGGTATCTGCATCAAATACAACTGGTGGAGATGGCACATTTCGCAATCGTTTCAAATCAAAAACCTGCATGCCGTGTTCCTGTGCTTCGGCAACAACGTAGGCAAAATCACCAAATACTTTTACATCACGCCATACGCTTGGGTCGGATTGTGTTGGCAACTTACCCAGATAGACTGGGTTTTCAGTATCGGAAATATCAATAAAAGCAACACCGTTGTCTAGCCCCAATAATGCATATTCATTTTGGGTGGTGGTATCGGTCCAACCCCAAATGTCGTTCACTGATTGTGCGCCAAAGGCCGCTAAATCCATTTGAAGCAGTAAGTCATACTCTTGACAAGGATAAATATCTGCCATACCCCCTTCGCAAGGTGTGAGCGTTAAGTTTACGGCTCCTGTGCCCAGCACCACCGAACTGTTATCGTCTGAATTGGTATTGGGGGGATTGTTGGTCTGAGCTTCAGGACCATCGTCAGAAGAGCATCCAAAAGCCAGGCAGACTATGGCTAATCCAACTGGGATTGCGTTCAAAAATTTCATGCTATCGGTCAAGTTTCTTAAAGATACAACTTATTGACATCCTGTTTATTTTTGCCACATGCAAGAAGATAAAAAGCCTGCCCGCCCAACCTTAGACCAATTGGGCGAATTTGGATTGATAAAACATTTGACCCAAGGATTTCAAATTAGCCATAAAAGCTCTGTAAAAGGAATTGGTGATGATGCTGCCATAATTGACCCAGAGTCACATGAAATTGTGGTCACGACCGATATGTTGGTCGAAGGAGTACATTTTGATTTGAGCTATATGCCACTGAAACATTTGGGCTATAAAGCTGTTATCGTGAACCTTTCTGACGTGTACGCCATGAATGTCCATGCTACCCAAATCACCATGAGTATTGCCGTTTCCAATCGTTTTGGGTTAGATGCCTTGGAGGCATTTTACGACGGAGTCAAAGCCGCTTGCGATTTGTACAAGGTAGATTTGGTGGGTGGAGATACCACCTCATCCACTAAAGGCATGTTGATCAGTGTTACCGCTATGGGCTTAAGTCAACCCTCAAAAATTGTGAAACGAAGCGGGGCCAAACCCAATGACCTTTTAGTCGTTTCGGGAGATTTGGGAGGCGCCTATTTGGGATTACAGGTTTTGGAACGTGAAAAAGAAGTATTCAAGGTCAACCCGAACAATCAGCCTGACTTGGAACCGTACAGCTACATTGTGGAACGGCAATTGAAACCCGAAGCGCGGAAAGACATAATAGAATTACTAGAACAGCTTGAGGTGCAACCCACTGCCATGATTGATATTAGTGATGGTCTCTCTTCAGAAGTATTACATCTCTGTGAACAAAGTGACGCAGGTTGTAATCTTTTTGAAGAAAAGATTCCTTTGGACCCGACGGTAATCAATGCCGCGGAAGAATTTCAAATGGATTCTACTTTGATTGCCTTGAGTGGAGGGGAGGATTATGAGCTATTGTTTACGATTGACCAATCCGATTTTCCTAAAATCAAAGCGAACCCGAACTTAACGGTTATTGGACATATGACCGAAGCCAGGGAAGGGGCGCATTTGGTAACGCGAACTAATACGAAAATTCCCTTGCAAGCACAGGGCTGGAATTCTTTTGGCGCTGAAAACTAAAAATCCCGAAAACCAAGGGCATTTCCGTGAGGGTCTTGGGGCACGCGACCAACTCCGGCACCTTCTTCATTTCCGGGAATAAACTTTGCACCAAATGATGATAAATCGCGAAAGTTAGGCAACGCTTCGAACGACGCGCTCTTTTCTTTTGCGATACATGTCGGCAACGGTTTCGTTGATTTCTTGCATTTCAGGAGTAAGCAAGGCTAGTTTGCCATTCACATCGGTAGTAACCTTTTTTTGACAATGCAAACAAGTGTATTCTTTAATATGTCCTGTTACTTCTTTGGTGACCACATAGTGATGGCCGAAAATGTTGCAGAATAAAGAAGAAAATTTAAAGCCACGCGGAGTAGAGGTTTTTTTCATCCAGTTCGGTTTTTAGGTAATCAGTTCTACAATTTGGGGTCGTAAAACAGGTTTTGTTGATTCGAATATTTAGTTTTAGTTTGGTCCGTTGCCACAATTCAGCAACGTGTGTTAATAACTTTTTATTTTATGAACTTTTTGGGATTTGAACTTTTTCGACGAAATGCATCAAATTCGACAAGATGCCGGTTTTATTCGTCCAAAAGCACGTTTGAAAGATACAGCAATCCCATTTATGAACAAAAATTTATCAACAGAATATGAACAAAAAATGGGGTTTGGTTGTCGGTTTCGCGCTTTTCTCGCTTTTTTTTGGCGCCGGTAATTTGATTCTACCCCCACAATTGGGTTTTAAGTCTGGTGAACTTTGGTGGTTGGTTGCGATAGGGTTCTCACTTTCGGCGGTTCTCGTTCCTATTTTGGGGATTCTGGCCCACGCCAAACTCCAAGGAACGCTGTTTGACTTTGGTAAAAAAGTGTCACCCACCTTCAGTCTCATCTATTGTTATTTGGTCTATGCCATTTCCATTTCGCTGCCTTCACCACGGACAGCTTCCGTTACGCACGAAATGGCCATACAACCTTTTCTTGGGAGTTCGTCTTGGTTGACCAGCGGTGTATACTTTTTGTTGGTTTTTATTTTTGTGATGAACCGCTCGCGCATTCTGGACATTATTGGAAAAATTCTAACCCCAGCTATGGTACTGGTTTTGGTTTCTATTATTTCCATTGCAGCCGCTACCCTTGGCGCTCCGCATGGCTTCCCTTCATTTTCCAGTCCGTTCACCCATGCCATTTTAGAGGGCTACCAGACTTTTGATGCCATCGGTTCGGTAGTTGTTGGTGGGGTTATCATTATTTCATTAAACCTCAAACATCCTACAGTCGGCTACACTGAAAAGAAACAAACCATTGCACAGGCTGGAATGCTCGCAGGGCTCGGATTGTTTTTGGTGTATGGCGGTTTGATTTACGCAGGTGCCTTGCATCAAAATGTTTTTGACGCCGACATTTCTCGGACGCAGTTGTTGCAAAGCATAAGTTTGAGCACTCTAGGTAATATTGCAAATACCTTCTTAACGGTTTTGGTTAGCATTGCTTGTTTTACCACAGCGGTAGGCATCGTTACCGGTACAGCCGATTTTGTAAAAGGTCGCTTTCAGGATTCCAATACCGCCTATTTAATCACTGCAATTTTGGGTTGTGTTTTGGGGGTTTTGATGGGGCAATTTAATGTGGGATATATCATCCAAGTGGCATTACCTGCCTTGATGTTTATTTATCCCGTAACCATCGCATTGATTTTGCTGAACATCGTACCCGAAAAATATGCAACACCAAAGGTGTTTCGCTCGGTTGTATTTACTACCTTACTATTCAGCATTCCGGATTTCATAAACACTTTAGGATTTGGGAAAATCACCCAAACCTATTTTAGTTGGATTCCCCTAGTAGAATTTCATATGGGGTGGTTGTTGCCGGCTTTAATTATTTTTGGGGTTGGTAATTTGATTGGTAGTAAGAGGAATTGATATGAGTTGTATTTTATCCGATTGAAATGTTCAAGGTTTTTCCAAGTCCAAGTTCAATCAATTTACAATACGTAGAAACTTGTATATCGCTCAATCCCCGTTCAATTCGTGAAATGTAGCTTTTTTTCGTTCCAGTTCGTTCAGCAAGTTCCTCTTGGGTCATATTTGCTTTTTTTCTTTCTTCCTTGAGCATAACCCCCAATCGGAACGCGAGAGAATCCGCATCATACTTATCGCGCCTATCTGTTCCTTTTCCTCCATATTTTTGAATGAGTATATCCTCAAAGTCGGTTGTTTTTTTCATATTAGTCTTTTTTATCTCTTAGATATTCTTTTCTTAATTTTTCGGCAAGTCTGATTTCTTTTTTCGGCGTTTTTTGAGTTTTCTTTATGATACAATTTGTGAGCACAACTAAACTTTCGTTATCGAAAAAACAGAAAACCCGAATACTTTTAAATGTTGTAATTACTCTTATCTCGTAAATTCCGTCGGTGTTTTCCAAAGCCTTGAAAAACTTTTTCGGAACCTGCCTTTCAAACCTGACCAAGTCCAAAACGTATTCTATTTTCTCTTGAACTTTTAGTTCTTGTGATTCATAGAAATCGACAAAATGGTTTTTATATACGGTTATTTTTCTATACACGATAAAGTTAACTAATTAGTTTACAAATTCAATATAGATTTATATTGAAGTGTACATTTTACGTATTGTTAAGACGAAACAATAATTGAATTTTAACAAGTTTCGGAAATCTTAAATCGATCACCTCTCTAGATTTGACGAATACTCCTTTTGGCTTGATAAAAAAGGTTGCCTTTATAGGGTGGTATTTGGAGTAACAATTCTTATAAACAAACTACAATAGCAAAACAAAAGAGCGGCCACCCACAAAGGCAACCGCTCTAAAAATTATTCTTAACTGCATTATTTAATCTTTAACACATCTGACACTTAACCGTAGTTCTTTTGTTGCTCCATTTAAATCTGCATCAGAAGTAAGGTTCAAAAGTACAACAAAGGATGCTTCATTTGCATTTAATTCCTGCTGACGCCAATAATATCCTATCTCCCCAAACTCAAGCAGATTATACCCATTACCTTCGTCAATTCCAAAT
The DNA here is from genome assembly GCA_039820925.1 of Bacteroidota bacterium. Classification (GTDB taxonomy): domain Bacteria; phylum Bacteroidota; class Bacteroidia; order Flavobacteriales; family Flavobacteriaceae; genus Flagellimonas. The sequence continues at coordinate 65,219 of JBCBPD010000001.1, read as the reverse complement.
CCAGAAAGCAACATATTCAATCCTGAATTCCCACCAACTTTCATCGCGTCTCCCGCAATTTGCTGTCCTCCAAACATTTCAACGATAGCATCCCACTCCTCAGGTGTAGGCAGGTGCCAACCTTCCGGAGCGGCAAGCTGCGCGTCATCCCAAGTGTACAGAGCACCATGCGTGGCACAATTGGCATCGTCATTGTCCGGGCAAGAAAAGCCTATACCATCGCCTTGGTAATTAAGGTTCTCGGCCATCCATATTACTCCGCCAATGGTCACCACTTTATAGGTTTGCCCATCGCGGGGGTCTCTAAACGATTCCAATTGCTCGGCCGTTACTTGCACTGTACTGGTACATTGCTTGGCATCCCTAATGGTCACCGTATAATTCTGTGGGGGCAGGTCTGCAAAAACCCCACTGTTTTGGAAAGTAAACCCATCAATACTAAACGTATAGGGGGCTTCTCCGCCGCTACCGCTAGCGTTTATTTCATACAATTCCGCCGTTGCGGTAACTTCCAAGCCAGAGGTATCGCAACTGTTGGTCACTTCTACGGTAGCCAGACAATTATTGGCATCCTTTACCGTGAGGGTATAGTCGCCAATATCCAAACTGGCAAACACATTGTTTTCTTGGAAAGTCTCCCCATCCAAACTGAAGGTATAGGGCTCCGTACCTCCTGAGCCAGTGGCCGTTATGGTATAGGCTTCTACAGTAGCTTCAACCGCCAATGTAGCGCAAACATCAATCACAGTAATGTCAATAATATCGGTACAGTCATTGGCATCTTTTACCGTAACCGTATAGTCATCAACGTCCAAACCAGTAAAGACCCCATTATTCTGAAAGGTCTCCCCATCAATACTATAGGTATAGGGTTCGGTTCCACCGGTAGCCGTGGCGGTGATGTCAAATCCGTCAATTGTTGCCTGCACATTCAGGGTCCCTTCGTCACAAGGGTCTATTACAGTAGCTGAAGCGTTAAAGGTACAACCGTTGGCATCTTTCACCGTAACGGTATACTCGCCTGCTTCCAAACCGTTAAATACATTTTCGTCTTGGAAGGTCTCCCCATCAATACTATAGTTGTAAGGTGCGGTACCGCCAGTTGCGGTAGCCGTGATATCAAATCCGTCGACGGTTAGGTCTAAGTCAAGGGTTCCATCGCCACAAGGGTTAGCTACCGTCACCGTAACTGAATTTGTACAGTCGTTGGTATCTTTTACCGTGACGGTGTAATTGCCAAAATCAAGTTCAGCAAACAAATTCTCTTCTTGGAAGGTTAGTCCATCAATACTAAAGGTATAGGGGGCAGTTCCTCCATCTGCGGTTACTGTAATGGAAGTACCTTCACTTAAGGCTTCTACAACAAGTGTCCCCTCAGTACAGGGGTCAACCACCGCCACCTTGGTAGTGTTGCTGCAGTCGTTTGCATCCTGAACCGTTATAGTGTATTCTTTGGCACTCAAGCCCGTAAAACTACCTGAGGTTTGAAAGTCACCATCATCCAATTGAAAACTATAGGGGGCTTCCCCACCTGATGCGGATGCCGTTATGGCAAAATCTTCGGCCTCAGCAGCAACCGTTAATAAAGGTGTTTGTGCGCAAGGGTCTGGTGGAGGACCATCATCTTTGTTACAGGAAATAGTAACAATTAGGATACACACTAAAGAAAAGATAGCAGTGCGAAACAGATTGGGTGATACGTTGTTCATGGTTTTTGGGCATTTTTAATTCCCATAAACTTATTCAAATCGGTTCTTGCCTAAGGGCTAGGATTCATCGATCACCCATATAAATTGACCAATGGGGCTTTTGGGTTATTTCGAATTTTATGAAAGTACTTCTTTAAGGACCTTTATATAGGGTGGGTGTTGCCCGCTTTGGTGGTTTATGTTGGGGGCATTTTATCAGAGAAAAACAGGTGCTAATTTGATTTAAACTTATCCGCCTTCATTATTGATTTTCAAAGTCAGTTTTTATCCAATCTTTTCAGTTCGAACAACCCGTAAAACAATCGTATTCCAAAAATACCGGTTGTGGTGAAAAAAGTTTCCTCCTGAATAGCTATCTGGCTGTTTTTTTCGGTTTTGCATATGAATAAGTGTCCTGCATCAATACAATCCATTTTACCTTCTACATGTAATACGGTCCAGCCAAATTGTTCATAATCGTTTTCATTGTTCTCTATCTTGAAGAGGAAGGGTATTGCCGCTATTTCCTCCTTATGATGGTCGCGTTGCGAACTAATTCTCCAGTAACCAGGTGACAAGGCTTGACTGGATGGCATAGTCATTCGGCTTAAGTCCGCAGCATTTTTAATCATTAATGTATCAATTTGTGCACCCTCTGGAGAAAGTAAAACATAATTGCCCGACCATATATCTTCTCTTTGAGCGTGGCCCAAGTTGCATAATCCAATCAAGGCGATTATTTGACAAATTTTCTTCAAAAATAGCCTATCAAATTTCATTAAAAATATCAGGATAGTTCACAAGAATTTTCTAATCAATCAAGATGTAGTGACCCTACCAAGGCATGGTCAGCATTAAACTTGAAAAATCAGAAAATATCTTTTACCTACATGTGTTCAATTGATGTATGGCAAATATGAATTGATACTTTTCGTTATAGAAGGCCTAACGATGCGTCTCCAAAATCCCTCTATAAAAGCTATCCATAAACAACGAATTATGGGTGTCATCCGGATAAAACTGTTGGGTCAAAATGATAGTCTTGTCATTCTCCATGACCTCAATAAAGTGTTCAATTTTCTTTCTGTGAAATTCAGGAATCGGCTGATACGTGATGTGAAACGTAACGGGTTTGCTTCGTTCACTTTCCTGAAATCGTTTGATGACTTCGCCATCGCTAAACCATATAGAGGGGTCATAACAATGAATGACTTCAAAGGGATGCTCCATGGATAATATATATCCACCAAAATAACCGCCATAGGAGTGACCCACCAATGTTTCGTGGGCATTGGTGCTATATTTTGTATTGACCTCTGGAATGAGTTCTTGGGTGAGGTAGTTGAAAAATTTTAACCCTCCACCTGAATTACCCGCATTGTACCAAGTGGAATCCACCGCTTCGCCATCGTATTCGATTCGCGATTGGGAAAAGGTTAAATCCACTCCCCGTTTTTTCTCCCAGTCCACATGTGGAATGCCCACTATGATGGACTTTTCGATTTTTTGGTTCGCGCCCAAGTCAAAAACGATGTTTCGAATCAAATCAAAACGCCATTCAGCATCCAAGACATATATCACAGGGTATTGAAGCGTATCGGAATACTGCAAAGGCAAACTTACCCAGTAGGTTCTATCTTCTTCAAGGAAAGTAGAGGTCATCGTGTGCTGTGTTGCTTCATTAGGGCAGAAGTTGTCTTGTGCCCAATGGTTTGAAACCGCTAAAAACAGAAAAACCAGCGAAAACATGTTTTTCATTTGCAGAAATCTATTCGCTTTACGCATTCATCAAGGTTTCGATTTCATCTGCTTCAAGCGGAATATTGCGCATCAAATTGAACGGTTCTCCCGTTTCTTGAATCACCACATTGTCCTCCAAGCGAATCCCCATGCCTTCCGCTGGAATATAAATTCCCGGCTCCACCGTAAATACCATGTTCGCTTTCATAGGTGTTTTTAAGGCACCATAATCATGGGTGTCCAATCCGATATGATGGCTGGTGCCATGCATGAAGTATTTCTTGTACGCTGATTTGTTTTTGTCTTCATTTTGCACATCGGCTTTGTCCAACAACCCAAGTCCCAACAATTCTGAAGTCATGATTTTCCCTACCTCTTTATGGTATTCCGCCCAAAGGGTTCCCGGAACGAGCATTTTGGTTGCTTCGTATTTTACCCGCAACACGGCATCATAAACCGCCCTCTGTCTTTCCGTGAATTTTCCACTTGCCGGAATGGTACGTGTCATATCACTAGAATAATTCGCATATTCCGCAGCAACATCCATCAAAATCAAGTCCCCATCTTTTACCTGCTGGTTGTTTTCAATGTAGTGCAACACATTCGCGTTGTTTCCGGAGGCGATAATCGGGGTGTAGGCAAAGCCTTTGGAACGATTGCGCACAAATTCGTGAAGGTACTCCGCCTCCATTTCAAATTCCCAAACGCCAGGTTTGGTAAATTCCAAGATGCGTCGAAAACCTTTTTCGGTGATGTCACAAGCTTGTTGCATCAGCGCAATTTCTTCAGGTTCTTTCACCCCTCGAATTTCTTGAAGAATCGGATTGCTTTTCGCCCAAGTATGCGCCGGAAAGTCTTGTTTGCACTTTTGGATAAAGCGGTCCTCACGCGTTTGGGTTTCCACCGCTTGGCGATAGTGCTCGTTAGTATTGAAATACACCATATCCGCCTCGGTCATGATGTCGAAAAAGATGCGTTCAAAATCCGAAAGCCAATAAATGGTCTCAATCCCTGATACTTCAGTGGCTTGCGCTTTGGTCAACTTTGCTCCTTCCCAAACGGCAATATGTTCGTTGGTTTCGCGAACAAACAGAATTTCACGATGCTTTTTTACGGATGCATCGGGAAACAAAACCAGAATAGTTTCTTCTTGGTCGGCCCCACTCAAATAAAAAATATCCCGGTGTTGCTCGAACGGCATGGTACTATCTGCACTAATAGGATAAATGTCATTCGAATTGAAAACGGCCAGACTTTTGGGCCGCATGTGACTCATGAATTTCTCTCGGTTTTTGACAAAAAGTTGCGAATCAATTTGGTGGTATTTCATGCTGCGTTGTGCTTTATTCAAAAGTAGGTAATTGCGTTACCCAAGACAAATTCATACCTTCCGTAGCCAAACGAAAATCCATCTCATGAATCCCTACCGATTCCTCACTTTACTTCTGATTCCTTTGGTTTCTTTAGCACAACAACCCGCTACGCAAGCCACCTCAGCAACCAATGCCTTATCTCAAAAAAAGGCTATGGCCGAGACCTCATTGGTCAAAAACATTCCGCTTAAAAATATTGGCCCTTCGGTAATGAGCGGACGTGTAGTTGACCTCGAAGTGAACCCTCAGAATCCAACGGAATTTTACGTGGCCTATGCCTCAGGAGGGTTGTGGCATACCAATAATAATGGGACTTCGTTCCATCCTATTTTGGATACTTCAGACACCCAAAACATTGGTGATATTGCCGTAGACTGGAAAAAGGGCACGCTTTGGGTGGGTACCGGGGAAAACAATTCCTCGCGCTCTTCTTATGCCGGAATTGGTATTTTAAAATCTTCAGATGGCGGAAAAACATGGGAAAACATGGGCCTTCCTGATTCGCATCATATCGGTCGGATTCTTATTAATCCGCACAATTCGGATGAGTTAGTCGTGGGCGTTTTGGGCCATTTGTACTCTGCGAACATGGAAAGAGGGGTGTACAAAACCTCCGACGGTGGAAAAACCTGGAAGAAAACCCTTTTTGTAAATGATGTTACCGGAATCATCGATGTAGCTCACGCACCTGGAAACTTTCAAATACAATATGCTGCCGCTTGGCAAAAAGACCGTAAAGCATGGAATTTTGAAGGAAGCGGTCCCGGTTCTGCCATTTACAAAAGTGTTGATGGAGGCGATTCATGGTCCTTAGTTTCTGCAAAAGAGAGCGGATTTCCGACGGGAGATGGTGTAGGTCGAATTGGCCTTGCGGTTTTTGATGACAATGTGGTCTACGCCGTGCATGATAGTCAGTTCCGTCGTGAAAAAAAGAAGAAGGATGAAAAAGATGGATTAACCAAAGAGGATTTCAAAACCATGGACAATACCACCTTTTTGGCGTTGGAGGATAAAAAATTGAATGAATTTTTGAAAACCAACGGTTTTCAAGAAAAGTACCGTGCCGAGAATGTGAAGCAAATGGTTCGAAGTGGGAGTGTAAAACCCATTGATTTGGCCAAGTATCTTGAAAATGCCAATTCCTTATTATTTGATACTCCTGTTATTGGTGCTGAAGTGTATCACAGCGAAGATGCGGGTGTCACTTGGACCAAAATGAATGAAGATTATATTGATGATTTGTTTTATAGTTATGGCTACTACTTCGCCCAAATTCGAGTGAATCCCAAAAACAAAGACCATATTTATTTGGCCGGGGTTCCTTTGATAAAATCGGAAGATGGGGGGAATACCTTTACTTCCATAAGCAAAGAAAACGTACACTCCGACCATCATGCGCTTTGGATTAATCCGAAAAGTCCTGAACACCTCATCAATGGAAATGATGGCGGGGTCAACATCAGCTACGACGATGGTGCCCACTGGATAAAAAACAACTCGCCTACCGTGGGGCAATTCTATGCCATAAATGTGGATAATGAAGAACCGTACAATGTTTATGGTGGACTACAAGACAACGGGGTTTGGAAAGGAGCGCATACCAGCAAACAAGATTCGCGTTGGTTACAGACTGGAAAGAACCCTTGGGAAATGATTATGGGTGGTGATGGGATGCAGGTTCAAATTGACACTAGAAATTCGGATGTTGTCTACACGGGATTTCAATTTGGGAACTATTACCGATTGAATCTCGGAACGGGCCAACGCAAGTACATTCAGCCGAAGCACGAACTGGGTGAATCTCCCTATCGTTTTAATTGGCAGACACCCATTCTACTCTCCAGTCACAACCAAGACATTTTGTATTTGGGCGGCAACAAATTGCACCGTTCGTTAAATCAGGGTGATGATTGGGAAGCTATTTCCGAGGATCTAACCCAGGGTGGAAGAAAAGGCAATGTAGCCTATGGAACCCTCACGTCCATTTCGGAATCACCATTCAAATTTGGATTGTTGTATACCGGAAGTGATGACGGTCTGGTGCAGGTTTCTAAAAATGGTGGTGGTTCATGGGAAAACGTTTCATCATCCTTTCCAAAGGACCTTTGGGTATCGGAAGTCGCAGCCTCTAAACACAAAAAAGAACGCGTTTATGCCACACTGAATGGCTATCGCTGGGATGACTTTAAACCGTATGTTTTTGTCAGCGACAACTATGGAAAGATTTGGAAAAACATTAGCGCCAATATCCCAACTTCGCCGGTAAATGCCTTGGTCGAAGACCCTGAAAATGAAGATTTGCTTTTCGTGGGCACGGACAATGGCTTGTATGTTTCGTTCAATCGTGGTGAAAAATGGGAGCTTTTTCAAAATGGATTACCCAACGTCGCAGTGCATGATTTGGTCATTCAACCCAAAGCCAAACACCTTTTGGTAGGGACTCATGGAAGAAGCATTTATAAAGTCGATATTTCGGCACTACAACAAATGAACGCTGAAGTACTTGGGAAAGCATTGACTCTTTTTCCTTTGGAAAACATCAAACACAACAAAAGTTGGGGCAGTTCATGGAGCAGCTGGCGAAAACCCGACACCCCAGGGGTCGATTTACATTTTTATGCCTCGGAGGCAGGAGATTTCAGCGCAACCATGAAAACTGTTGATGGAATTTCGGTAAGTTCTACGAGTGTAACCGCAGACAAAGGGGTGAACATTCTTTCGTATGACGTCGCCTTTTCTGAAAAAGGGAAAACCGCTTTTCTCAAAAAGAATAAAATGAAATTGGAACCTGCCAAAAACGGAAAAACCTATTTGCCTAAAGGAGCGTATACCATAGAGCTTTCAGGTAACGGGCAAAATGAAAGCGTCTCATTTAAAATTGAATAGGTGGAACTTACTTTAGGCATTCCAGCACTACTTTTTCCAGCCATCTCATTGACGATGTTAGCTTACAATGCCCGTTACTTGGCCATTGCGGCCTTGATTCGACAATTGCACAAACAGTTTGAAGCGACCGAGTCCAGTCCGCTAAAAAGGCAAATCAACTCCTTGCGTAAGCGATTAAATATCATCAAAAATATGCAGGGTACGGCCATTATCAGTTTTTTGTTGGCTGCGGTGACCATGTTTTTGGTGTACGTTGAATATCAAGGTTGGGCGAAACTCATTTTCGGATTTAGTTTAGTGTTCTTGATGATTTCACTCATTCTTTCCTTAATTGAAGTACAGGCCTCCACCAAAGCCTTGGAGATTCAACTAAACAACATGGACCAATAACTGGATTTTAATAGCTATATATAAAGTTATCTTGTTGATAATCAGAAAATTCATACACGAAAATCCGAATTTTGAAGTGGGTTAAAATCCAATAATACTTTATATTAGCCGGTACTTGTTTTAAGAGGCGCGCTATGAAAAGGGTAAGGGATTTGCCCATCTTTAAAAGAATCAGGGAAATACGGGAATTTGAGTTTGGAGTCTTCTATTACTTCGACGGTTTGGTGATTTCAGAAATCAACGAAGCCGTAACTTTTTCTTGGGAAATGGCCCAGAAAGCCATTGATGCTGCGCAAGAAGTTTATGGAAAAGAAAAACCTATTGCTTACATCTCCAATCGAATTAACAGTTACTCCGTGGTACCAACGGATTGGGCGAAATTTTTTAAAAATCGGCACCAACTTGATTTTTATTCCGTTGTGGGAAGTACCCAAGGTAGTTTTGCCAGTTTGGTGCTTGAGCGAATGTTTTTTCATAGCTCCATCCGACAATTTACCGATTTGGAAGAGGCGATTGCCTGGAGTTTGAAGCGCATTCAAGAACGGGAAGAACAACTCACTTGATTTATCCTTCCTTTCCCAAGTGAAAAAGGGCGTCTCCTTGATTCACCACTGCTTGATGATTGACACAAAACACATGCCCATCAAACGGTGCCTTTACAAACTTAGTCCGTTTGGCATAGGCATCGGAAACATAGCCTAAATCTTGTCCCTTGTTTACGTATTCACCATTTCTAATTAGCGGTATGAACATCCCCGCACGTGAGGCCCGAATCCAACGCGAAGTAGATAGGTGAACTGAAGCGTTTTTCTTCAATTTGTTAGGAGCGATTAGCATCTTCTGCGAACGAAGCACATTCAATATGCCTTTAATGGCCAAGGTAATGGCCATTTCATCAAATCGCATGCTTTCCCCAGCTTCATAAACCACGGTCGGAACACCAAGTTTAAAAGTCGCTTTTCGAAATGAACCGTTTATCAATTTAGAAGGTAGGCAAAAGGGTGCACCGAAGGCTTTGGCCAAGGTTTTGCTCTCGGTATCTTCCAGGGTGTATCGCACTTGCGGATAATTATGGCGTTGGGCACCTCCAGTATGTAAATCCAAAGCAAAATCAACATGGGGCAAAATTTCTTGAGTATAATGATAGGCAATTCGACTTGCCAACGAACCTGTTTTGCTTCCCGGAAAACTACGGTTGACGTCTTTTCCATCGGGTACATCCCTGGAAAAATGAATAAAACCAAAAATGTTGAGCACAGGAACCACGATGACTGCTCCACGTTTTATCTGAAATAAATTTTCATCCAACATTCTCCGCAAGGTTTCCACGCCATTGATTTCATCGCCGTGCAACCCTGCTTGAATGAGCACTACGGGTCCTTTCTTCTTACCATTAAAAACATGAACCGGAATATCAATCAGGGTTCCTGTGGGTAATCGTCCGATGTTCAACTTCACGAAGGCATATGCCCCAGGAGAAACCTCTGTCCCGTTGATTTGTATGGTTTGGGCTTTATCTTTTTTTTCTTCGGGCATTGCGTTCGACGTAACTAATAATTTCTTTGGCGACATTGATATTGGTGGCTGCCTCTATTCCGCGGAGGCCGGGAGACGCATTCACTTCAATTAACAAGGGCCCTTTTTTGGAACGAATCAAATCCACTCCTGCCACTCCCAATCCCAAGTACTTGGTGGCGCGAATGGCCATGTTTCGTTCTTTCTCGGTGGGTGTTATCGCTTCGGTTTCGGCACCTTGATGCACATTAGACCGAAAATCATCCAGCTTGCTTTTTCGTTTCATGCTCGCCACAACCTTGTTTCCTACTACTATCAATCGTATGTCCTCACCGTTCGCTTCGGAAATGAATTGTTGCAGAAAAATATTCGTATCCATTTTATAAAAAGTGTCAATAATGGATTTTGCTGATTTCTTGCTCTCCGCCAAAATAACCCCATAGCCGTGTGTCCCTTCTTGCAATTTGATGATTACTGGTGGACCTCCCAAGAGCTCGATTTGCGCCTCAATATTATCAGGGTTGATGGAAAACAAAGTCGGCGGAATTGGAATACCTTTTCGGCTCATGATTTGCATCGTTCGAACCTTGTTTCGTGCTCTTGTAATTCCTAAGGAACGTGCCGTGCTGAACACGTTGTTCATTTCAAATTGCTTAACAATAGCAGCTCCATGTCGCGTGACCTTTGCTCCAATTCTGGGAATTATGGCATCAAACTCATGGGTGACGTCTTCTTCTCCCAAGAATATTTTGGGAGGCCCTTCTCCTAGCTTAACAGAGCATTTGGTATGGTCAATCAGCTCAACGTAATGTCCAGCGTGCTGTGCCTCTTCAGCTATTCTTCGAGTAGAATGTACCGTGAGGCTTACAGAAAGCAAGGCAATATCCATACGGTTGGTTTTTGGGAAACAAAGCCCTTTTTTCGCTAACAATCATCCCCGGTTTTTGACCATTCACACAGGTTCTCCTTCCAACCGAAAAAATTCAGCTTTATTTCCCCTACAAGTTATCTAACTTTCGTTTGTAAACCTCAAAAAATCTGGAATGCATTGGAATAGCCTCAACACTTGCATCCTATATTTTTCCTTGTTGCTTAGTATTTGGGCGCTCTTTAAGTTGTGGAAAGGCCAAAAAAATTGGACCTCAAGGTTGCTCAATGCCTTTGTGTTTTTTGGAAGTTTGGTCATCCTCCAAGTGATTTTGATTGATTTGGGCATCACAAAAAAACACCCAATCCTACTGCTGTTTTACCTTCCCTATCAATTTTTATGTCCTGTATTGTTTGTAGGATTCACTTTCGCCTACGTTGATGAATTTCAAAAGTTTCGAAAAAGAGTTCGGTATTTGGTGCTCCCTTTTCTCTTCTTTTTCGCACTCTATTCGTTCTTGAAAGTAAATGTCTTTGCTGGGTATCGATGGCTTTCTTCAGCCGAAATGGGTTGGGTCAACCAAGAATTTGATGAAAACCTGGCCGTACTATTTGCTATGGTCGTTGCAGTTTACAACCATAGTATCTTAAGGCAATACAAAAGAAAAATTGGTAATCTTCCCTTTCATATCGTTGAGCAAAAAACGAAATGGTTGGTCAACATATTTTCGGTATTTGTCATTCTAAGCATTGTTTGGGTTGGCGTTATTGCTTTGCTACGTTGGACTTCTATGTCAGGCCATGGACCCTACTATCCCTTATGGTTGGCTTATCTTGGCACTTACACTGTTTTGATGATTTGGGGTTTGCGTCATTTGGCCAATCGCAAATCAAATCCTACTAAAGAAAATGCCATCCCCTATTTGAACGTAGAAGTGTTGATTAGTGGTTCCTTCCATCCGTTTCCAGAAACTTCAGAGCAACAAAGAATCACACAAATCTTGACCTATTTTGCCACTTCCTTGTTCGACAAAAACACCGAAAGTGAAGTGCTTTGGGATATTGCCAAAAACTGTATCGCCAAACTCGATTTAGAAGACTGCATCCTGTATCGTTTGGATGACAAAAAAAACACTCTAGTTCAAAAAGCAGCTTACGGCTACAAGGATGGTGGGAACAAAAAGATATTAAGCCCCATCAAAATTCCTTGTGGTTTTGGAATCGTCGGAAGTGCCTGCCAAACCGGCTCGTATCAAAAAGTAGACGTGCTCAAAAGCGATTCCCGCTATATTGTCGATGATAAGGCAAGGGGTTCAGAACTTGCCGTACCTATTTTTTTGGATGGCGAAGTAATTGGGGTGCTTGACTCCGAACATAGTGAAGAATACTTTTTTACCGATGAGCATGTGCAAGTATTCCAACTTATCGCGAAACTTACTTCCATTAAATTGGGACAGCTCAAAAAAGCTTCACAAGGACATCTTACCCAAGACAATACTCACTATCAGAATTTTTTAAGCTGGTTGAAAGAGGAAAAATCATTTACCAATCCTGATTTGTCACTGGAAACCGCTAGCGCCCACCTTAGCATCAGTCCAGGGTATCTTTCCCAGCTTATCAATACTATTTCTGGAACAAGTTTCCCTGAATTCATCAATGCCCTACGCGTCAATGAGGCCAAACAGCTATTGATGGATTCAGAGTATGCCAACTACACCATTGTAGCCATCGGCCTAGAAGCTGGTTTTAACTCAAAATCAGCATTTTACAACGCTTTTAAAAAGCAAAGCGGACAAACACCATCTGAGTATCGCTCGCGGTATAAAATGGTGTCCTGATTCTTCAGAAGTAGCAGATTTGGGATATTGTCCCACTACATCCCCGCTAGGTTTGCAGTCAAATAGTAAACATTTTAATTATGCAAACACAAAACAGATTTGTAAAACACAGCGCTGCTTTTCTTTTTAGCCTTTTCCTTTTGGCCTCTTGTTCAGGAGAAGATGGAGAAATGGGAGCTCAAGGACCACAAGGAGAACAAGGGCCTCAGGGGGTTCAAGGAGACCAAGGACCACAAGGTGATCAGGGCGAACAGGGAGAAACCGGTTCAGCGAATGTCATTTATTCGGAATGGATTGATTCCGAATTTGACAACAACGTAATCGCAACTGGGGTTGGTTTTGATATCGACGTGCCGGACTTAACACAGGAGATTGTTAATCAAGGAGTGGTATTGGTCTTTGGAAGAAACCTGCCGGGACTAAGCTCTCCAGATATTATGCAACTGCCTTTTATTACTGGAGGTAATTTCTATTCCTTTCGAATTGAGGACCCTGAAATATTGCGTATTACTATCGCTTCTTTGGACGGAAGCTCTGTGGGGACTCCTTTTTTTGAGGATTATAGGTACATCATCATTCCTGGTGGGCAACCTGCAGATACTGGTGACACGGTTGCCATTAAGGGTGAGCAACTAGACTACAGCAAAATGTCTTACCAAGAAATCATTACGCATTTTGGCATAGCGGAATAAGAGCTTTCATTCTGTAGTGACCAGTTCCCCCATTTTCCCAAATCTTGTTGAAAACTTTGTTTAACTTCTCCTCTTTTCTGCAAAAGCCTTCCAAACCCGGAAAGTCTTGACAAAAAAGCTAGTCTTCTTCATTTTGGAATCTGCAATTTTTTAGCTTTTGGATTGTAAAGTTCCACATTTTGGCTCCATACTTATACTCGTTCTAAATAGGTAGCTTTGAAAAGTTGAAAACTTGTTAAAAACTCAATCGTGACGTAAATTTGCTTCAAATTCAACATGAATGAGTGGTTTGGCAAAATCTTCAATTGCCCGAAAGGTGGTGATGGCACTTTCAGGTCTTTTTTTAGTTGTTTTTTTAACACAACACTTTACCATCAATATCACTTCAGTACTTGACCCCGAAACCTTTAATACTTGGTCCCATTTTATGGGGTACAATCCATTGGTGCAATACGTTTTGCAGCCCATACTTATCGGTGGGGTGATAATCCATTTTGTTATGGGTTTTATTTTGGAAATCCAGAATAAAAAGGCAAGAAGTGTGCGTTATGCAAAATTCAATGGCGGTGCCAATGCACCATGGGTATCCCGAAACATGATTTACACTGGACTTGTAGTTTTGGCATTTTTAGGATTGCATTTCTATGATTTCTGGGTACATGAAATGGCCTACAAGTATGTGGAATTCTTGCCGGAAGACCCTACGCGCTATCATGCAGAGACTGTCGAAAAATTTGCGCCATTTTGGAGAACTATCATCTATATTATTTCGTTTGGTCTCTTAAGCTTGCACCTATGGCATGGCTTTTCTTCATCTTTCCAAACCATGGGGGTGAACAATAAATACTCAGCTAGTATTAAAGCATTTACCAAAATATTCTCGGTGGTCATTCCTTTAGGATTTGCTTTCATTGCCATTTACCACCACCTTAACCCTATAGCACATTAAATATGGGAACAGCTACAAAATCATCCACTTTGGTGGCCGAACCACCAAAGGCAAAAGCGAGCAAAAAGAAAACCTTGAATGCCAAGGCACCTCAAGGACCGCTTGCTGACAAGTGGACTAAGCATAAAAACGAAATTGACCTGGTAAATCCAGCCAACAAGCGAAATATCGATATTATCGTTGTAGGTACAGGACTTGCTGGAGGATCAGCTGCGGCTACCTTAGCAGAGTTAGGCTATAACGTCAAAACTTTCTGCTATCAAGATTCCCCCAGAAGGGCGCACTCCATTGCTGCACAAGGCGGGGTGAATGCTGCCAAAAATTACCAAGGTGATGGAGATAGTGTTTACCGTCTTTTTTACGATACCATAAAAGGTGGGGATTACCGTTCCCGTGAAGCCAATGTATATCGCTTGGCTGAGGTATCTACCAATATTATTGACCAATGTGTCGCTCAAGGGGTCCCTTTTGCGCGTGAGTATGGCGGATTGTTGGACAACCGCTCCTTTGGTGGGGTATTGGTTTCCAGAACGTTTTATGCCAAAGGGCAGACTGGGCAACAACTATTGTTGGGTGCCTATGCAGCAATGAACCGTCAAATCCAGCGGGGTAAAATCAAATCGTACACGCGTCACGAAATGCTTGATTTGGTTTTGGTCGATGGAAAAGCAAGAGGTATTATCGCTAGAAATCTAGTCACTGGTGAAATCGAGCGTCATTCAGCGCACGCAGTGGTTTTGGCTACTGGTGGATACGGAAACTTATTTTTCTTGTCAACCTATTGCATGGGTGCAAATGTAATGGCCGCATGGAGAGCACACCGAAGAGGTGCGTATTTCGCGAATCCATGTTTTACCCAAATCCATCCCACTTGTATTCCTGTTTCGGGAGACCATCAGTCCAAATTGACTTTGATGTCCGAATCCCTTCGAAATGATGGAAGAATTTGGGTGCCAAAAAATATTGAAGATGCGCAAGCCATTCGTGAAGGCCGACTGAAACCCACTGAGCTCAAAGAAGAGGATAGAGACTATTATTTGGAAAGAAGGTATCCAGCTTTTGGAAACCTAGTACCTCGAGATGTTGCTTCCCGCGCAGCGAAAGAACGTTGCGATGCCGGATATGGTGTCAACAAAACTGGTGAAGCGGTTTACTTGGATTTCGATGCTGCTATCATGCGTTATGGTAGAGAAAAAGCCTTGACTTCTGGTATCAAAGATGCGGATGACAAAACCATTCGCGAATTGGGTGAAAAAATCGTTGAAGCGAAGTATGGCAACCTCTTCCAAATGTATGAGAAGATTGTTGACGAAAACCCATACAAAACCCCAATGAAAATTTATCCTGCGGTACACTATACCATGGGTGGTTTATGGGTGGATTATAATCTACAAACTACAATTCCGGGTTGTTATGCTGCAGGTGAAGCTAATTTCAGTGACCATGGCGCCAACCGTTTGGGTGCTTCCGCTTTGATGCAAGGTTTGGCAGATGGCTACTTCGTGCTCCCTTACACCATAGGTGATTATTTATCCGATGATATCAGAACTGGAGAAATTTCAACAGATTCCCCTGAGTTTGATGATGCTGAAAAAATGGTTCGTGAGCGTATTGAAAAGTTAATGGGCGGTCGCGGGATTCATTCTGTGGATTACTATCACAAAAAACTAGGCAAAATCATGTGGAACAAATGTGGGATGTCTAGAAACGCTGAAGGACTTAAAGAGGCCATCAAAGAAATTGCTGAACTACGCGCTGATTTCTGGGAAAACGTAAAAGTTCCTGGAGAGGCGAATTCCAAAAACCAAGAATTGGAAAAAGCAGGTCGCGTAGCTGACTTTTTGGAATTGGGAGAATTGTTTGCCAAAGATGCTTTGGAGCGTAACGAATCTTGTGGTGGACACTTTAGAGAAGAATACCAAACCGAAGAGGGGGAAGCCCTTCGTGATGACGAAAACTTCAAATTCGTATCCGCTTGGGAATATACAGGTGAGCCGAGCAAGTCTGTTCTTCACAAGGAGGATTTGTTTTATGAAAACATAGAATTGAAAACACGTTCATATAAATAAAATTGCTATGAAATTATTTTTGAAAATATGGCGTCAGAAAGATGCAGGTTCTAAAGGGGCCATGGTGGACTACACTCTGGATGGGGTGGAAAGCGACATGTCCTTTTTGGAAATGTTGGATATTTTGAACGAGGAATTGATTTCCAAAGGCGAAGAGCCTGTGGAATTTGACCATGATTGCCGTGAAGGTATTTGCGGAACCTGTTCTTTGATGATCAATGGTCGCCCTCATGGACCTGATTCGCGTATTACGGTATGCCAGTTACACATGCGAAGTTTCAATGATGGTGATGAGATTGTAATTGAACCATGGAGAGCAACTGCTTTTCCAGTCATTAAAGATCTTATTGTTGACCGTAGTGCTTTTGATAGAATTCAACAGGCCGGAGGCTATATATCCGTAAACACATCGGGAAGACCCGTTGATGCCAACGCCATTCCTATTGAAAAGGAAATGGCCGATAAGTCTTTTAACGCCGCTACCTGTATTGGCTGTGGCGCTTGCGTAGCTGCTTGTAAAAATGCCAGTGCCATGTTGTTCACCTCAGCTAAAGTTTCTCAATTTGCTTTGTTACCGCAAGGACAAGTAGAAGCTGCCGAAAGGGTAGAGAATATGGTTCGTCAAATGGATTTGGAAGGTTTTGGAAATTGCACCAATACCGGAGCCTGCGAAGTAGAATGTCCGAAGGGAATTTCCTTGGAAAACATTGCTCGCATGAACCGAGAGTACCTTACCGCTACGGTAAAGGGATAATCCACAAACTTGAAAATATAAAACCCCGAAGTTCTCGCTTCGGGGTTTTTTCTTAAAGGTCATTCCCTTTACCTATTGAATAGGAACACAAATGTCTACAAAGAAAAGCCCTTCTGGATGTTCTCTACCGTTGTTGTAGTAAATCTCGTGATGATGCCCATCGCGTTGTTCAAATCCGTTTTCAGGCACCCAGAGTGACATGCTGTTCCAAGCCTTTTCAAACTCTTCCATCTTGATTTTGAAACTGCCCACGGCGAACTTTCCTTTCGGAATTTTCAAGGTGCCAACTTCGCCATTGACTTCTACTTCCTCTTCAACCGTGATACACGCACTGGATTGCATCTTGTCTTCATCCGTAATACGAGGACTGTTGTAATAGATGGCGACCATTTTGGTCTTTGGGAATTGCAATAAACCCCGAGGGCCTGACCAGTTCAAGAGCTTGTCAAAAGCTGTTCCAATTTCTTTGTACGGACCAATGTGACGTACATCCAAAAGCTTAAGCTCTGGCATTTCTTTAACTTCTACTTCTGTTTTCATTTGTAACCATGTTTTTAAATTATCCATGGTGTAAAAGTATTTTTCGAAAGACACCTTGCTTTCACCATTCTTGCTATGCGTTTTACCAATCTTGCTAAACTCTGTTTTGCCCTGTTCTTGAAATTCAGAGGCACTCATTCCGAAAAAGTTCTTGAAGGCCCTTGAAAACGAATGAATGCTTTTAAAGCCATGGTCTTGGGCCAAATGGGTCAAAGATGTGAAAGATTCATCCAGCAGCAATACATTGGCAATTTTCTCCAATCGTCTTCGCATGATGTATTGGTTGGGGGTTTCATTCAGCAAAGCTGAAAAGATGCGATGAAAATGAAATGGTGAAAAACAGGCTATTTCCGAGAGCTTTTTCAAGGAAAGTTCTTCTTGAAGATTGGCATCAATATAAACCACTACATCATTGATGCGTTTGATATACAATAATTGTTGTGCGTTTTTGCCCATAACCCTGAAAACCAATCCAAGTTAAAAGCTTTGCTGGTTATAGCAAACCATAGGATTAAATAGCGCAAGAATGGTTAAACCTTTTAAACCGGGAAGAGGTTTTGTATTTTTAAATATGGCCAAACCATATGACGATACGCCCATAAAAGTACCTCGATTCAGCGAGGCTTTGGGTTTTTATACTACTCCACAGCGCTCCAAGCAAATGAGCAAGATTCGAGGCAAAAATACCAAGCCAGAGCTGTTGTTTCGCAAAGCCCTTTGGGCCAAAGGTTTTCGGTATCGCGTCGATTACAAGAAACTTATGGGAAGACCTGACATCGTCCTAAAAAAGTACAAGACAGTCATTTTTATCGATGGGGAATTTTGGCATGGTCACCATTGGGAAGCACGAAAACACAAGATTAAGACCAATCGTGAATTTTGGATTCCCAAGATTGAACGGAATATGCAACGTGATAAAGAAGTAAACTACGCTTTACGCAAACAAGGTTATACGGTATTCCGTTTTTGGGAGAAGGAAGTGAAGAAAGATTTGGAACATTGCTTGGAGCAAGTAATCAAGCATTTGAAGACCGTCAATACTGTTTCTTGATGACTCGATAAAGCGCTAAAACCTCAGAGATGGGAATCTCAAAATCTTGAAACTCTGGGGAGTCGTTTAGGTTTTTACAACGCAATACCCCATTAATGGCATCAACTTCTTCCAACTGACGGCAAATAATTCGATTCCCGTACACCAAAACCATGACGTTCCCTAAATAGGTATCAGACTTCTTTAAGAAGTTTTTTAGGGTAACCTCCGTGCCCAAAACCATCGATTTGTTTGGAATGGCGTCAATCGTCCCGTTCATCATGGCATCTCCTGAAACCTCGAACGCTACATGATGTCCTTCGCCCAAAGCCTCCAACACGAATCCGGCATGGGTCATTTCCTTAATGCTACGTGTACCTAGCGCTTGTATGAAATCCCCTTGTTCTTCCAATAAAACAATAGGGGCCATCAACAAGGTTTTGCCATACCCCATCACATAGCAGGGATTTCCCATGTGAACAAAGGGCTTTCTATTTCCATATTTGGGGTCCGTCTCATTCGCCTCGTTCATGTACATTTCCGTAATCGACATTCCAAAAACTTCAGCCATTTTGGTTAAGTTCTTCATTGGAATGTTCGCATTGCGACGCTCGTAAAGCTGTATGGTTCTTAAGCTGACCCCAATCTCAACCGCCAAGTCGGTTTGGGTCATATTATTTTTTCGCCTGAATTGCTTTATGCTAAGCATAGAATTGGTATATTGTGTAGTATTTTTACGTAATAATTTACTTGTGAATCCTTACGTTTTATATCTGTAATCGGATTACAAGCAAATATAGATAAAATACCAAACGTTATTAAACCTACAGTTTAACAGTAAACCCAAATCATGAAGAAAACACCTGAAACTGCTACCATTATGCACTCCGAAAGCCTATTCAAAATTGAAGATTACGGCAAACCCCTTAATGAGAGACTCTCGTTGATTTTAAGAAGAAATGCATCCAAAAACGACTTTGCAAATGTTGCTATTCGAAGTGAAATCAGCTTTTCCACCATTCGTGATGTGGTCTATCGAACCAACAGCTTAACGAAAAGTAATGCACGAGCTATTTCCTTGCTTATTCATGCTGCTTTTGAAAATGCTTTGGCCAAAAAACTTCAGGCCGAAGGTGATATTTTGCTATTGGACGATATGCTAAAACTCTAAGCGATAGAGCCAGTCTGTTTGTTTGTCATTTCCAATCCAATAGGGATGTGAACCGAACTTTTTAAACCCAAATCGTTCATAAAAACGAACAGCGCCTGAATTCTTTTGCCATACCCCAAGCCAAATAGCATTCTTTTTTGCTGTTTTGGCAATTTCAACGGCTTGTTCTACCATCCATTGACCAATACCCTGGCCTTGGTAAGCGGCATCTAAATAGATGCGTTCCAATTCCATTGCGGTGTCATCCCTTAAATCCGTTTGAGCTGGTCCTTTGTTGAGTTTGAAGTACCCTACCAAATCTGAATCAATGAAAACAAAGTAGAAGAAACAATCCGGATTGGATAATTGTGCCTGTATTGCAGGGAGTGTAAAGGCGGTTTCGAGGTATTGGGAAAAATCGTCTGGGTTGTTGTCCTTTTCAAAGGCTTCCATAAAGGTACGCCTAGCCAATTGAAGCAATTGGGGCGCATCAGAAAGTATACATTTTCTAATAGTGGGCATAAACAAAAAAAGAGCCTATTGGCTCTTCTACATTTTGTTGTACTCTCAGGAAGTTTATAACATAAACAGCTTCTTAATCAAAAGCATAAATCCTGTAAAAAAATCGTTTCGGTAGACCTGAATATTGTCTTCTGCGGTAGCTCGGTTTAGTTTAAATGCCATGGTAGTTAATTGGATTAACAAGATTTGGAAAAAAATCCTAAAATCAAAATTATTCCAAGGCTTTGTTTCAGAAAAAACTTTGTTGCGAAGGTTTTGTTTCGTGTTGTGAAGTTTGTTAAGACGAAGGTTTACAGAATCATTTCAGGAATTTCTCCATTCACGATAAGATTTCCTTCTGTTGCTGCCATGATTTCTTCAACGCTGACCCCTGGAGCACGCTCAACAAGTTTGAAACTTCCATCTTCAATTTCCAGTACTGCCAAATTGGTGACAACCTTCTTCACACATCCTACTCCCGTTAAAGGAAGGGTACATTCCTTTAAAAGTTTCGACTTTCCAGCTTTGTTGGTATGCATCATCGCAACGATGATGTTCTCTGCGGAAGCCACCAAATCCATAGCGCCACCCATACCCTTCACCATTTTCCCCGGAATTTTCCAATTGGCGATGTCGCCATTTTCAGCCACCTCCATAGCGCCTAAAATGGTTAAATCAACATGTTTGCCACGAATCATCCCGAAACTTAACGCAGAATCAAAAAAAGAGGCTCCTGGTAAGGTTGTGATGGTCTGTTTCCCCGCATTAATGATATCCGCATCCTCTTCCCCTTCAAAAGGGAAAGGACCCATGCCAAGTACTCCATTCTCACTTTGAAACTCAACACTAATATCTTCTTGAACAAAATTGGCTACCAGCGTGGGAATTCCAATGCCTAGATTGACATAATAGCCATCACGAACTTCTTTTGCAATGCGCTTGGCGATACCATTCTTGTCCAACATATTGAAACGGGTCTAGTTCTGTTTGTTTTTTATGCGAATTAACGGGTTCGTACCGTACGTTGCTCAATCCGCTTTTCATAAGCTTCTCCTTGAAAAATCCGTTGTACGAATATTCCAGGAATGTGAATCGCATTCGGGTCCAATTCTCCAGCGGGCACCAACTCTTCGACCTCAGCGACAGTTATTTTTGCAGCCCCGCACATACAGGGGTTAAAGTTTCTAGCAGTTCCTTTAAAGATAAGGTTGCCTGCTTCATCCCCTTTCCAAGCCTTCACAAAAGCAAAATCTGCCTCATAGGCTGGTTCGAGTACGTACATTTTTCCATTAAACTCGCGGGTCTCTTTTCCTTCCGCGACCTCCGTTCCATATCCTGCAGGCGTATAAAAAGCTGGAAAACCCGCTTGCGCTGCACGACATTTTTCAGCCAGTGTTCCCTGCGGCGTCAATTCCACTTCGAGTTCTCCCGAAAGCATTTGTCGCTCAAACTCATCGTTCTCACCTACATAGGAGGAAATCATTTTCTTTATTTGCTTCTGTTGTAGAAGCAATCCTAATCCGAAGTCATCTACCCCGGCGTTATTGGAAATACACGTAATATCATTCACTCCCAAACGCACCAGTTCTGAAATGGTGTTTTCCGGAATTCCACAAAGTCCAAAACCGCCCAGCATGAAAGTCATCCCACTACTCACCCCTTGCAAGGCTTCTTCCGCATTTGAAACTACTTTCCTAATCATTGGTTTTGCTTTAAGTATGTTTTGTAATAGCTACGAGCTGTCCTAGAATCCAATATCGTCAATATCGTCTTCGGTATCCAATTTTTCCTCTATCTCATCTCGAATCTTGGTACAGTCTACATTTATGGACAGGTCTTCGGGTTCTTCGAAGGCTGCCTTGGAAATCCCTAGTGACTCGTCTTGATAGTTCGATTTCATATACATTCCCCAGATTGGCAAAGCCATAGAGGCACCTTGTCCATAACGCAAGCTTCGAAAATGGATGGAACGATCTTCACCGCCTACCCAAACTCCGGTCACCAAATTGGGGACCATTCCCATAAACCACCCATCACTTTGGTTTTGCGTAGTTCCTGTTTTACCGGCGATAGGATTGGTCAATTCATAAGGATATCCGGTAACCACTTCTTTATATACGGTTTGATTTTTTGCCCATGAATGCCGCAATCGACCTCCTGAACCAAATTGGGTGACACCTTCCATCAAATTTACCATGGCATAGGCAACATCTTTACTTAGTACATCTTTGGTTTCCGGCACATATTCATATAGTACAGTTCCGTTTTTGTCTTCAATTCGGGTCACCATAACCGGTTTTACATACACCCCTTGATTCGCGAACGTACCATAAGCCCCAACCATTTCGTACACATTAAACTCGGGAGTCCCCAGAGCAATTGCGGGTACTTCCAAAATCTCACGAGAGAGGCCCATGTTTTTCACAATGTTCACTACAGAGCCTGGCCCTACCTTATCAATCAACTGAGCTGTTATCGTGTTAATGGAATTGGCCAAGGCTTTCTTTAAGGTCAAGCCTTCACCCGAATATTTTCCATCAGAGTTTTTAGGACACCAAGCTTCGGGATTGTTATGTTTCAAAGGTTCAATGCAGTATTGACTATCGGGAAGGGAATCACAAGGTGAATACCTCAATTGGTCAATGGCCGCAGCGTATACAAAGGGTTTAAACGTGGAGCCCGCTTGTCTGGAACCTTGAATCACATTGTCGTATTGGAAGTGTTTGTAATCAACACCGCCCACCCAAGCTTTTACGTGGCCTGTTTGCGGCTCCATGGACATCATCGCCGTACGCAGAAAGGTTTTGTAATAGCGAATAGAATCCAGAGGCGTCATGACGGTGTCTTTTTCAAAAGAATCACTGTTCCAATCGAAGACGGTCATTTCAGCTTCTTTTCTAAAAGAAGAACGAATTTCGTTTTCGGATGCGCCGCGACGTTTCATAGATTTCCAACGGGCTGAATTTTTCATCGCCCTTTCCATGATGTTATCGATTTCATAGGTCTCCAATTCCAAAAACGGTGCGGTAGGATTGCGTTCCAAGGTGTTTTGGTTGAAAAACTCTGCTTGCAGTTTTTTCATGTGGGCCTGAACCGCCTTTTCTGCATTGGCTTGCATGCGGGAATCAATCGTAGTGTAGACCTTCAACCCATCCAAATAGATATTATATTTTTCGCCATCGGGTTTTGGATTTTCTTCAACCCAATTCTTCAAATACTTCTGCATATACATTCGGAAATAGGTCGCCAAACCTTCCCGGTGCGATTCCGGGTTAAAGTTGATGTCCATATCCAGTTTCTGTAATGAATCTTTTTGCTTTTGGGTGAGGTAATCATATTTGGCCATTTGACCCAAAACCGTATTTCTACGATTGAATACGAGTTCTTCCCTTCGAATAGGATTGTACAAAGAGGAATTTTTAAGCATTCCAACTAAAACAGCAGACTCTTCTACCTTAAGCTCGGAAGGTTCTTTTCCAAAATAAATTCTTGCGGCGGAACGAATCCCATCCGCATTGTATCCGAAATCATAGATGTTCATATACATCGCTATGATTTCTTCTTTGGTATAGTTTCGTTCCAAGCGGGTGGCAATGACCCATTCCTTTATTTTCTGAATGATTCTTCCCAATCCCCCGGAGGGTTTCTTGGTAAAGAGCAATTTGGAGAGCTGTTGGGAAATTGTACTTGCGCCCCCTTTGGTTCCCAAAAAGGCCACGGCACGAATAGTTCCACGGGCGTCTATCCCAGAATGGTCGTAATACCGCGCATCTTCGGTAGCTACCAAAGCTTGCACTAGATTATCGGGCAATTCATCATAATCTACCCAAGTTCTGTTATCATTCAAATAGAGTTTTCCGAGAGTTTCTCCGTCGGAAGAAAGAAATTCCGTGGCAAGATTGGTTTCCGGATTTTCCAACCGTTCAAAGGTGGGCATTTCACCAAAAACACCCCAGGAGGCTAATAAAAAAATCAAGAGTACAAAAAACAATCCGGAGCCAAACAATATCCAAAACCATTTGATGTACTTACCGAAACCTTGCGTTTTTTTTTGTTTTGCTTTTACCATATTATGGGTCTGCTTTTTCAATTTGAAGTCCAACATCGGTTACTCCTTCAAGGTTGGACAAGCCTTCCACTTCACCATTTTTTCGCATGGCGTGGGAAATCGTTACAGTATATACGCCAGATTCTTCAAAAACGATGGCTTCTTTGTACCAAAGTTTGTTTTCCTTGATACTGCCTAGGCCTTTTCCAAGCCATTCACCATTTACGTCCGCCATTTTATATTGCAAAGTGTCCTTTATGGTTTTCCCATCGGGGTGCTCCAATTCCGCAATCAAAAAGAGGTTGCTAAAGGAATAACGGTTGTCGTTCCGTAATTGTATAAAAACATGATATTGTTGCAGGGAGTCCAGTGCAGGTAATTCAAATACAACGGGGCGGTCTTTGGCCCATGTTCCCTTTTTGATGTCTTGGTAACTTGAAAATTCCAAAGCGTCGTTACAAGCAAAAAGGATAAATGCCACAAAAAACAGAAGGGAAATTTTCCTAAGCATTGGATGAAGCTTTGGGTTTGCCTTTTCTTCTTTTTTTCTTTTTTCGATTGTTCTTCCTTGGGCGGTCAAAACGGGTTAGGCTGTCTTGGCCCACAACATTTTCGAAAACCAATTTCTCTTCACTGACATTGTCTTGCGCATAATCTTCAAGACTACTGGCCTTTTCATTTTTTTTGTTCAATTCTAAAATCTCAATGACCTGCTCCTTGCCCAACGCATGCCAAGTGGCTGGGTCGTCTTTGTACGAAAACCAAAGCGTTTCTTTGAAAATATCAGCCTTTTGACAGAATGCAAGGCCTTTTTTGGTCATGAGTTTGCTGTCTTGCGGAGGGAAATCCTTTAAGGCTTCCAAGTAGGTGTCCAATTCATAATTCAAACAGCATTTTAATTTTCCACATTGGCCTGCCAACTTTTGTGGATTCAACGCCAATTGCTGGTATCTTGCTGAAGCCGTGCTTACCGACCTAAAATCGGTCAACCAAGTAGAACAGCACAATTCTCGTCCGCAAGAACCGATTCCACCCAAACGTTGGGCTTCTTGTCGATATCCTATCTGACGCATTTCGATACGAATCCCGAATGCTCGAGCCATGTCCTTGATGAGCTGTCGAAAATCAACCCGTTCTTCAGCCGTGTAGTAAAATGTTGCCTTAGAGCCATCTCCTTGGAACTCAACGTCACTCAATTTCATTTCCAAATTCAGTGATATAGCAATTTCACGAGACCTTTTCTTGATTTCTTCTTCCTTATCCCGACACTTTTGCCAAACATCAATGTCGCGTTGAGACGCTTTACGGTAAACCTTGGGCAAGGTTTTATCGTCCGGGTCCACTTTCTTTTTGGTCATCTGAACGCGAACCAGTTCGCCCGTTAAGGTGACCATGCCCACATCATGACCAGATTTGGCTTGCGTAGCTACAATATCCCCTATCGCCAAGGATAAACCTTCCGTATTTTTGAAAAATTCTTTTCTGCTGTTTTTGAAACGCACTTCGACGAAATCGAAGGGTTTTTGCCCATTGGGCAGGGCCATATTCGAAAGCCAATCAAAAACTGTAAGCTTGTTACAACCATCAGAGCCGCAAGTACCATTGTTCTTGCAACCACGCGGTTGTCCATCCTTCCCGGTTGAACAACTGCTACATCCCATACATCTTATATTGATTCGAAAAGTCTAAAACGCTCCTCGAAAAGGGTTCAACTTATGAATGTAAATATAAGATAAATTGGAAGGGCTCGGAAATTCTAATTTTTGAACTTGAGTACAGGTGAGCGTCCTTTTCTAAAGATTTTATTGCTCGCCTTTTTGCCTTTTCGAAGCTTTTTTTGCTCGGTGTAGGGCAAAGCAATTACTTCTTGGCATTCCGTGGAACAACAATTATCCATTTTTTCGGCGCACTTTTCACATTGGATAAACAACAGGTGACACGCATCGTTGGCACAGTTTACATGAGTGTCACAGGGTTCCCCACACTGATGGCAGTGGGCGATAACATCTTCTGAAATGCGCTCACTCCTTCTATGGTCGAACACAAAATTCTTTCCCAAAAACTTGTTTTCCAGTTGTTGGTCTTTTACTTGACGCGTGTATTCAATAATGCCTCCTTCGAGCTGGTATACATTTTTAAACCCTTTATGTTTGTAGTAGGCACTTGCTTTTTCACAACGAATGCCCCCTGTGCAGTACATGACCAGCTTTTTATCTCCTTTGTGCTCAGCCAAATCACGCTCAATGATATCCAGTGAATCCCGAAAAGTATCTACGTCAGGTGTAACGGCATTTTTAAAATGGCCAATCTCACTTTCGTAATGATTTCGCATATCGACTAAAACCGTATCTGGGTCTTCGATTAGGGCATTGAATTGTTCCGCTCCAACGTGAATCCCTTTATTGGTGACGTCAAAGGTTTCGTCATTTAGCCCGTCAGCCACAATTTTATGCCGAACCTTTACCTTCAGTTTCAAGAAGGATTTGTTGTCTTGCTCAATGGCAATATTTAGTCGCACTCCATTTAAAAAGGTGACAGAGTCCAAATGCGATTTAAATGCATCAAAATTTTTGGCCGGAACAGATAGTTGGGCATTAATGCCTTCTTTGGCAACATAAATGCGACCCAAGACATCAATCTCGTTCCAATGAATAAAAAGATGATTTCTGAAAATTAGAGGGTTGCCGATATGCGCATATTGGTAGAACGAAATAGTGAGGCGGTCCTCTCCAGCTTCCTCAATAAGTTTTTCTCGTTCCCTAGCGCTTAATGTATTGTACAGTTGCATGCTATACCAATCATTAAGGTTAACGAATTATAATCGTGGGCAAAGGTAACAATAAAAAAGACTCCCGTTTGTAGGGAGCCTCTCGGATTTTCTTTTCATAGCACTATTTCCCATCAAGGTGAAAATATTGCGTAAACCGTTATTACAGTTGAGTTACTTCGGTTATCAATTACTAGATACAAGGTTTTTAAAAAGGTTGCGTCGAGATTGTGGCATGCGAAAAGAATATGGTATTTTAGCTCGTCATAATTGATATTTCATGAGCAACGAAAAAGAAGCAAAATTAAAGGCGCTTAAGCTGACCTTGGACAAATTGGACAAAACCTACGGTAAAGGTGCCGTGATGAAGATGGGTGATTCGGTCATTGAAGATGTGGAGGTCATTTCCTCTGGTTCTTTGGGTCTGGATATTGCTTTAGGGGTTGGAGGTTATCCTAGAGGAAGGGTCATTGAAATATATGGGCCTGAGTCCTCCGGTAAAACCACACTTACCCTTCATGCCATTGCTGAGGCTCAAAAAAATGGTGGTATTGCTGCTTTTATTGATGCGGAACATGCGTTTGACCGTTTTTATGCTCAAAAGTTGGGGGTTGATATCGATAACCTCATCATTTCACAACCCGACCATGGGGAACAAGCCCTTGAAATCGCGGATAATCTAATTCGGTCTGGTGCCATTGACATTGTAATCGTAGATTCCGTGGCTGCTTTAACTCCAAAAAGTGAGATTGAAGGCGAAATGGGCGATTCGAAAATGGGATTGCATGCAAGATTGATGTCACAAGCTTTACGAAAATTAACTTCTACCATCAGCAAGACCAATTGTACGGTAATTTTCATCAACCAACTTCGTGAGAAAATTGGAGTGATGTTCGGAAATCCTGAAACGACTACAGGTGGTAATGCATTGAAATTTTACGCTTCGGTTCGATTGGATATTCGTCGGTCTACCCAAATCAAAGACACCGATGGTACTGTGCAGGGTAACAAGACTCGAGTTAAAGTGGTGAAAAACAAAGTAGCCCCTCCTTTTAAGACGGCTGAATTTGACATCATGTATGGCGAAGGCATTTCAAAAATTGGGGAAATCCTTGATTTGGGGGTTGCCTACGAGATTGTCAAAAAGAGTGGGTCTTGGTTCAGTTATGGAGACACCAAACTGGGTCAGGGAAGAGATGCTGTAAAAGCGTTATTGCTAGATAATCCGGAACTTTCAGAGGAACTTGAGGGTAAAATCCGGGAAGCAATAGACGCCCTTCAGTCGTAAAAAGCATTTATTTCATCTGATTTATTGTAAAATCAAGGGTTCGACGCAACCTTAGGTAGTTTTTTTCATCTATTTTGAAAAGGAAATGTGATGAAAAGAATACCATTGGTGTTATTGTCGCTTTTTTTGGTGTGCTTTTATTCTTGTGATAATAGCGACGAACCGAATTTTCATTTTACCACACTTTCAGTTGTGTCTGCAAATTTGCCAGATTCCTTCGAACTGGGCAGCACGTACACTATTCAGGTAACTTATTTAAGACCTGATAGTTGCACCTTCTTCGAAGGTTTTGATGTGTCCCAAACTGAGGAGACGGAAAGAGTGGTAGCGGTGATAGGTTCAGTCATTACCGATAGTGATACAGCATGTAATGAACAAGCAGAAGAAGTTACGGCCGGTTTTAGATTTAAAGTGAATTTCACCGGGGAGTATACTTTTCGCTTTTACACAGGTTTGGATAGTGAAGGAAGTGGCGAATATATCGAGTACACCGTACCCGTAGACGCGAGGGTGGAAAATTAGAAGAATAAACTTTCGCAATCCAAAATTGACCAACATTTGGATATAGAAGAACTAATACATAATTGTAGACAAGGGAAACGCACAGCACAGGCGGAACTCTATCAGAAATATTCTGGGGTTTTGTTTGGGATGTGCCTTAAGTATTCCAGGAACAAAATTGAAGCGGAAGACAATTTGCATGACAGTTTCATTACCATTCTGGATAAAATAGACCAATACAATTTTAAAGGTTCTTTCGAAGGTTGGATAAAACGAATTACGGTAAACACCGTGCTCCAGAAGTATAGAAAGGAGCAATATATGGATGTGGTTACCGACAACATACCGGATGATGCCATCGAAATCGACTTGGAAGAAGCAGACGTAAGCTTACCAACGCTTTTGGGGCACATTCAAGACCTACCCAATAAATACAGAATTACGTTCAGTTTGTACGTATTGGATGGATACAGTCACAAAGAAATCAGCGAAATGCTAGGGACTTCTTTGGGAACATCAAAATCCAATTTAGCTCGAGCTAAAGTGATTCTAAGGGAAAAAATTGAAAAAGAAAATATAAACATTGCTTAAAGGAATTAGTGATGGGGAAAAAGAATTTAGAGCAATTGTACAGAGATAGTTTTAAAGGCTATTCTGAAGCACCAGACCCAATGGTATGGCAGAATATTGAGGCTACTCTAGACAATAAGAAGGAAAAGAAAAGGGTAATTCCCATATGGTGGAGACTCGGTGGGGTAGCTGCGCTGCTTGCTATCATGTTTTATGTGTTCAATCCATTTGGCAACTCTACGCCGAACAATGCCAATCAAGAGGTAATCACTACCACGGACAACAATGAAAAGTCCGATATTAATGAAGAATCGACGAAAGACTCTTTACGTTTGGATAATCCAACACAGCTAGCCACTGAAGATAAGCCGGTAGAAATCAAGGGCAACGAAGATGCACTGAAAATTAGCCCTGCTCAAAATGAATTGGTACAACAAGAACGTTCGGATGACGATGCTTTGAATCCTCGGCGTATTTCCGAAAGTACCCCTCAAGTGGTTGAGCAAAACAACTCGAAAGAGAATTTGGAAAAAGACAAAAAGGATGTGCTTCTTGAAAAGCAAATGAAAACAAATAAGGATGCAGTAGCCGTTGCGACCGATGATAAGGACAAAAACGTTATGGAATCCAAAACTGACCCTACAAAACAGGATGCGCTTCTTGAAAATCAAATCAAATCAGATAAAGATGCGGTAGCGATGCAGACGGTTGAAAAGGATAAAACCGTTCCTACGGAGTCCAATACGGACCCTACTAAAAAGGATGCTACCAAGGAAAGTTTTGCCGAAATAAACAAAACGAAAGAGGCTGTCGCTGAGAATAGTGCCACCGACGCCAAGGAGAAGGTGGAAAAAACCAAAGCCGATGAAAAACAATCCATTTTTGATGCCATCGCCGAACAGCAAAAGGAAGCTGATGACGATTTCGTGGTAGTCGCCGATAATGATGGAGGAAAATGGTCGGTTGGACCTTCCATCGCCCCGGTTTTCTTTGGAAGTAATGGTGAAGGTTCTCCTATTCATTCCGAATTTCAAGGTGCCTCTAAAACCGGCAATGTGAATTTGAGCTACGGTTTAACTGTCGCATACAATCTTGGTAAAAGACTTAAAATTCGTTCAGGAGTGCATCGTGTTGATTTTGGTTACGATACCAATGATGTGGAGTTTTCATCATCATTATCAGGCTCAACCAATGCCCAAATTGATAACATCAGTTATAACGCAACTTCCAGAAACCTTGTGTTACGCAATAGCCGAAACGCTCTTCCTGAAGGTGTAGATACTTCAGCAGATGTTTTCACTGAACAAACCACTGTTTTTGATGGAAGAATGATTCAACAATTTGGTTACATCGAAGTTCCGGTTGAGTTGGATTATGCCATCGTCGACAAAAAGTTTGGTGTAAATGTTATTGGAGGAATCAGTTCTTTATTCCTTGTAGACAATTCCATTCAGTTGGAATCGCCCAGCCAGAATTTGTTGACTGAAATGGGTGAAGCGAACAATGCCAACTCCGTCAACTTTAGCACCAATATTGGATTAGGATTCAATTATGACTTTTCACCAAAGCTTCAATTCAATCTTGAGCCGGTATTCAAGTATCAATTAAATACGTTTTCTGAAACCGCAGGTACATTCAGACCTTATTCAGTTGGGATTTACAGCGGTATCCGATTTAATTTTTAACGAAGTTGGTTAGGAAGATTGTCCCTTTAGACAATCACAAAGCACCCTGCCTTTCAAGGCGGGGTGTTATTTTTTCTTTTCCTACAAAGTAGGTAGGCGTTTGCCCAAATAGCGTTTTTGCTTAATTTCCATTGGATAAAATGATACATGGCGGCTTCCCTTATCCGATTTCTGTTTTTTCTTTTTTGCATAACCTTAAGTGCTCAAGAACTTAGGCCAAAAAATGCGCTTCCACCAATATTTGTTGATTCACTAGAAATCAAGGTTTTAAAGTCAAACGAGACTTCGCATAATTTTGACAAAGTCTTTGGGCAGCTGAATTCGTTTTTGCCCCAGGACAGTATTCAAGAGAGAACCTTCCCAAGGGACACCTATTGGATTTTGTTAGATTTTAGAGACACTCCATATTTCGAAACTTTCTACATTACTTTCAATTCTTTCGATTATGGTTCGGTGTACGTGAATCAAAATGAAGCAGTCACCAAACTCAAGATTGGTCAATTTGATTCGGGAAAAATCACAAAGAAAATAAGGTTCTCCAACTATTACTCATATATCGCTATACAAAGACACCAGCTGTTGGAAAATCGTTATCTCTTGCTGGAAGTAAAACGAGTGGCCTTTAGAGAAAATCCTAAATATTGGAATTTTACGGTTTCCCAAAAGCAACCAAATACATCCATATCGCTTGAAAACGCGAAAAAACAAATTCCGTATATTCTTTTTTCCGGATTCTGTTTGGTAATGTTGATTTCCGCAATCACACTTTTCTTTCTAAGGAAAAGATTGGAGTTCATTTATTACGCTATATATCTTGCCATAATTTTTGCATATTTAATCGGAAGTCATTTAGAGCCTTTTGCCTACCTATTCCCAGATAGATATTACATACAGCATCTATTTTCGCAAAGTTTTGTATTTCTATCCCACATTGCCTATTGCTTGTTCCTTATTAAGTTTTTAGATACTAAAAAAAACTTTCCTGCGATAGTGCATCAATTGATAGTAGCGACCATCTTCATAAACATACTTTGTATGCTCCTGATTTTTGTATTTCATTATGCAGACTATCTCATAGGTCAAATCTATTTGGTGGACGTGTTTTTCAAAACCATAACGATTTCATCAATTTTTGCAGCGTTATATGTACTCTATTTAAGGCCAAATAAATTAATTGGTTTTATCATTGTTGCCACTTTGGCGATAGGTTTTGCTGGCTTGGCCAGAATATATCTTGCAGAACCTGAAGATGGGCTCTATTTGGACAGTTTGTACTATCTCTTGATTGGCAGCTTTATTGAAATCGTACTGTTTTCGGTCGCTTTAAACTACAAATTCTATCTGGAACTAAATGAAAACTTTAGGCTTAAGGAAGAAGCATTGGAGAACAAAATCAAGGCATTGAGCGCTCAAATCAATCCTCATTTTATTTTTAATGCCCTTGGTTCCATACAACACCTTATTCTTAGAAAAGAGAACACTGCCGCCATTACCTATCTGACAAAATTCAGTCGTTTGGCCCGGAATACCATGGAGAGCTCTGTTGATGGATACGCGACCTTGGATGAAGAAGTAAAAATGCTCAAGGACTATTTAGAATTAGAATCCCTTAGATTCGATGCCGTATTTTCATATGATATAGACGTAAATGACGATGTAAACGCAGCAGAAATTGAGATCCCCTTTATGATTACGCAACCCTTTGTAGAAAATGCTATTATCCATGGGATTCTTCCTAAGGAAGATGGGGAAAAGGAGGTTCATATACATTTTGAGGAAAAAGAGGAACTATTAGTCTGTACAATAGATGATTCCGGAGTTGGCAGAATGTATAAAAAAGATGCCCAAACCAAACATGGCAGCAATAAAAAATCACGAGGCATTCAAGTGACCAAAGCTCGTTTAAAAACTATGGCCCCAAGTCCAGGAAAGTTGGAAATTGTGGACAAAACAAATGAAACAGGAGAGGCTTTAGGCACAAAGGTCATTCTTTACTTACCCTTAGGTCTTAATGCTTTTTCATCAAATTAGGACAACAGCTACTAGCTCCTATTGTAGTTCTTAAAATTCCTATTTATTAGAATATCTGTAACTTACCTTTCTCAAGTGCCCAAAAAACCTACAAATGCTGTTCGACGATATCCTTATTCATTTTTCCAAATCATTAATGGAAAAAGATAATGAGGAGGACATTTTATGGGAGCTAGCCAAAAATTGTATTTCCAAATTGGGCTTTGTGGATTGCGTCGTCTGCAGCGTTAATCCAAGCGACAACACTTTGATTCAAAAAGCCGCTTTTGGTCCTAAAAATCCTCGTGATAGGGTTGTCTTCAAACCCATGGTAGTGAAACTTGGTGAAGGCATTACTGGCCATGTAGCCCTTTCTGGAAACCCTGAACTTATTAATGACACTTCAAAGGACCCTCGGTATTTGGTAGATGATGCAATGCGTCTGTCCAAAATCTGCGTTCCGCTTCGCTACGAATCAGAAACTATTGGCGTGATCGACTGCGAACATCCAGAGCGAAACTTTTTTACGCCACAACATCTTAAGATGCTTTCGGTTATTGCGTCCATTTGTACCATAAAAATCAAAAGTGTTCGCGCTACCCAAAAACTGCTGGATGAACAACGTCAACTTCTCAAAATCAAAGAAGAAGTGGTTGATTTAAAACTCAAGGCCTTAAATTCCCAACTACATCCCCATTTTGTGTTCAACGTTATCAATGCCATTCAGTCGAATGTGGCCAACGCCGATAAATTAACCGCTTTAGACCAACTCTCGACCTTCAGCAAGTTGCTTCGCTTTCATCTAAAACACCTAGAACTTGAGGTCGTCCCTTTGTCAGAAGAAATCAAAATGCTGCATTGCTACTTAAAACTGCAACAGTATCGATATGCAGATGCATTCCAATATGAGTTGGTTCTTGATGGAAATGCCGGAGAAGCTACAATCCCTGCTTCCCTTTTATTGACACTTTTCGAGAACCTGATTGAATACTCCATGTACCGACAACACACCAATTCCCATTTCACTATAAACTTTACCATTGAGGCAGATGAGATTATTCTTGGGGTTGACTTAAAAGGGGAGTTTGGTCAGGCTGTGATGGACTACACTCCAGAATATCGGAAGCAGCAAATGAAATGGGAACATCAAATTGAACTGCTCAATGAGGCTAAAGCATACAATATAAAGAAAGAGGTAAATTTCCCTAAAGACCAAATTGAGAAGGGAAGCATACGTCTTTCGCTTCCTAACTTAAGTTAAACCAAGTTTTCTTCGAGGTCTTTCAATATAATTTCTCGAACTGTATTTTTTAGGGAAGCATAATCTGATTTTGAAAGCGCGTGGGTTGCAATAGCGGGATGAATTATCGCTCTGACTTTTCCAGGACCACCGCTAAAAAAAGTGAAGGAAAATCGTTTCTTGGTGTCCAAAATTGAAATAGGTACTATAGGAAGGTTATGGTTAATCGCGATTTTAAACGCTCCATTTTTAAAGGTATCCAGCAAGACCTCTTCCTCTGGCACACCCCCTTCCGGAAAAATACAGACGCCCAATCCTGATTGCAGCCTTTTTTGAACTTGTCGATATACTCGTGAACGACTTCCTGCATCTGAGCGGTCCACCAGAATGCATACCCTTTTGTAGAAATAACCAAAAAGGGGAAGGTTCGCAAGTTCCTTTTTTCCAACGAAAACAAACGGGGTCTCGCTTATGTGTAGCATCAACATGATATCAAGCATGCTCGCATGGTTGGCCACCCACATAAAACTTTCGCCTGACTTGGGTTTCTGATGAAAATGTAGGCTGGGGGGACATCCCATACCAAAAAGAATTGGTCTGGCCCATAAGTTGCGTGCTACCCAATAAAATTGGGGATAGGTTTTCTGAGAAAAAGAAAAAAGCAATAGAAGTGGTAGAAAAACTATGATGAGCAAAGCGACCAATACATAAAACCAGATACGATACAACAAATGCCCGAAATGTTTTATGGCCGTTAACATGGTTTCAAAAATATCAATTTGAGGTTCAATACCCGAATTGCTTTACATTTGTGTTTTTCGAAAAAAATGGCGCGAATTCTTACGGGGATACAAAGTACGGGAACCCCACACTTAGGAAATATTTTAGGGGCAATTTTGCCAGCAATTCAGATGTCTCAAAATGCGGAAAACGAATCGTATCTGTTCATTGCAGACATGCATTCCCTCACGCAAATTAAAGATGGGGCAACGCTTAAAAACAACACCTATGCCACTGCCGCCGCCTGGTTGGCCTTTGGCTTGGATACTGAGCGAACCGTATTTTACCGTCAAAGTGATATTCCTCAAGTAAGTGAATTGGCTTGGTACCTCACCTGTTTCTTTCCTTACCAACGGCTTACGTTGGCGCATTCCTTTAAAGACAAAGCGGACCGTTTGGAAGATGTAAATGCAGGTATTTTCTGTTACCCGATGTTGATGGCCGCGGACATTCTGTTGTATGATGCG
The DNA here is from genome assembly GCA_039820925.1 of Bacteroidota bacterium. Taxonomy (GTDB): domain Bacteria; phylum Bacteroidota; class Bacteroidia; order Flavobacteriales; family Flavobacteriaceae; genus Flagellimonas. Next base: position 29,881 of record JBCBPD010000001.1, on the reverse strand, counting down.
GAAATTGTTCCTGTTGGGAAAGACCAACTTCAGCACCTTGAGATGACTCGTGATGTGGCTTCTCGATTCCACAATAAAATGGGCGAGACATTTGTGCTACCACAAGCAAAAGTCCAAGAAGCCACCATGTATGTGCCTGGAACCGATGGCCAAAAAATGAGCAAGAGCAAGGGCAACATTATAAACCTGTTTCAACCCGACAAAAAATTACGCAAACAAATCATGGGCATCGTCACCGACAGCACGCCCATGGAAGAATCCAAAGACCCTTCCACAGATAATGTATTTGCATTGTACAAACTCTTGGCAAACGAAGAACAGATTGAGGAGATGAGCGCCAACTATCTTGCTGGAGGCTATGGATATGGTCATGCCAAGCAAGCGTTGTACGAATTGATTTTGGAACGCTTCGGAGAGGCTAGGGAGAAGTTCAGTTATTACATGGAACATTTGGATGAAGTCGACGAGGCTTTGGAAATAGGCGCTACTAAAGCACGGACAGTGGCAAACGAGGTCCTGCGGCGAGTTCGTGGGAAAGTAGGGTACTAAACCAATTCGTACCACATTCCAGGACTTGGGCGTACGACTCCTTTCATTTCCAATGCAAAAAGACTCGTTGAAACTTGATGAACGGGTATAGCCAAGTCACGCGCTACCGTATCCAACTGTTGCTTTCCATGTTCCTGCAGAAATGAGTAAATACTTTTTTCTTTTTCATCCAATTCGACAAAAAGCTTTCTTTGAACTTCTGGTTTCTTGGAGCTCTTTTTGACGTCCCAACCCAAAATATAAACCAAGTCTGCTGCACTGGTCATCATGTGGGCTTTTTGTGACTTAATCAAATTGTTGCATCCTACGCTAAAAGGGTCATCCACACGCCCCGGAACCGCAAATACATCTCGATGATAACCATTTGCTAAATCAGCGGTAATCAAACTCCCTCCTTTTTCCGCCGATTCAATAACTATGGTGGCCTCACTTAATCCTGCGATAATTCGATTGCGTTTTAAAAAGTTCTCTCTGTCCGGTCCGGTACCCGTCCAAAACTCAGAAACGAATCCGCCATGTTGCATAAAGGCTTTTTCATAACGTTCATGTACTTTGGGATATACCGTATCCAAACCATGCGCCATACAACCAATCGTTTGCAATCCTTTTTCGTGTGCCAATTTTTGAATGGTAATATCCACGCCGTAGGCAAAGCCACTTACAATAGTAGGATTAAGCGGTGCAATCGCCTCAATAAAGTCTTGACAAAACTTTTTACCGTTTTTGGTGATGTTCCGAGTACCTACAACACTAATAGTTCGTTCCGAACTCCATTGAACATTTCCTTTTTGAAACAAAATAATCGGGGCATCAGGACAGTGCTTTAGTCTTTCGGGATAAGATTCCGCTTGAAAATACAATACGTCATACCCAGTTTTTTGCAACAGTTCGTATTCCAATTCTGCCTTTTGCAAATAGGCTATATCGAAAAGGCCTTTAATGGTATTTGTACCAATCCCCTCGATTTTTAAGAGGTGCTGCATTTTATCGCGGAAAACTGCGGTTGGACTGCCACAATTTCGAATCAGTTTTTTCGCTGCGATACTCCCAATATTTCTTACAATGCTTAATCTCAAAGCATTAATAATTTCATTTTCAGTCATTTATGATTCGATTTGGTAAGCAGGTAAAGTAGTCGTTTTTTGCTGTTAATAAAAAGTGATAAGCCCAATTTTTTGCTTTTAGATTTTTTTTAATATTTGCGGCTATGCGTATTGAAGGCTATATCAGCGATTTGTTGTACCGATACAATTGTGTCGTTGTTCCTGGTTTTGGTGCTTTCCTTACCCATTCGCAATCTGCTCGTTTTGATGACAAAGGGCGATTTCATCCTCCCAAAAAAAGTGTTTCGTTCAATGCCCAATTGAATACCAATGATGGATTACTGGTGGCACACATCGGTCAACTAAAAAAGTTGCCGTATGACACTTTGTTGGAAGAAATTCAAAAAGTTGGTGAAACTTGGCAGAAGCGACTCTCGAATGGAGAATCTATTTTGATTCCCGAGGTTGGAAAATTGAAGATGCCTAAAGAAGGCAAAATCGTTTTTGAACCAGAGGTTACCCAAAACTATTTGACGTCTTCGTTTGGTTTGGCAGCCATTGCTCCAGTGAAAATAGAGCGCGAAGTGTTGAAAGAAGAGGTTGAAGCTTTGGAAGAAACCATTCCTTTCATCATTACTGCTGAGCAACGAGAAAAAACTTCTTTTAGACCTTGGCTAAAATACGCTGCTGTTTTGCTTTTGGCATTTTCCATTGGAGCAAGCGCATACAACTCATATCTAGCGTTCGATAAGAAAAAGAATGTTGCTCGTCAGGATGCTCAAAAAGAGGTTTCTCGTTTAATTCAAGAAGCTACCTTTTTTGAAAGTGCTCCTTTGGAATTACCTGCTATTTCTCTTTCAGTCACCAAAAAAGAAACGGTTAAAGGCAAGCACCATATTATTGCCGGTGCCTTTCGCGTTTCTGAAAACGCGGAACGAAAGGTTGCTCAACTTAAAGAAAAAGGGTTTGATGCCCTTTATTTAGGGACCAATCGTTTTGGATTGCATCAAGTGGCTTACGGTAGTTTTCAAGACGCTGACTCCGCCCTAGATTTCCTAAAAAAGATTCGTCGCACGGAAAGTGCTGACGCTTGGTTGCTTTCCGAAAAATAGTTTTCTCCTAAGCATTCCTTATCCTAAACAAGGCCATATCTTTGCCGAAACTTAGATATGGAGGCCAAACATCCTAGACATTCGCGTACGGTAATGACCGATATGGTGTTGCCCGGAGAAACCAATCCCCTCAACAATCTATTTGGAGGTGAACTATTGGCTCGAATGGACCGTGCGGCCAGTATTGCGGCTCGACGTCATAGCCGACGTATTACGGTAACTGCCTCTGTAAACCATGTTGCTTTTAACCGAAATGTCCCTCTAGGCAGTGTAGTAACCATTGAGGCGTCCGTATCTCGTGCCTTTCGCACTTCAATGGAAGTATTTATTGATGTTTGGATGGAAGATCGGTTTACGGGAATGAAATCGAAAGCCAACGAAGCAATCTACACCTTCGTCGCAGTTGATGAAACCGGAAAACCTACAGAAGTTCCTGAACTAACTCCAGAAACAGACTTGGAAAAAGAACGTTTCGCTGGTGCTTTGCGCAGAAAACAGTTGAGTTTGGTTTTGGCGGGCAAAATGAAGCCAGGGGATGCCACTGAACTGAAAGCACTGTTCAGTTAATTATTTCTTTTCGGAATTGACTCCCTACAATTGATAAATCCACTCTTCGGGATTAAGGCGGCTTGTGTCTTTATAGAGATAGAATTTGAGTTTTGTTAAGCCGTCAAACCGACTGGTATAAATATCGCCCAGAACATCCTTGGCCGAAACCTTATCCCCCTGTTTTACATAGAGTTTAGAGAGATTATAATAGGTGCTGATGTAATTCCCGTGTTTGATGGAAACGGCTCTACTACCCCCGGGAACGGATAAAATAGCCACGACTTCACCCTCAAAAATAGCGCGAGCCTGACTCCCTTTATCCGTAGTAATGGTAACCCCATTGTTTTGATGCTTTATTCCAGGGTATAATTTATCTGCATACACCCCGTACCCTTGACTTTTTACTCCCTTTTCGACTGGCCAGATAAGTTTACCCTTATTTGCGGAGAAATTGGTGGCTACTAGTTTGGCCTCAGGGGTAAGCGCAAAAGACGTTGTGCTCTTTTTACCCACCTTTTTGTTCGACTTTACAATAGCGCTTTTAATCAGTTTATCTATTTCCCTATCAATTTTGCGCGCCTCCCTGCGTTTTTTCTCTATGGCAGCGGTATATCGTGTTTCGTTTTGACGAATGCTGGTTAATAGCTCCTTTTGAGTTTTAATTTCCTTATAAAGTGCTGCTTTAGCTTTCTTATTCTCCGCCAGTAACACATCTTTTTCCTTGCGTTGTGAAACCAAGGTTTTGTTCAAGGCTGCAAGCTCGTTCGTTTTTGTTTCAATCGCTTCGCCTTGATTCTTCCGATGCTGCGCATACTGCTTCATATACTGCAACCGTTTGACGGCCTGGTAGAAGTTATCCGCAGATAAAAGGAACATTAAACGATTGTTCTGAGTTCTATTTTGATTCGAGCGACGCACCAGTTCCGCATACTCCTCCTTTAAAAGACGAAGGTCTTCACGCAACTTACTTATCGACCTAATGTTTACATTGATTTGGCGATTGAGCAAATTCGATTGTTGGTTTGTAACGCGAATCAACTCCTGACGCACATTAATCCGTTTATCAAGCCCTTCCATTTGCTCCAAAACACTACCTTCTTGTTTCCGCTCGGCAAAAAGCAAACGATTGATTTCCTTAATTTCATTTTGAAGTTTGGCTCGCTTCGCTTCCAACGCACGCTGTTCCCCAGTTTGGGCAAAAGTAAATTGAACCCCAGTAAAGGCAATCAACACAATGACAATAAGATAGTGCCCTTTATTTGCCATATTGTTTTAATACTATTTGCTTATATCCTTTTGGGATTTTATAGGGAAAATTAAGGTTTCTATTCAATTCCACGTTGCGTAATTCCAAATCAATCTTGGTAAGTTCAGCTTGGTTGCTAGCTAAAATATTGATGTTTTTGGGCAATACCCTTCCCTCAATATTCTGATAGGTATATTCTGCGTTCAACTTCCTTGCTTTCTCGGGTTGGGCAATCTGTTGGGCATGTACTTTAAAGTGTTTCGGCTCCAACTGAAATAATATTTTAAACAGGTCATTAGCCTTTTTTGGCTTCAGGGCATAGGTGTTGTCTTCAAAAGAAGAGGAATACTTCTGCTTTCTTAAATCCAAAAACGTATGGCCCAAAAGCAGATTTTCTACGATTTCGAAATCAACTTCCGTTCCCAATAAATTGTTCAGGTAACTAAAATCTCCATCAAAGTATTCTCCTTCCAGTTTGTTGTAGAAGGATATTTTCTCTGGCGTAATCTTGGCTTTCACCACCCCAAGCGGAGCACTTAACCAAATCACCTTATCCTTTTCCATTCGAAGGCTTACCGATATACCCTGTTCGTCATCCCCCTTGGCATAGTCAATTCTTACTTTCCCCCTTAATGTTTTGAAGTTGGCTTTGTCTTCGTAATGTTTTGCAATGATTTTTCTGGTGGAAAGACTTCGGTCTAGCTCTCCACCACTTATGGTTTTGGTCGTCTTACAAGACAAGACAAGTAACGTCGCCGTCAAAAGCAACGCGGTGTTCTTCCCAAAAGCCTGAAATCCACTCATGATTTCGAATTGATTTTGTTTTTATATTCTGCAGCCTTTTTGAGATCTCCTTCGGCAGTATACAATTCCGATAAGGCTTGATATATCCTATTTTGCAACATCACATCGTCAACAATAAAGTCCAATGCGCCTTCCAATACTTCAATTGCCTTGCTATTTTGGTTGTTCTTAAATAAGGCATAGCCATACGCGTACAGAAAAAAGGGCTGTAGCGGATAGGTTTCCATCGCTTTTTCTGATTCCTTTTCCAAGTTGACATAGGCTTCTTGGCTCAAAAGCTGTTCTATTCTTGTTTTCACTCCATCCACAGGATTTCCAACGGAAATTACCCCTGTAGTTCTTGTGATAGTACGGTTGGACTTCTTCTTCGTATTTAAGGCATCTTCTATTCGCCTTTTTCGCTCCCTCGTAACTGCGGATTGCGGCATTTTATCAAGAAGCTTCAAAGCCTCCTTGTATCGTTTCTTTTTAAAATAAATGAGGGAAAGATTGTCTTGCAGGGTTTGATTTTCCAGAAGTTGGGTAAGGCCCATAGTTTCCATGGTGCTGCCTTGCTCCTCAAGTATAGAAACCAAAGTTTCCAAATACCAGTAGTTGGTTGGGTCGGTTCGAAGCGCAGTAATACCGTACTCCTGAGCTTCTACATAGGTTTTGTTCTTAAAATGGGCTCTTGCCAACTCGTAATCCAAAATGGGGTTTTCGGCATCTAGCTGTTTACAATCAAGGAACAACTGAATCGCTCTATCATAATTTTGGATTCCCTTTTGCTTCAATCCTTCGAAAAAGGTTTCTTGAAACTCGTCTGTGTATTCGTCAAGAAAAAGTTCAGCACTCTCCTCTTCTTGGGCAAAACTATTTCCCAGTACCCAAAAGAAAACACTAAAACAGGCCAACCACTTCATCTATATTATTTCACAAATCTCATCACCGCAATTCGGAATAATCCCCAATACTTATCTTTTCAAAGTTACCGTCAAAAAAGGCATGATTTCCAATCATGGCATTGTCTAAGTTCGCATTTTGCACCACAGATTGTTGCTGAACGATACTATTTTTAATTGTGGTATTATCCACAACCGTGCCAGCACCGATAGAGACAAACGGTCCTACCGTGGAATTACGAATGGTCACTCCATCCCCTATAAAACATGGTTCTATCACGTTGGCATTTTCCAAGCTTACGTTGTTGGACACCAATGCTTCGCCGTCGTCTTGTAAAAAACCCAACATTCGCTGATTGGTTTCTACGGTAACCGCTTTATTTCCGCAATCCATCCATTCTTGAACTTGACCTGGCACGAAAACCATGCCTTTGTCCATCATCCTTTTAATACCATCATTGATTTGGTATTCGCCTCCATGCATCACATCATTATCCAAAACATATTGGAGTTCTTCTTTCAACTGGCCAACGTCTTTGAAATAGTAAATACCAATTACAGCCAAATCAGAAACAAACTCCTTGGGTTTTTCCACAAGTTCATTGATATGATCGTTTTCATCGAGCTGCACCACTCCATAGGCTTCAGGGTGTTCAACTTGCTTCACCCAAATTACGCTGTCGGCTGAGGCATCCAATTCAAAATCGGCACGAATCAAAGTATCAGCATAAGCAATAACGGCTGGACCCGACAAGGATTCTTTTGCACTCATGATGGCGTGACCGGTACCCAAGGGTTGATCTTGTCTATAAATAGTTCCTTTTGCACCAAGTCCTTTTGCCAAATCTTCAAGACTGCTGACCACATCGTCTCCAAAAAAAGCACGGTCACCCAGAATAAAGGCAATCTCTTCAATGGGTTGGTTCAACACTTTGGCAATGTCGCTAACCAGTCGATGAACAATTGGTTTGCCAGCTACGGGAATCAAGGGTTTTGGTACGGTTAACGTATGAGGTCTTAAACGCGAACCCCTTCCTGCCATAGGTACTATGATTTTCATGTATCGATTTTAATTGAATTGTGTTAAGGTTTCTATTGGCTTCCGGTACTTCCGAAGCCTCCAGCACCTCTATTCGTTTCTGAAAGAACTTCAACCTTCTCCCAATCTATCCGTTCATGTTTGGCTATCACCAATTGCGCGATACGCTCTCCGTTATTTACCAGAAAATCTTCATTAGAAACATTAGCCAGAATAACCCCTACCTCACCTCTATAGTCTGCATCAACCGTTCCAGGTGCGTTGAGCACAGTAATCCCTTTTTTCGCGGCCAGTCCGCTACGGGGGCGTACCTGTGCTTCGTAGCCCATCGGTAATTCCAAAAATAAACCGGTTGGTATTATAGCTCTTTCCAATGGCTTTAGCCGCACAGACTCCTCCAAATTCGCCCGTAAATCCATTCCGGCCGCGCCTGGAGTTTCATAATGGGGCAAATCATGCCCAGACTTATTAATTACTTTTACCTTCACGCGTGCTAAATATTTTAGTAAGATTTTCTCCTTCTAGCTTGTAAAGCATACCCAAAAATAGCAAAAGTAGTATGCCTCCAGCTATTAAATTTCGGTTAAAAACATAAAAAGAAAGGACGGAAAACAACAACGCCAATCCCCAATAGAAGCCAATCTTTCGAAGGTTATAGGGCACAGGATAATGCTTTCTTCCCAGATAGTAAGACAACCCCATCATAGTAGCATATGCGGCCAAAGTGGCCCAAGCTGAAGCCATATAGCTATACTTCTCAATGAATATGAAGTTTATCGCCAAGGTAACCACAGCACCAATAAGGGAAATGAATGCGCCATACCTTGTTTTATCCGTAATCTTGTACCAAACCGACAAATTGTGGTAAATCCCCAAACAAAAGCTTCCCAATAGAATGATTGGGACCACTGGTAGGGCTTCCCAGTACACTGAATTTCGTATTAAGACTGAGGCCAATACTTCGGCAAACACCACTACCGTTAACAATATCAGACTGCCTAAAATGACGAAATAGTTTGTGATTTGCGCATAGGTTTTTTGTGGATTTTCAGTTTCTGCATGTGAAAAAAAGAAGGGTTCAACGCCCATACGGAACGCTGTCCCAAACAAAGTCATGAACAAAGCGAGCTTGTAGCAGGCGGCGTACTTCCCAACTTCTTCTTCCGCAATATTCGGTGGAAGCAATTCCGTAAGTAAGATTTTATCAAAAACCTCATTGATGGTAAACGCTATCCCAGCGACCAAAACCGGGAGCGCATATTTCATCATTTTCCGCCATAAGGTGAAATCAAACGTCCATTTTACTTTGAAATAATACGGTAACAGTGCGACGAAGGTGAAGGCACTAGCAATGATGTTTGAAATGAAAATGTATTGGATTTCCCATCCTTCTTTATAGATTCCGTTCCACAAACCGTCTCCCTCTGACTCTGTCGCAAGTTTGGGCAGCAACAGTAAAAAGAACAAATTCAACCCAACATTGACGATGACATTCAGCACTTTTAGCACACCGTATGTAACAGGTTTTTCGGTTGCCCGAAGGAAAGCGAACGGAACAATGACCAAGGCATCCAGCACCAAAATATAGGCTGTGAACTGAATAAAATCCGGATTGATGTTCGTGAAGGCTGCTAGGCTATCCCCACCCAACCAAGCCAATACCAAGAAACCTATAGACGAAACCATCAATGAAATAAGGGCAGTGGCTACTACATTTTGCTTTTGCTCTTCCTTGTTATAGAATCGGAAGAAGGCCGTTTCCATACCGTAGGCCAAAATCACATTGAAAATGGCTATCCACGCATAGATATTTGTGTATTGCCCATATCCCGAGGCATTCTGAAAAACACCGGTATACAGAGGCAGCAAGAAAAAGGAAATCACACGGGGCAACACCGTGGCCACGCCGTAGATAAAGGTTTGTTTAAAAAGCTTCTTTAAGGGATTCAATCGGGGATTTCTCGTTTTGTTCTCGCGAACATCCGCTTGCAAGTTACAGAAAAGCTGCTAGTCCCGGATGGTTTTGGAAGCTTGAGCGTTTCAAATTCTATCTTTTTCCACCACCCATGGCTTGATGAAAACTGGGCTTTTCCGATTTGATGTCAACAATTTTGCAATGTCTCTTCTGGCCATCTTTTGCATAAGATAAAATTGCTTCATCTTTTTTCAACTCAAAATCAGGTGTTATATCAGTCTTTTTTGATTTTTCAAAATCTGCTAGTAGCCACTTCTCTCCTTTTCGGGATTCCAGCCGCAATTTAGCCCTGCCACTTCTGAAGTAGGCTTCCTCAAGAACAACCGTGTCATCCCAACGGCTTACGTTTATCTCCAAATGCCAACCTGAACTCACTTGCGCGCCACGGTTATACCATGCCTTACAAATCGCTTTTTCCACAAAAAAAATGGGTTCCCCGCAGATATCTTGTTGCGAGAAGCCACCATAGGATACCATAAGTGCAATTGCTATTAATCCATTTAGATGCTTCATGGGGCTGTTTTGAATAGCAAAGATAAAAAACCTCTGTTCAGCGGATTTAGCTAAGCGCTTATCTCATCGGATAAGTCAATGCGTCGCATGGCCGAATAGGCCAATAGAAACGCCATGAGCAAGAAAACTGCCGCTAGGGCGTAAGATGCCCCAGGAAAGTAGATTTCTCCTTCTGGGCGAATAAAGTAGTAGAAGACGGGAGCGAAAATCAATTGTCCAAGAATTGCTGTAATACTTACCAAACCGGTAATAGACCCTTGTAGGTTTCCCTGTTCTTTTTCAGATACTTGATTGGATATAATACCCTGTACTGTTGGTCCCGCAACCCCTCCTAGCGCGTAGGGAATCAAAAAGGCGTATAGCATCCACGGTTCGGAAGCTATGGAAAACAGGAACATCCCTAAGGTCCATAACATGAACCCTAAAGCAACTACCTTGCGTTTGCCAAACTTCTCTACCGCCTTTCCTACCAAAAAGCCTTGTACAATGGCCACCAATAAACCCACAACAACTAAGGAAACTCCTATTTGCATCGGACTCCAATCAAAACGTTCAATACTGAAGTAAGACCAGATGGCGGGCAAAACTTGTCCTGCTAGATTAGCCAAAAAGAATGCAAAAATGAGCCGTAACACCCCTTTATAATTTCGCAAGGCCATCAAAGAGACGCCTGGAATCATTTTTAGCGGTTGGATATTCCTACGATTTTCAGGTTGAAGCGATTCAGGAACGAAAAACAACCCAAATAGGAAATTCGCAAAGGTGAGTCCTGCAGCTATATAAAAGGGAAGACGAATGTCAATATCTCCAAAAAAACCACCGACACCAGGACCAATGATAAATCCGAGGCCAAAAGCAGCACCAATTAGCCCAAAATTCTTGGCTTTTTCTTCTTTGGTACTGATGTCAGCAATGTACGCCGAGGCAACCGTAAAACTTGCTCCTGTGATTCCAGCCAGAAACCTTCCCACGAAAAGCCACATTATGGTAGGGGCCCATGCATGAATCAAATAATCAATGCTCAATCCAAGAAGGGATAACAGCAGAATAGGCTTTCTTCCGTACTGGTCTGAGATTTCACCTAGAACAGGCGAAAACAAAAATTGCATTCCCGCAAAAGCTGTCGTCAACCACATCCCATAAATCACAGCTTTGTGTGTTCCTTCTCCCGTAAGTTGCATGATGAAATCCGGAATAATGGGAATAATGATTCCGATGCCTATAACATCTACCAAAATGGTGACGAAAATGAAAAGTAAGGCGGTTTTGTTTGATTTCATGTTGGTTAAATCCAGTTTGAAGCAAGAAAAAGCCCTTTTTCAAGGGCTTTTCAAGTTTCAATATGTTCAAACTTTAGCAACTGCCAAAGTCATTGAGCTTAGTTATTCAAGGCCTCAGCACCACCAACAATTTCCAAAATTTCATTGGTAATGGAAGCTTGTCTTGCCTTGTTATAGGTCAACTTCAATTGGTCGCGCAACTCGGTTGCGTTATCGGTAGCCTTATGCATTGCCGTCATTCGCGCCCCGTGCTCACTGGCAAAGGAATCACGAATAGCTTTGTACAATTGGGTTTTAAGCGATTTCGGAATCAATTGCTCCACAATTTCCTCTTGAGAAGGTTCGAAAATGTATTCCGAGTTCGCATTGTCTCCTTCGTCTACCGGTAAAATAGGAAGAAACTGTTCCGTCATCACGATTTGCGTAGCAGCATTCTTAAACTTGTTGTAGACCAACTCAATTTTGTCATATTCTCCAGCTACAAACCGCTCCATCAACATTTCAGCAATCTTGGATACCTCATCAAAAGTCAAGTTGTCAAAAACTCCACTATGGTTCGCAAGGATGGTTCCCTTTTTGCCCAGAGCATCGTTGGCCTTTTTCCCAATGGCTACAAAATCTACATGTTTGCCTTCGTAGACTGAACCCAAAAGATGGTTACACTGCTTTAAAATGTTTGAATTAAAGGCTCCACACAGTCCTCTGTTCGAAGTAATCGCTACCAGAAGTACTTTTTCAACACTGCGATTCTCTGCATATTTGTTCCCCTCAACATCTTCCAAGCTTCCGCTCAAGTTTTGCAGGAGCTCGGTCAACTTATCGGCATAAGGCCGCATAGCGGTGATAGCATCTTGCGCTTTTTTCAACTTCGCTGCTGACACCATTTTCATCGCGCTGGTAATCTGCATGGTCGAAGAAACCGAAGAGATTCTGTTCCGTATTTCCTTTAAGTTTGCCATTCCTTTTATTTGTCATTCCGCAATTGCTACGGAATCTTACTATTTATGGGCTCCTGCTTCCCTTCGACTAAGCTCAGGGAGACAGAAAAAGCTTTTATCCTCTATATTTTTCCGAAAGGTCTTTTGCCACGGCTGTCAAGGTTTCGATAGCACCATCAGTCAACTTTCCTGACTTAAGGGTATCCAAAACATCTCTGTGCTTGGCATTCAAGAACTCGATGTAATCTCTTTCGAACTCTTTTACCTTATTCACCGGCACATCCTTCAACAAGTTCTTGGAACCTGCAAAAATGATGGCTACCTGATTTTCTACGGTAAATGGGTCGTTCTGGGATTGCTTTAGAATCTCAACGTTTCTACGTCCCTTTTCGATAACGTTCAAGGTCGCCGCGTCCAAATCCGAACCGAACTTAGCAAATGCTTCCAATTCACGGAACTGGGCTTGGTCCAACTTCAACGTACCAGATACTTTTTTCATGGACTTAATTTGCGCAGAACCACCCACACGAGATACGGAGATACCCACGTTAATCGCAGGTCTTACCCCTTGGTTGAACAAATCTTGCTCTAGGAAAATCTGTCCGTCCGTAATGGAAATTACGTTCGTTGGAATATAGGCAGATACGTCACCGGCTTGTGTTTCAATAATTGGCAGAGCGGTAAGTGAACCTCCTCCTTTAACCTCAGACTTCAATGTCTCAGGCAAGTCGTTCATGTTCTTTGCAATATCATCATCAGCAATGATTTTTGCAGCTCTTTCCAATAATCTGGAGTGCAAATAGAATACGTCACCAGGGTATGCCTCACGTCCTGGAGGTCTTCTCAACAACAAGGAAACCTCACGGTAAGCAACCGCTTGCTTGGATAGGTCATCATAAATAATCAAAGCAGGACGACCGGTATCTCTAAAATACTCTCCAATCGCAGCTCCTGCGAAAGGTGCGTATACCTGCATAGGTGCAGGGTCAGATGCATTTGCGGCTACAATGGTAGTGTAGGCCAACGCTCCTTTGTCTTCCAATGTCTTGGCAATAGCAGCAACTGTAGAGGCCTTCTGCCCAACGGCTACATAAATACAGTAAACCGGCTCACCTGCATCGTAAAATTCCTTTTGATTTAGAATGGTATCGATACAAACGGTGGTTTTCCCGGTTTGACGGTCACCAATTACCAACTCTCTTTGACCACGACCAATTGGAATCATGGCGTCAATCGCCTTAACTCCAGTTTGCATTGGCTCGTTTACAGGCTGACGGTAAATTACCCCAGGAGCTTTTCGCTCAAGCGGCATTTCAAAGGTTTTTCCTGAAATGGCTCCTTTACCATCGATAGGATTTCCCAAGGTGTCTACCACTCGCCCTACAATACCTTCTCCAACATTGATGGATGCGATACGTTGCGTACGCTTTACAGTAGCCCCTTCCAAAATTCCTTTTGAAGGTCCTAGCAATACCACACCAACATTATCTTCCTCAAGGTTCAAAACGATACCTTGCATTCCGCCGTCGAACTCTACAAGTTCGCCGTATTGCGCATTGGAAAGTCCATATACCCTGGCGATACCATCACCAACTTGGAGTACTGTTCCAACTTCATCCAATGAATCCGTAGCTTCAAACCCGGAAAGTTGCTTTTTAAGTATTGCTGAAACTTCAGCCGCTTTTACTGCTGCCATATTGTTGTATTATGTTGAGCCGAACAAGGCTCGTATTTTCTAACTATATATTGTTCGTAAATTCTCTTTTAAGAGTATCCAATTTCTGCGCGATGCTGGCATCGTATTGTAAATCCCCTACGCGCAAAACGAAACCGCCCAAAATCGACTCATCCACAATGTTCTCGATTGTCAATTTTTTTCCCGTCAATTTAGCGACCTGTTGCAATACCTTTTTTTCCAAACTGGCGTTCAAAGGAACCGCGGTAGTTACCTTGGCGATATCTTCTCCTTTTCGCTTCTCGTTTAGGATGATGTATTTCAAGCAAACCGCCTCTAACAACTCAATTCGCTTATTGCCCACCAAGGTTTCTATCACTCCTTTAGTGGTTTCTGTAGTTCCGGCGAAAACCTCTTTTAGGATGTTGGATTTCATGGACATTTTAACTACTGGACTTCCCAATAGATTGCCCAACTCCTTATTTTCCTTGAGTGTGGCTACGATATCACGCATGTCTTTGTCCACCTTGTCCGCCATCTTTTTTTCAACGGCGTAATCGAGGGTGGCCTTAGCATATCGTATTGCCGCTCTTGACTCGTTCATACGGAATTAGTTCAATTTTACGTTCCCCAACATGTCTTCAACCAACTTTAGTTGCTTGCTTTTGTCGGACAACTCTTCTTTCAATACTTTTTCAGCGATTTCCAAAGAAAGATTGGCTACTTGCGATTTGATATCGGCTACCGCTGCTTTCTTTTCGCTATCGATAGTGGCTTTTGCTTTTTCAATAATCTTATCCCCTTCCTTTTGTGCTTCCTCGCGAGCATCAGCCAACATTTGTTCCTTCAACTCTCTTGCCTCTTTCAATAAGGTCTCTCTTTCGGCACGGGCTTCTTTCAAAAGGTTTTCGCTGTCTGCGGTAATGTTTTGCATCTCCTTTTTAGCAGATTCCGCGGCTTCCAAGGCATCTCTAATCCCCTCTTCTCTTTTCTTCACAGCACTTAAAATAGGTCCCCAAGCGAACCTTTTAAGCAACACCAACAATATTATAAAGGTCACAAGCATCCAGAAAACCAAGCCTATTCCAGGATTGATAAGTTCTGAACCACTTGCTTCTAAAAAGAATAATTTCATCTTATATCATTTTAAATTGAGACTCTACAGCCAATCGCTGTAGAGCCTCGGAAAATTACTTTACAAAAGCACCGAAAATAATTGCAATAAGGCCGGCACCTTCGATAAGACCTGCAGCAATAAGCATAGCTCCTTGTATTTTTCCGGCAGCTTCTGGCTGACGCGCAATAGCTTCCATTGCTTGTCCACCAATTCTACCGATACCAAGTCCTACACCCAAAACGGCAAGACCAATTCCAACATAAATTAAACCTGCTTCCATGTTCAGATTATTAAAGATTAAAAGTAATTAATGGTGTTCTTGTACCGCCATTCCAATGAACAACGCTGAAAGAACTGTGAAAATATAAGCTTGTAAGGCCGCAACAAGTAATTCAAGTACAGAAATAAAAAGTGCAAGAATCACAGATGCTGGACTAATCCATATGGATTGAAAAATAAAAACTAAAGAGATTAAGCTGAGAATCATAATGTGCCCTGCCGTAATGTTGGCAAATAACCTCATCATTAAGGCAAAAGGCTTTGTAAAAACTCCTAGAATTTCAACAGGTATCATAATAATCTTTAGCAAAAAGGGCACCCCGGGAGGCCAAAAAATATGTCCCCAATATTCTTTATTTCCATTCAGGTTTACCACCACTAAAGTAACAAGAGCAAGCACCATGGTTACAGCAATGTTTCCTGTGACATTCGTCCCTCCTGGAAAAATTGGAATCAACCCTAACAGATTGTTAAACCAAATAAAGAAGAAAATAGTTAGAAGCAGTGGCAAATACTTATTTGCATGCTTTTCTCCAATATTGGGTAATGCAACTTCATCTCTAACAAAAAGAATTACAGGTTCTAAGAAACCTGCTATTCCTTTAGGAACTCCATTGTTCTTCTTGTAGATTTTGGAAAATGACCCAAAAACGAGTAGCAGAAGTAAACATGCAATTAATATTCCAGCAACATTTTTGGAAATGGAAAGATCTACAAATTTTCCTTCAAGCCCGGTAAACAAATCAAAAAGCGCTGCTTTTTCCTTTCCCTCGGTAGATACAATTTGTCCGTGACTCATAGTGTAGCCTGAATGGATATGCCCATGGGCAGCACTACTAGACATGAATAAGTGCCACTCTCCGTCCCAAATAATAACAGGCAAAGGAATGGCGATATGCTTTTCGTGACCATCTGAACCTTGATAGGAAGCAATATGCCATTCATTGGAATCCGAGATGTGCTCCATAATCATCTCGATAGCGTTGAATTCCTTTTCTTCCTCATGAACCACGTCAGCTACCTCTTCACCTACAGACTCTTGGTGATTCTGGCCCAACAAACTAGAGCTTAAAGCAAAAAGAAAAAATAAAGTAAAATAGCAACGGTTTTTCAAACCTGACTTACGCATGCCAAATGCTCTTTTAAAATTTGCGCAAAATTATACTTTTAAATCAGTATTCTAAAGTCTTTTTCGATTTAATTTAGTTCCCTATCGGTTGCGAACATTTAAACGCTTTAGAGTAATCAAAATTGAAAAAATTAAGTACTTAAAATAGGGCACTAAAACCAAGAGAATAGTGATTTTTTGGTTTTTAGCGCCATCCAGCAAATAACTTAAGAAGCCGACAGTCAAAATCATCTTCAAAAGCATCAAACCCAGAAAGGCAAACCCCGTATATTCGATTTTAAGGTCAACAAACCGCGTCAACACAAATACGGTCAGTAGGAAATAGGATAAAAAAAAAGATTCAACCAGTAACATTTCGTACCGAGAATCTTTTTTAAAAACAGACAGCAATATAAGCTCTAGGCCAAACAGGAAAATCGAAATAACAAAGTAGACAAGATTCTCCCTGTTTAGCATTACTGCTTTTTGTTTGCTCTTCGAACTAAATTAAAAATGGAAAGTAACACTCCAAATACGGATAATATCGCAGTATAGACCTTTGAGCCAGTTTCAAACCTGCCGTCCAAGTACTTTCCTAAAAATAAAAATAAGCCTATGGTGAATGCCATTTCAAACGCATAAGCCGAAAACCTAATTAGATTGTTCTTCTTCTTAGGAGACTTTTGCGGGCTCATTTGCTTTTGTTGCCTGAAGTCTACGGGTTGCCATAGCGTCTTTGCCCATAGTACATGAAGCGTTGAAGGTTGCTCCTGGCTCTACAGCGAGTTTCGCTACGCTTACCGTTCCTTCTATAACGGCATTCGCTTTTAACGACAATAAATCACTCACCAAAAGCTCGCCATTGAATTTGCCTTCGATGTCAGCATTGACGCATTCTACTTTGCCATTGATGTAGCCGTCTTTGCCAATTACTACTTTTCCAGAAGTCTTTACGTTGCCTTCCAGTTTGCCATCTATACGAAAATCGGCTTCAGAGGTAATGTCACCTTTGATTTTCGTATTCTTCTCAATTCTGTTGGGTTGTCCACCAAATTCTGTCATAGGTCGGGGTTTTTTGTTGTCAGAAAACATTGTGTTCTACGGTTTTGGGATTAAAGTTGTTCTTTGTATGATTCTAAATTTTTATGGACTTGAATAATCTTGTAGTTCTTCGATAAAACTACAAAATTCTCATCGTTGATACGGTAGTCCCTGTTCTTTTTTATGAGTTCGGTAAAACCGAGGGCAAACTCCTTGGTTTTAAAGCCATGCACTACGATAAATTGGGTTTCCAAATTATAGATGTCACGCGATACCAAATTCTTATAGCGAAGGTCGTCAACGACCTCTTGCAAGCGTTGTTTGAGCGCAAGGGCCGGTTCGTCTTGATCTCTACTGAAGGTGAACACCACTTTCCAGTTTTCCGCGCCTGTGGAACCTTGTTCAGGAGAAAAATCCTTGGGTTCCAATTTGGGCAGTTGCTCTTGCACCATCATCTCCGCCTTTTTCCCTTCGGGATTGTTGGGGTAGGTTAACGCCACGAAATTCAACGCTTCCTTAAAGGATTCAAATCCCTGTAGACGACCTATGGCATTGGCTTTCAGCATTTCAAACTTGGGCACAATAGGGTCTCCCGTGTAGCGGTCAATATATTCTTGACTTTGGGTGATGACCTTTAAGAACTCTTGATTTTTGTAGGTTTTGTAGAGCGCGGCATATCTGGCATCAGGGCTATCCGTACTACCTTCGATAATGGCCTGGGGATTCAAAAGAATCTCTGCATAGCGAGAATCAGCATGATTTTGGATGATGTCTTGTTTCATGACCTCAACCAAAGGACTGCCTGTTTCCTCATAAATCTTATACAAGTTGTATTTGGAAGGAAGGACAAGTCGCTCTTCGGGGCGTGAGGCCAAAACACTTTCCAGTTTTCCAGCGGCGAGTAAATTCTCTTTGAACTTTTCCTTATAGATAAGTCCCAGCTGATAGTTCGCAAAGTTCTTCTCGTTTCTCAAGCTGTCAATTACCGCTTCATCCGTCGGAACTTGTGCTAAATAGAACTCAACATCAAACTTTTGGTCTTCCGGCACCTCAGCAGGTTGGCCATCCGCAGTAACTTGTTCGCCGGTCGCTTCAGAAGGCAAGGTTCGGCTTTTGTTGCTCCAACGCCAGTCATCTTCCAAAACTCTTTCGCCCCATCGGGTTTTGAAATCGTTTTTACCGTATCCCAAACTGGTGATGTTGTAGAAATAGAATTTTCCTTTGTTTTCTTTTCCGCCCTTACTTTGGGCAAACTGGGCAAAACCAGCTGTAGTACGCTCCAATTCCTTGGCTGCTTCAGCTTCTTCTTTTCGTTTTAGCTCGGCAATATAATCTTCAAAATAAGCCTTGCGTTCTGCCTCGGGCATGCGATAGACCGTAATCACACTATCGGCATATTGGGCAATGTCCTCGTATTTGATGACATCTTCCAAGTTGTCCAATTTCTTTTTGATGCGCCGGTACTTCCTCGTGTTTTGCTCCAAGTTGGTCAAGGTGCTATCGTAATACGCCCCTGAAGTTTTGTAGGCATCTTGGTCAAAATAGTAATCGGCCAAGCTTTGATAGTTCAAAGAGCTTAACTTTCTATCCCCTCGATTCGCGCGTAGCGATTTGTTGTAATATACAATGGCCAGACTGTCCGATGCTGTGGACAAATGAAAGTTGGCTTTGGACCGGAATATCTTATCCAAGAAAGGACGATTCTCGCGGTTTTCTTCCAAATCCGTCAGGTATTCCAGCAAATCTTCTTGATTCGAATCAGTAATATCGATATTACCGATTTTCTTCAAATGTGCATTGATCATGTACACACGCGGCGTTCTACGGTTCAATGCAATGATTTTATCAAAGGCGTAATTCGCGCTATCCTTAAATTCCAATTGGTTGTAGAGTTGCCCAATAATGAACAGGTAACGCCCACGCTCTTCGTTTTTCTTGGTGTAGCCTTGTGCAATTTTTAATTTTTGAATGGCCGTATCCGGTGCTTTTAAGTTGATATAGCATTGCGCCAAAACCGCATTTGCATCCGCAACTTCTTGGTCCTTGAGGGTTTCATAGCGAAACATCCGTTTGATGTTCTTAATGGCCAGCTCAGGATTGTCCAAACGCATATTAGTTTTCTCTCTCCAAATGGTTGCTTCGTTTAGCTTGTTACTTTCGGTGTATTTCTTTAGGATATAATTGAAGGATTCGAGGGCGGGTATATAACGCTCATCAAAATAGCGTGCTTTCCCCAACAGCAAAAAAGCTTCATCAATCTGAGGGTTCCGTTCCTCATCCTTGATGTCCATACTATGCTTCTGTATGGCCTTCGTGGCTTTTTCTTCAGCAATAATAAAGTTCGGGTTGTTGTCCTCTGAATCCAGTTTGATTTTATCGGATACCTGAAGGCGTTCCACGGGAAGAATTTCCCAGTAGTCATCGCGATAACTTGTTCGAAGCTCTTCTCGGCCTTCCTCAAAGGCAATGTTGCCATTGTACAAAGTGTTGTACTTGGTATTCAAGGCATGCCAATTCCGGTTGATAAACTTGTCCTTTTTCACGGAGCAAGCACTTATCAAAACCAAAATCAGAACGGAAAGACTAAGTGTTTTGTAAAAAGTGTTCAAAACCATCACTGCTGTTACCTAAACAAAACTCATATTTACCTGAATTATTATAGGTGTCATCGATAAAATGCAATACAGTTGTGAATTCCGTCTTTTCTAAAGAAAAACTGCTTCAAAGAAGTTCAAAACGGGATGGATTCTCCTGAAGGCACTATGCCCCAAAAAAGCTTTCCAGTTCTTTTAAGGTTTCAGGTGAGGTCGTAATATCTTTTACGATTTCCCCTTTGTTCAATACAACAATACGTTCACACACTTCGGTGACGTGAATCAAATCATGACTTGAAACCAAAACGGTGACATCCTCCCTTTCCGCCAACTCTTTGATGATACCCTTTAGTCGAATCTGTGTAGTTGGGTCCAAATTGGCGAAAGGCTCATCCAAAATCACTACCTCCGGGTTGCCAATAAATGAGGCCACAATACCTGCCTTTTTTTGGTTTCCTTTGGAAAGGTCTCTCAAATACTTTTTCTGTCCGAGAATTTCACCATGAAAAAAGTCTGAAAACTGCGCAAGCAGGGCATCTACATCTGCTTTGTTCACCCCGCGCAAATCTCCCACAAAATAGAAATACTCTTCCGGCGTAAGGTACCCTATTAAAAAGGACTCATCGATAAAGGAAGCGGTAAACGGTTTCCAGTCCTCACTTTGGTTGACCTTGACCCCTTGGTTTTCGATTTCGCCGGAAGAAGGTGGTATCAAATCCAACAACAGACTGAAAAAAGTGGTTTTCCCTGCGCCATTGTTTCCGACCAACCCAAAGCTTTGTCCTCTTGGGATTTCGAGGGTTTCAATATCCAAAACCTGCTGTCCGCCATATTGTTTTGAGAGATTCGTTGCCTTTATCATGGTTCTTTACTTGTTAATTGAGATTAGCTATCTTTTTCTTTAAAGCCCGCAATCATATTGTACTTTCTACTGCGGTACTGTTCGGTAATCTTATCGAGCAAGGTCTTGCGAAACAACAAGCCTGCAATGCCGAACAGACACAACACCAAAACACCTATTTCAACGGAAAAGAAAAAGTAGAAAATGGAAAACAAAATGATAGGCGCCCCCAAAACGGGCAGGATAATCAAAAACTGGGTGCCGCTGGTCCCTTGCATATTCCCAAATGGGCTTTTATCCAATTCAATGCGTTTTTTGTTGAAGGAGCCAAAAAACAAAATCACGGGAATGTTTACCCCAAGGTTGTACAGGGCACTTCCAAAATTGATGGCCAACGCTTCCCAGCCGAAATAGACATAAGGTATTGTAAGGAAGAACATGACCACAACGCTGAACGTAATCAGGCCTGCTTTGGAATCCAAATATTTGCGCAAAGGGATGTTCTGTGACATGAGCATACTATAATAGGCACTATCCCAAGCAGGAATAAACTGCCCAAAATTCGTTAAGAAAATCCCCGTCATGAAAACGCCCAAAAAGCACAGCATAGGCATCATTTTCACGTACATGTCTTGGGTGTAGAAAAAGAGACCGTAGAGCACGAATAACAATGAAATGAATACTTGAGCTTTTGTTCGTTTGTTTCGCCAAATGAGTTTGAGGTCCAATTGCAGAAAAGGTGCAATATCTCCAAACCGTCTCGTCCAAGTTAAATCTGAGGTCTTTGCCGGTTCTGTTTTGGCCTTTAGAGAAGCATCCAAGTAAATGCGTTTGACCAGATATTTGAAGTTTATGAAATACGCCAAAACCACCAATGCTATTGGAACCAAAACCGTCCAGGGATAGGCATACAACCCATGGAAAATAGGCCCGAAAAAGGTCGTTACCGGAAGAATGGCAAAATAATCCAGCACAAAAAACACGAACAACAAGCCTACGATAGTAATCAATGCTGCGTTGCTTTTGTTGATGATAAAGTTGATATAATTAATGCTGAGCGCTATGGCCACCACACCAACAAACCAAAGCAAAACGTTCAAGGCAGGGTACCCGTTCATAATCAAAACCACAACAAATGGCAATGCAAAGAAGAAGGCCAGTAAATTGTAGACCGAAAAGCCGGAACGGCCCAAAATGTAATGTGAGATTTTTTGCTTGCTGATGGGTAGCACCAAAAAGGGTTTGATGTCCATCACGGGCAACTTTTGTATGAAATAGCGCAAAATCAATTCCGCCAATACCCAATACACCATATACTGACTCACCACCCACATCGGGTTTTCATCTGGAACCAGCTTTCGCAATGCGAAATAGAGCACCCCTCCCATAAAGAGTAAGGCAACCAACATATAGATTGCAAAAAAACCCATCAAGAGTTTTAAGGCGAGGCTTTTGCCAAAGGAAGAAGATCTAAAGAACGCTTTTCGCTGTAGGGTAATAAAATGACCCAGCATACTTAACAATTTTCCCCAAGTTAGTGTATCTCTTCATGGTTTTGTTACAGTGTGGCCAAAAAAAGGGTGCCGTTCTATCGGGTCGAAAGCCTTAATTTTGTAAAAAAATTGAATTCATGAGCGATTTCCATCCGCTAACCATCTCCTCAAAAAAACAACTTACTCCTAATTCCGTAGCCCTAACTTTTGATGTTCCCAGTACCCTCAAGGATACTTTTTCGTATACCGCGGGACAGTACATTACCTTAAAACAAGACATCAATGGCGAAGAAGTACGTCGTGCATATTCCCTGTCTTCGGCCCCTTCTTCTGGTGAAATGACCATAGGGGTTAAAAAAGTGGTTAACGGGACCTTTTCGGTGTACGCCAATGATGTTTTGAACGCCAACGATACGATTGAGGTGATGCCGCCAGAAGGACGCTTTGTCTATGAATCAAACGGTTCGGCTCAAAACATAATGGCTTTTGCTGCAGGTAGTGGAATCACCCCTATTATGGCCATTGCCAAAACCGTTTTGGAAAGTCACCCCGAAAACACTTTCGTACTGGTCTATGGCAACCAAACCAAGGCGGAAACCATGTATTTGGAAAGTTTGGAAGCGTTGCAAGGGGAGTACGGCAACCGATTGACCATTCAATATGTGTTCAGTCGTGCAAATGAAGAAGGTGCTTTGTTTGGTAGAATTGAATCTTCCACGGTGAACTTGATGTTGAAGAACAAGTTCAAAGGGACGTCTTTCGAAGCCTTTTACCTCTGCGGCCCTGAGGGGATGATCAATTTAGTAACCGAAAGCCTAACGAATGCTGGCATTTCAAAAGACCATATTCATTTTGAATTGTTTACCTCTTCCGAAGCGAAACCTTTGGATGCCCAAAAAACCGAAGGGGAAACGCGTGTTGAAATTCTGCTTGATGATGAAAATCACGTTGTAGAAATAGCGAAAAAGGAAATTGTGCTGGATGCCTTGCTTAAAAATGATATTGATGCACCCTACTCTTGCCAAGGGGGAGTTTGTAGTAGTTGCATTGCGCGCGTGAAGGAAGGAAAAGCAGAAATGGTCAAAAACCAGATTCTAACCGATGGCGAAATTGAAGAAGGATTCATTTTGACTTGCCAAGCCCATGCCCTTACAGATAAGTTGGTCATTGATTTTGATGATGTTTAGGATTTGCGTTCCATGATTTTGGAAATAGCCTTTACGCCATGCTCATATCCAATGCGATAGGCGGTTTCAATGCCCTTTTTGTCTAGAACCCCGATTTTTTCCAATTCGGCAGGTTCGATGAAGGTGTCGCACTCCTTAAGTTTTTTGTGGCTGGAAGCATAAATCATCAACCCAGTGATGCGCCCTGCGAGTTGCAAGGAGTTTTTAAGGTCTTTTTTGCCTACTTCTCCTGCGATGGAAACATTACTGCCAATAATGATTCTTCCGCTTTCGTTCACATACTCTTTCGGAAAATTATTCATTACTCCGCCATCAGCAAACAAGGTGCCATCAATATCCACAGGACTGAAAACCGGGGTGAGGGCCGCCGAAGCCAAAAGAGGTTTTATCAAATCCCCTTCATGAAACACCCTTTCTTCGCCTTTGAGCAAATCCGTGGCGACCACGTAGAGTTTTTTGTTCAAAGATTCAAAGGAATCATTGGGGAAGTGTTTTTTAAATACGGGATAATACCGTTCGGTATCAATAAAACCAGGTTTGTTAATCGCAAAGAAATTGTATTTGAACAAAGGCGTTTCTTGAAAGAATGCCAACATTTCCTTTACTGAATTTCCGTTGGCGTAGAGCGCTCCCACCAAAGCCCCAATACTTGTACCGGACACCACGTCGGCTTCAATACCATGTTCTTGCATCGCTTGGATAAGACCAATATGCGCCATGCCACGAATACCGCCTCCCGATAAAACCAATCCTACCGAATTTTCTTGCATGCTTTTGTCTATTTAGGTCAGTAAACCACCACAAAAGTAATTCCATAGCGACTCCCCCTGCCAGATTTGCTTCAAATTTTAGGGAAATATTACCGACCTCTCGGTCTGTACGAACGGTATTTAGTCTAAAAATCAAGCTTTTGACTTCGAAAAGCACCTTTGGACGAGCACTTGGTAGGATTTCCTCAATTTTGACCGACCCCTGCGTCTATTTGTTAAAATTTTTGATTTTCTCAACTTCCTGTAAGGCCGAAGGCTTTTTTCCTACGGATTATTTAATACCTTGATATCTGTTTCAAGCAATTTCGTGACGTCATCACATCCACATAATAAGATTGCCTTGCTGCTTTTTGCCCATTCCGCGGAAAGCGATTTGCGCGCGAAAGGTATTGGGAATTTGCAGCTGTTCGAATCTCTTACACTGCATACGCAAAAGGTTATTGAAAATTCAGGCATTCCCTATTTTCACTTTAGTGAGTTCGAACAAAAAGGGGCCAATTTCGGCGAACGTTTGGCGAACGCTTTTGAAGTCCTCTTCGCAAAAGGTTATGACGGCGTTATTTCTGTTGGCAATGACTGCCCGCACATTTCGGTAAAGCTGCTCAAGCAAGCGAAACAAAAGCTGGAAACCCAGCAGATGGTGGTTGGGCCTACGTACGATGGAGGCACTTACCTCATCGGGATGCGGAAAAATCAATTTTCGAAAGAGGATTTTGAGAACCTACCTTGGCAACAACAGCAACTATTCAATGCGTTGGTTTCTTATTTTAAACCGTTCGGTACGGTTTTTTGCCTAGAGACCTATTTTGATTTGGACACGCTTGAAGATGCCAAGCATTTGGTAGGTTTCGTAAAGACCTTAAAGCAATATCTCATCACCCTTTTGACCCAGTTGGTAGGTTCAACGCATTCAGCGTTTTCATTCGAACCTGAACTGCATGCACAATTGGTTCCTTCTTTTCAGTTTAATAAAGGCTCGCCCTTTTCTTAGGTTACCCTAGTTTTTCAATTTCATTTTATTGGCGTAGCCACGCCTTAACTTTAATTATATCCTTTTATGGCCAATTCATATTATGACCCAGCAGACCTTCGAAAATTTGGTAAAATCACCGAATGGAGTGAGGACATCGGCAACAAATTTTTTGAGTATTACGGTAAGGTTTTCGAAGAAGGTGCACTAAGTGCTAGAGAGAAGTCTTTGATTGCCCTTGCTGTGGCCCATGTGGTCAAGTGTCCGTATTGCATTGATGCATACACCAAAGATGGTTTGCAACGGGGCATTACCAAAGAAGAAATGATGGAAGCCGTGCATGCGGGTGCCGCTATTGAAAGTGGCGCAACCTTGGTGCATGGTGTGCAGATGATGAACAAATACAACAAGTTATCCATGTAATACTGGTTGACGGTTGTTGATTTCTAGTTAATGGTACTAGCAACGAACAACCAAGAAACCGACAACTCTAAAAAAATGGAAGAAAGCATATTACCCCAAATCAAAAAGGCGGCGAAAAAGTCTTTAAAAGCGCGTGATGGTGAACTCGCCTCCATCAATAAGCAAATGGATATTTTGAACGGGGGCATTTTTGCGGATGGCGAACTGCCTTATTTTAAAGACAAAATTGCTGAGATTGGGCATTTCCCGTTGCGACCAAAAAAGTTGGAAATCCTGCAAATCAATGTGGGGTATATGTGCAACCAAGTGTGCGAGCACTGCCATGTGGATGCCGGACCGGACCGAAAGGAAATCATGACTCGTGAAACCATGGAGCTCTGCCTGGAAGTTATTCGAAACACCGGGGCCCATACCTTGGACCTTACCGGAGGCGCACCCGAAATGAATCCCAATTTTCGATGGTTTGTGGAAGAGGCGGCCAAGGCGGGAATCCAAGATTTTATCGTGCGGTCCAATTTGACCATCATTCGTGCCAACAAGAAATATTACGATTTGCCCGAGTTCTTTAAAAAGCACAATGTGCATGTGGTGTCTTCCATGCCGCATTACACTCGGGGCAAAACCGACAAGCAACGTGGGGATGGGGTTTTTGATAAATCCATCAAGGCTTTGCAAGAATTGAACGCCGTGGGCTACGGCATGCCCGGCAGCGATTTACGATTGGATTTGGTGTACAACCCTTCCGGAGCCTTTTTGCCTGGAGACCAAGCCGCGATGGAGCGTGACTTTAAAAAAGCCTTGGATGAAGATTTTGGCATTCAGTTCCATAATTTGTTTGCCATCACCAACCTGCCCATATCCCGCTTTTTGGATTATTTGGTCGCATCTGAAAACTACGAAGACTATATGTATGCCTTGGTTGAGGCTTACAACCCTTCGGCAGTAGCCAATGTGATGTGCACCAACACCATTTCGGTCAGTTGGGATGGCTGGCTTTACGATTGTGACTTTAACCAAATGTTGGAGCTAAAAGTAGCCAGCAAGATAAAACACATTAAAGATTACAATGAAGATGTGCTCAATGACCGCAACATTGTGATTTCACAACACTGTTATGGCTGTACGGCAGGGGCCGGAAGTAGTTGTCAGGGGACGGTAGCGTAGCCCAAGTCAAAACCGAACTGCACTCACATACACCCAAACGATAAACAGTACCTGCAAGGGAATCCTGAACCATAAATAGAAGAGGCCGTGGCCATCAAAGGTTCCTTTTTGGTAGTTTACTTGGTGAAAGGCCGCATAAATATTCGCAGGTAACATCAATACCAGAAAAATAATCAACGTCCATCCGCTGAACACTTGTAGTTTTGGGATGAGCAATCCAACGGCCAATAGAATCTCGAAAATTCCGGTTAGGTACACCAAGCAGGTTTTAAAGGGAACAAATTGTGGCAACATCATCTACATGCCTTTGGTAAAGGCAAAATGCCCAATGGCAGTAAAGCAGAGCATAACCGCCATGGCAATTCGGGCCGATAAGGCAAAATCATATTGTTTGGTGACCCATTTTACTGCAAAAATGGCAATCACAAAGCTGGTTAAAAGTACGATCAGTGGTTTCATGCTGTCTTCTTTTGATTCAGTCACAAAATTGGTAAATGCCTTAAGGCCAGACAATGAACCCAGGTTAAGTAATTCGCTTGCGAATTCGGCTCAACGCTTGTGGGGTAACTCCAATGTAAGAGGCAATGTATTTGAGGGGAATCTCTTTCAATAGTTTGGGGCGTTCTGAAAATAAGTCCAAATAGCGTTCTTCTGCCGTTTTGCTCAGTAGGGCGATTTCTCGTTTCGACTTTATCAAAAACATATTTTCGGCCATTCGTCGCCCGATGACGTTTCCGCTTTGGGTTTTATCGTAGACCTCTTGAAGGTCGTTGAATGTTATGCGCCATAAAGTGGTGTTCGTCAGCGTTTCAATTTGATAGGGAGAAGGCGTTTGGGTGATAAAGGAATCATAGGCCGTAACGAATTGGTTTTCGAACAAAAACCCAAACGTCAAGTCACTTTCTTCTTGGGGAATATAATAACGCACTATCCCCTCGGAGATAAAAGACAGATGGTTTTCAATGTCGCCCACTTTGATGAGTGGTGTGTTTTTCTTTAGGATTTGCTTGTGCAATTTGGAAGCAAAAAAGTTCCAGTCCGCCGCATTCATGGTATGAATATGGTCAATGTACTTTTTGATTTCTTCCATTCCCTTAAGGTCGGAAATATTTTAAGAAAAAGCGGCTACTCCCTTTACAGACGAATGGCAGCTAAGGAAATCATTTCATTTCCATTTCCTTAAGCCCAAATAACTTGCAAAGTTAATTATTGCAAAAAACAGCCACGCCATTCTCGCAATTCGAACATCAATCTTCAATCCATAAGGTATTGTTATGGGCCCTGATTCAGTAAGAAGTAGAATAAATACTAACGTAGAAGCTATTCCAAGAATCAAACTCAAGTTTTTGTTACTCATTTGCATTCTCGTTTATTCAATAGTCATATTATCTGCTAAGTCAAGTTCGGGAATTTTCATTAAAACAAAAAAGGGTTGTTTTAGAGTGGATTTGAATGCATTAAATGGCAAATGTAAGTTGAGTAGCCGAACCTAATTTATAGGGAACACCTTTTCATCTCCAAGGGTATACGTCCCAGTGAACCATTTAATGGTGGGGCTAAATATCTTGATTTTTTTTACTCCTTCTTGTCCGGAAATCTTTCCTTTGACGTCATCTGAGAGTTGATTGCCCTTCATATAGAATTCGGATACAGTATAGTCGTCCTTATCGAGCAACCCAATTTTAAAACCAATTACTTCGCAAAGAATCCCAACACTTTGTAAATAGGCCGATTGGAGCTCCACTACATCATACTTCCCAGGGATAGAATCTATGTCTTTTAAAAGGATGATCAAATCTGCAGCTTTTATGAATCCTCCATGGATTTCTTGTCTTCGTTCCAAGACTTGTGATAAACAGATGGTTTGTAGCAATAGGAAAAATATAGTGAGCTGATTTCTCATTGT
Source organism: Bacteroidota bacterium (assembly GCA_039820925.1). Taxonomy (GTDB): domain Bacteria; phylum Bacteroidota; class Bacteroidia; order Flavobacteriales; family Flavobacteriaceae; genus Flagellimonas. Next base: position 1,384 of record JBCBPD010000001.1, on the reverse strand, counting down.
TCAAAAGCTAAGGTCAAGATAAAGTCATCGAGTTATCGCTAAAGTAATAGTCGATTCCGGTTTAACCCAAAGCTTTTTTCCATCAACTACTTCGTTTTCCCAAAGTTCGATTTTCTTTGAAAAACGCAGAATTAAGTATTCAGTTCCTATTTCTTTTTTGTACAAATATTCAAGTCCGTTAATCACCAAATCACAACCCCCGTCAATCATTGATAACTTGTAGTTTACCCCACCAATATCTATTGTGAAAGCATTGGCAAGTCCATAGGTTTCATATAATATTTTAGTTTTTCCGCTCGTTGTTTGTCCTGAGTACTTTTTAAAACTCAAGTCATATACATTGTGCTCATCCTTTTCAATTTCAAGTTTGGCATTGCTACCTTGAAAATCCAGTACTGTCTCCGAACCATCCATATTCTCCAAAATAAGGATTCCATTAATCGTGCCCGTAAAGTATCCTTCCTCCAAAAAACCAAAAACGGAATCAAACCCTTCGCCATTTTTTGATATTGAGTCATATTGAGCACTGATATTTGACGTCAAGGTTAGAAATACCAAGATGGATAACACCTTTTTCATGCTTATAACAAATGTTTTAAAATGCAATAGGACATAACAAATTATAGCCTTAGACATGAAGTTCGTGAATTTTGGTTAAACTAGCTTTGCCCACTTTTCAAATGTGCGACAGCTAGGGAGAGATTACTAAAATCTTTATTCATCACTTTTTTTATACTCAGCCCACCAATTCTTTACCTCAATCACCTTTTCTTTTTCATAAAGTTGACAAATAGTCAGGCCATTTGGAAAGGCTTGCCCATTTCTATAAGCCTCTATGATAGAAATTGCTTGATTTCCAATTGTCATGTTTTTGGGGTTAGGTATGTAAGAGGAAACCATTCGCATGATACACTTACATTCTTGTTGAGATTCTACAACAGAAACTAAAAACTCCAAATCGTCCATATCAAGCCAATCTGGTTCTGTATCACCAAGCGTAGTAATGATATTTAATTGATTCTCCCCTTTTGAATCGATTACAAGGGCGGCTAGTAGCTGCCTTACATTTATTTTAGAAATCCGAATCATCCCATTCTTATCAAAGGATGAGCTATCCAATTGAATTTTTGGAATGGAAGCTTCTAAGTTTTTGTTTTCTTGACTGTGAGTGCTATGACTAGCCGAAAAAGCTAATAGAATGAATAAGTGAATTGATAAAACTTCTCTGTGGCTGGGTTGTCCTCTAGCGGCACAACATGTTGGTTTTGATGTCAGGTCAAGACTGATTAGACCAAATCGACATTATTAAAGATGGGATAGATGAGTTTGTTGCAAACGAATCATGATTGGAGGCAATATGAAGAGAACTTATTGAATAGGCTTG